>DAOQMM010000039.1:0-28985 GCA_035335645.1 Rhodocyclaceae bacterium | reverse complement strand
CTGGCGGGTCTTGCCCTGGGTGACCCTGTCGCGGATTTCGGCCGCTTTCTGGGCCGGGCGTGCGGGGTGAATGGGGGCGAAGGCGGGCCGGCGCGTCGGGAGGTGGGTGCGCGGCATTGCAGGACGACCGTGTGCAAGCGCGTCGCGGGGATCGGAGGAGGCGTGGGCGCGTCGGACTCTGCGACAATCGGGCGGAACGGTGGCAGCGGCGGATCTGCGCGCCACTGGCGACTTTCCGGGAGGACCGAGCATGGGTGCGATGGGGCGCGATGGGGCGCGGTTTCTGGCGAATTTCCGCAGCGAGCAGGAGAGCGCGGCGCTGTATCGGGAGATGGCGGCGCAGGAGTCCCAGGCGGAGGTGGCGGCGCTGTATCGCAAGCTGGCCACGGTGGAAGAGACTCACGCGGAGTTCTGGCGGCGGCGCATCGAGAAGGCGGGGGGCACGGTGCCCCAGGGGCTGGGCTGGCGGGCGCGCTGTCTGCTGTGGGCGACGCGGCGCTTCGGGCCCCAGGCGGTGCTGCCCCTGGTGGCCGGCGACGAGGTGCGCAACCGCGGGGTGTATGACGACCAGCGGGAGACGGCGGGCACGGGCATGCGGGCCCAGGAGCGCTCCCACGCGCGCATGCTGTCCCTGCTGGCGTCCCGCTCGACGACGGGCTGGAACGGGGCGCTCTATTCCCGCCTGGAAGGTCGCCACGGGGCCGGCGCGGCCAACAATCTGCGGGCGATGGTGCTGGGGGCCAATGACGGGCTGGTGTCCACCTTCTGTCTGGTGATGGGGGTGGCGGGCACGGCAGCAGGGCCCCAGGCGCTGCTGGCGACGGCCCTGGCGGGGACGCTGGCGGGGGCGTGCTCGATGGCGATGGGGGAATGGATCTCGGTGCAGAGCGCGCGGGAGCTCCAGGAGAAGCAGATCGCCAGCGAAGCGGAGGAGCTGGCCCAGGTGCCGGCCGAGGAGCAGGAGGAGCTGAGCCTGATCTACCAGGCGCGGGGGTTCTCCCAGGACGAGGCGCGGCAGATGGCGGCGCGGGTGATCGGCGACAAGGACTCTGCGCTGGATACCCTGGTGCGGGAGGAGTTGGGCATCAATCCGGAGGATCTGGGGGGCTCGGCGCTGGAGGCGGCGGCTTCGTCGTTTCTGGTCTTCCTGGTGGGCGCGATGATTCCGGCGCTGCCCATGTTCCTGGCGCCGCGGGCCTCCATCCTGCTGGCGAGCACGGTGTCGTCGGCGCTGGGTCTGTTTGTGCTGGGGGCGGCGATTGCGGTGTTCACGGGCAAGCACCCGCTGCTTGCGGGGGCGCGCCAGCTGCTGATCGGCGGCGCGGCGGCGGGCGTGACTTTTGGCATCGGGCGCCTCTTTGGCGTGGCGGTGGGGGGCTGAGGCCCGGCCTGGCGCAGGCGAGCCGTGCGTTGGCGCGCGGCGCCGCGGGGGCGCCGGGGCGGTTGAGTCGGCCCGCGGCGGTCGCTAGACTGCCCCGCGCCGGCACGGGTCGAGGCCGGCCACTGCCGCAGGCGGTACCGGAACGGACAACAGGCACTCACAGGAGGGCGAGGATGACGCGGGCAAGGAGCAAGGGCAGACAGGCGGTGCAGGGGCCGTGGCGGGTCGCTGGCCAGGGGGCGGGCCGGGCGGCGTGGGCGGGCGGCGGCGCCTTGCGTCGCGGATTGGGGGGGCGCTGAGTCATGGCCCTGGTGTCCGATCTGCCTACGGTGGCCCACGCGATCCAGCAGTCGGTGGCGCCGGTGTTCCTGTTGACCGGGGTGGGCTCCCTGCTCGGGGTGCTGGCCAATCGGCTCGGTCGCATCGTGGATCGTTCGCGCGCGCTGAGGGCGGCCGGCGCCGAGGCGGTGGCCCGCGCCGCGGACGAGATGGCGCTGCTGCAGCGGCGTTCGCGCCTGGTCCATGCAGCGATCCGCTATTGCACCCTGTGTGCCTTGCTGATCTGCGTGGTGATCGCGGTGTTGTTCGTGGGGGTGGAGCTGGGCAGCGATTTCTCGTCGCTGGTGGCGGTGCTCTTCATTGGCGGGATGGCGTCGCTGATCGCCGGGCTGGTGTGTTTCCTGCGGGAGATCTCGGTCGCCACCTCGCGCCTGGAGGATCGGCCTCCGCCACCCCCGCCGGCGTGACGCGCCGGGTGTCGCGGCGGGCGTTCAGGCGCTGCCGCTGCGCATCCGGCTCATGGCCAGGTTGGCGGCGGCGGTGCGGGTCTCCACGCCGAGCTTCTCGAAGACGTGTTCCAGGTGCTTGTTCACGGTGCGGGGGCTGCTGCCCAGGATGTCGCCGATGTCCTTGCTGGTCTTGCCCTGGGTGACCCAGTAGAGGACTTCGGCCTCTTTCTGGGTGAGGCGGAAGGCGGCGATGAGGGATTCGATGGCGGAGGCGTCGTTCTCTTCGCGCAGCACGACGAGCCATTCGGCGTCGCCGGTCTGGTCGTGGAAGGAGGCGAGGAGGCGGCGGCTGCCGTCGGCGGCGAGCAGGCCGACGGGCTCGCGGCCTTCGCGGCGGGCGAGCTCGGCGTCGTGGATCCAGTCGAGGAGACGCAGCGGGGCGTCCTCGCCGGCGGCGGCAAAGAAGTCGCGCAGCAGGCGGCGGGCGAGGGGGGTCTGCCAGACCAGGCGGCCGTCGGCCACGCGCACGGCGACGGTGGCCTGGCCGAAGGCGTCCAGGGCGCTGCGGGCCTGCTTCATCTGGCGGGCGTTCTGGACGTGGGCGGCGATGCGGGCGAGGACTTCGGCGGGGCGGATGGGCTTGGTGACGTAGTCGGCGCCACCGGCGGCGAAGGCGGCGACCACGTGTTCGGTCTCGGTGAGGCCGGTCATGAAGACGATGGGGATGTGGCGGGTGGTGAAGTCGGCCTTGAGCCGGCGGGCCACTTCAAAGCCGTCCAGGCCGGGCATCACGGCATCCAGCAGGATCACGTCGGGCAGGCTCTGGCGGGCGCGCAGCAGGGCGGATTCGCCGTCGGTGGCGACGAGCACGGTGTGGCCGGCGTCGTCGAGGGCGTCGTGGAGCAGGGCGAGGTTCTCGGGCACGTCGTCCACGATGAGGACGATGTCGGAGATGCTGCGGTCAAGGGCGGTCATCGCGGGCCTTGCGGAGGATGGCTTTCATGGCGTCGAACTGGAACTGGCGGGCCTGTTCGCGCAGGACGCGGACGAATTCGCCGTGGCAGGGGTCGAGGCGTTCGATCTCGGCGAGCTTGCCGAGGATACCGCGCAGGTAGCCCAGGGCGATGAGTTCGTCCAGGGCGGCGAGGTGGGATGCGTCCGGCGCGATGAGGGGCGGCGGGGCGGCCGGGGCCGGCGCGGGGGGCGGCGGGCTGTCGGCGTGGACCCACTCCAGGTCGAGGCTGCGGCCGATCCAGTCGAGCAGGGCGTCCACCCGCAGGGGCTTGACGATGAAGTCTTGCGGCGCCACGCCGGCGTCGTTGTCGAGGCCCTTGTCGAAGGCGTTGGCGGAGAGGATGGCGATCTTCACGTCGGCGCCGGCCAGGGGCGCGGGGCCGGCGCGCAGGCGGCGGATGGTCTCCCAGCCGTCGATGCCGGGCATGGCGAGGTCCATGAAGATCAGGTGGGGGGCGAAGCGGGGCACGGCGACGAGGCATTCTTCGCCGCTGCCCACCTGCTCGATCTGGAAGCCGAGGGGGTCGAGGACGCTCTGCAGCATGTCCCGGTCCACCTTTTCGTTGTCCACGATGAGGATGCGTCGGCGCACGCCCACATAGCCGACCCGGGCGGCGCGGGGCAGGGCCTCGGCCTGGGCAGTGTGGAGCTGGGGCAGGAACAGGCGGATGCGGAACTGGCTGCCTTCGCCCGGAGTGCTGCTGAGCTGCAGCTCGCCGCCCATGAGGGTGGTGAGCATGCGGGCGATGGTGAGGCCGACGCCGCTGCCCGGCGAGCCGCCGGTGCGGCCGCGGGTGAAGGGTTCGAAGATGCGCTCCAGGTCGGCGGCGGGGATGCCGGGGCCGCTGTCGCGGATGTCGAAGGTGGCCATCTCGCGGCGGTAGCTCACGGCCAGTTCGACGCCACCGCGGGCGGTGAATTTGACGGCGTTGCCGAGCACGTTGATGAGGATCTGGCGCAGGCGGCGTTCGTCGGCGCGGACCACGGCGGGCAGCGCGCCGTGGGGGGTGTAGGTGAAGTCCAGGCCCTTGTTGCGGGCCTGCAGCTCGAACATGGCGACGATCTGCTGGACGAAGGCGGGGAATTCCAGCGGGCGCACTTCCAGCGCGACCTTGCCGCCTTCGATGCGGGCGATGTCCAGGGTGCCTTCGATGAGGGACAGGAGGTGGTCGCCGCTCTTGCGGATGACGCTGACGGCCTGGCGCCGGCCCGGGGGGATGGCGTCGTCGGCGGCGAGGATCTGGGCATAGCCGAGGATGCTGTTGAGGGGCGTGCGCAGCTCGTGGCTGATGGCGGTGATGTAGCGGCTCTTGGCCTGGTTGGCCTGCTCGGCGGCTTCCTTGGCGCGCTGGAGCTGTTCGTCGGTGCGGCGGTGGGATTCGATCTCCTGCATGAGGAGTTCGGTCTGGCGGTTGGATTCCTCCTGGGCGACCCGGCGGCTCTGCTGGGTGAGCACCATCCACCAGGCGCCCACGCCGGAGAGCAGCAGCAGCGCGGCGAAGAGCTTGAGGAAGCTGGCCCGCAGGGAGGCGACGAGGTCGGGTTGGTCCGGGCCGAGGAGCAGGGCTTCGTGGGTATAGAGCACCCCCAGCACGAGGGCCAGCAGGGCGGTGACGCCGGCCATGAGGAGCAGGTAGTGCCCCAGGCCGGTGTCGATGTAGGCGCGGGCGGAGTGGGGCAGGAGGTGATGGAGCAGGGCCTTCCATTGCTCGGCGACGCTGGCGTGGGGCTTGCACTGGTCGTGGCAGCGGGCATCCAGCGAGCAGCACAGGGAGCAGATGGAACCCTGGTAGGCGGGGCAGTGGGCCATGTCCTCGCCTTCGTAGTCCCGCTCGCAGATGACGCAGCGTTGCAGGCCGGCACCGGTGGCAACCGCCGGGCGGGCGAGGTAGTAGCGCCCGCCGGTGGCCCAGGCGATGAGGGGCGCGGTGACGAAGGCGACGCCCAGGGCGACGAAGGAGGCATAGGGTTGCAGGGTCGCGCCGAAGGCGCCGGCGAAGGTGGCCACCGACAGCAGGGAGGCCAGCCCCATTGCCCCGACACCCACGGGGTTGATGTCGTAGAGGTGGCTGCGCTTGAATTCGACGCCCGGCGGGGCGAGGCCCAGGGGCTTGTTGATGACCAGGTCGGCCACCACCGCAGCCATCCACGAGATGGCAATGTTGGAGTAGAGGCCGAGGACCTGGCCGAGGGCCTGGAAGACGTCCAGCTCCATGAGCAGCAGGGCGATGACGGTGTTGAACACCACCCACACGACCCGGCCGGGGTGGCTGTGGGTGAGGCGGGCGAAGAAGTTGGACCAGGCGAGGGAGCCGGCGTAGGCGTTGGTGACGTTGATCTTGAGCTGGGAGACGACGACGAAGAGGGCGGTGGCGGCGATGGCCAGGCCGGTGTGGTCGAAGACGTGGGAGAAGCCGATCAGGTACATCTGGTTGGGATCCACGGCCTTGTCGGCGGGCACCGCGTTGCGCAGGGCCAGGTAGGCGAGGAGGGCGCCGCCGAGCATCTTGGCGATGCCGGGCAGGATCCAGCCGGGCCCGCCGAGGATCATGCCCAGCCACCAGGCGCGGCGGTTGGCGGGGGTGCGTTCGGGCATGAAGCGCAGGTAGTCCACCTGCTCGCCCATCTGGGTGACCAGGGCGATGCCGATGGTGAGGGCGGCGCCGAAGAGCTGGGGGCTGAAGGCGCCGCCATCGCCGTTCGCGCCGGGATAGCGGACAAGCTCGGCGAGCACGCCGGGCTCCTGGGTGAGCAGGAAGAGGTAAGGCAGGATCAACAGGACCAGCCACAGGGGCTGGGTCCACGCCTGCAGGCGGCTGATGGCGGTGATGCCGTGGGTGACCAGGGGAATCACCACCAGGGCGCAGAGCAGGTAGCCCCAGGCGGGGGGGACGCCGAAGGCCAGCTCCAGGGCGTAGGCCATGATGGCGGCCTCCAGCGCGAAGAAGATGAAGGTGAAGCTGGCGTAGATGAGGGAGGTGAGCGTCGAGCCGATGTAGCCGAAGCCGGCGCCACGGGTGAGCAGGTCCATGTCCAGCCCGTGACGGGCCGCGTAATGGCTGATGGGCAGGCCGATCAGGAAGATGATGAGGCCGGTGGCGAGGATGGCCCAGAAGGCGTTGATGAAGCCGGCGTTCACCAGCATCGTGGCGCCCACGGCTTCCAGCACCAGAAATGAGGCGGCGCCGAAGGCGGTGTTGGCGACGCGCAGCTCGGACCAGCGCCGGAAGTTGCGCGGCGTGAAGCGCAGGGCGTAGTCCTCCAGGGTCTCGCGGGCGACCCAGGTGTTGTAGTCGCGCCGGATCTTGACGACGCGCTGGACGGGAGGGGCGTGCTGGTCGGGCATGGGTGGCGGTTCTTATACCGCAGGTGGGCGGACGCCCACAATGCGCAGGACTGCGCAGGGGGTGGGGCGGCGGCGGGGACGCCTCAGGGTCGTTCCGGGTGCACCCACAGGCGCAGCAGCAACGCGGCCAGCGCGGCACAGGCGGCCGAGAAGGCGAAGGCCGCGGTGGGGGCGAGGGCGTCCCACAGGGCGCCGAAGATCAGCGAAGCCGGCAGCAGGGTCAGCCCGGCCGCCAGGTTGAACCAGCCGAAGGCGGTGCCGAGCTGTTCCTGCGGCACCAGGTCGGCCACCAGGGCCTTCTCGACCCCTTCGGTGGCGGCCATGAAGAGGCCGTAGAAGGCGAACAGGGGCCACATCATCCAGGCCTGACCGGCGAGGCCGAGGAGCAGATAGAACAGGGCATAGACGCTCCACCCGGCGAGGATCAGGCGGCTGCGCCCGATGCGGTCGGAGAGGGCCGAGAGGGGCGTGGAGAACAGCGCGGCGGTGAAGGAGACCAGCGCCCACAGCAGCGGCACCTGGTAGTCGGCCACGCCGGCGTCGCGGCTCTTGAGGAGCAGGAACATGTTGGAGGCGTTGCCCAGGGTGAACAGCACCAGCACCGCCAGATAGCGCCGGAACGCCGGCGGCAGGGTGGCGAGGGTCCAGCCGGGGCGCAGCGCCGGGCGGGATTCGACACGGACCGGTTCGCGGATCAGCAGGGTGAGGGCCACGGCCACCGCGCCGCCCAGGCTGGCCCACAGGAAGATCCGTTCCAGGGGCACCTGGCGGGCGAGGAGGGCGGCGGCGAGGAGCGGACCGGCCACCGAGCCCACGTTGTCGCAGGCGCGGTGGAGGCCGAAGGCCAGACCGCGGTGTTGCGGCGCCACGGTGGCGGCGAGGAGGGCGTCCCGCGGTGAGCTGCGCAGGCCCTTGCCGATGCGGTCGGCAAAGCGCAGGGCGAGCACCAGCGGCCAGCTGGTGGCGAGGGTCAGCAGGGGGCGCGACAGGCCGGCGATGGCATAGCCGGCCACCACCCAGCGCTTGGTGTGGCGCAGGCGGTCCGACAGCACGCCGGAGACCAGCTTGAGCAGGCTGCCGGTGGCCTCGGCGATGCCTTCGATGAGCCCGAGGGCCCTGGGGCCGGCCATCAGCACCGAGGCGAGATAGAGGGGCAGCACCGGATAGACCAGCTCGCCGGCGGTGTCATTGAAGAAGCTGACCAGGCCGAGGAGCCAGACGGTGGACGGCAGGGTGCGCAGGGCGGTGAGCATGGAGTCGGTCCGGCGGCAGGGGCCTCCGCGATGATGCGCAGGCGCGCCGCAGGATACCGGAAGGGGGCCCGGGCGGGGGACTTCCCAGGATGGGCAGCGTGACAGCCCGGCGTCAGACCGGAGCCAAGGTGCTGACAGCGTCTGTCGCTAAGATCGGGCGCTCGCTTATCCCTGCCGTCCATGGGCGGCCCCGCACGATGAAAGAATTTGCAGAAATTGCCGACTGGCTCGGGACGCGTGGTGCCGTCCATGCGGTGCCCCTCGTCGAATCCCTGCCGGCGCCACATTTCCGGATGGACGGGGCCGAGCACGTCTCCTTCAGCACCAACAATTACCTGTCGCTGGCCACCAGCCCGCGCATGATCCGCGCGGCGATGACCGGTCTGCAGCGTTACGGCGTGGCCAATTGCGAATCGCGCCTGCTGGGCGGCGATCTGGACGTCTATCGGACCCTGGAGGACAAGCTGGCCCGGCTCAAGGGCAAGGACACGGCGCTGCTTTTTGCCACGGGGTATCTGACCAACCTGGGGGTGCTCGCCGCGCTGCCGCGCATCGGCCAGGTGGCCCGGACCTATGGCTATCGCCCGCGCACGCGTCACACCTATGCCTTCTTCAGTGACGAATACAACCACGTGAGCATCCGCGAGGGCATCCGCCTGTCCGGCGCCGACCGCTTCACCTACCGGCACCTGGATCTGGCACACCTGGAGCATCTGCTCAACCAGTCCGCGGCCACCAGCCGGGTGATCGTCACCGACGGGGTCTTCAGCCAGGACGGGGACATCGCGCCGCTGCCCGAGCTGCTGGCCCTGGCCGAGCGCTACGACGCGATGGTGTATGTGGACGATGCCCACGGCAGCGGCGTGCTGGGCGCCCACGGGGGCGGCATCACGGAACATTTCGGGATCGACGACCCGCGTCTGATCTGCATGGGCACCCTGAGCAAGGCCTATGGCGCCATCGGTGGCTTCATCGCCACCGAACAGGCCATCGGCGACCTGCTGCGCCTGACCTGCACGGCCTACGGCTTCACGTCCACGCTGCCGCCGGACCAGGCTTTTGCGGTGAGCGAGGCGCTGGACATGGTGCAGGACGAGCCCGAGCGCCTGCAGCGCCTGTGGGCCAACCAGCGCTATTTCGTGGAGCGCATGCGCGGACTGCCCTACCGGCTGGTGGCGACCGAGACGCCCATCGTGCCGGTGCTGATCGGCGACGAGGCGCTGACCGATCATCTGGCGGCGTGCATGCACGAGGCCGGCCTGCACGTGGACAGCGTGAAGTTTCCGGCGGTGCCGCGACGCCAGGGGCGCCTGCGCGTGATCCTCAACGCGGGTCATACGCAGGAAGATATCGACCGCCTGGTGGCGGTGTTCGAGCGGCATCAGGCCTTGTGCCGGGCGGCGGCCTGAGGCGTCTGCGAGGCGCAAACAAAAACCGGCCAGAGGGCCGGTTTTTTCATGGTGCGGACGAAGGGACTCGAACCCCCACGCCTTGCGGCGCCAGAACCTAAATCTGGTGCGTCTACCAATTTCGCCACGTCCGCAGGAGGGGCGCATTGTACTGGCGGGGCAGGGCCGCGACCAGTGTTTCGTCGGGCCTGTGCCGATGCCGCCCGGAAAACACGACGCCACCCGGAGGTGGCGTCGATGGGGCCTGAGCCGGGGGCGGATCAGCCGCGCCGCATGGCGTCGAAGAATTCGCCGTTGCTCTTGGTGGCCTTGATCTTGTCGAGGAGGAATTCCATCGCCTCGATGTCGTCCATGCCGTAGAGGAGCTTGCGCAGCACCCACACCTTCTGGAGCACGTCGGCCTTGAGGAGGAGCTCCTCGCGGCGGGTGCCGGAGCGGTTGACGTTGATGGCGGGATACACGCGCTTTTCGGCCATGCGGCGATCCAGGTGGATCTCCATGTTGCCGGTGCCCTTGAATTCTTCGTAGATCACGTCGTCCATGCGGCTGCCGGTGTCGATCAGCGCGGTGGCGATGATGGTGAGGGAGCCGCCTTCCTCGATGTTGCGGGCGGCGCCGAAGAAGCGCTTGGGCTTCTGCAGGGCGTTGGCGTCCACGCCGCCGGTGAGCACCTTGCCGGAGGCCGGCACCACGGTGTTGTAGGCGCGGGCGAGGCGGGTCAGGGAGTCGAGCAGGATCACCACATCCTTCTTGTGCTCGACCAGGCGCTTGGCCTTCTCGATGACCATTTCGGCCACCTGCACGTGGCGGATGGCGGGCTCGTCGAAGGTGGAGGCGACCACTTCGCCCTTCACGGAGCGCTGCATTTCGGTCACTTCCTCGGGGCGCTCGTCGATGAGCAGCACGATCACCACCACGTCGGGATGGTTGGTGGTGATGGAGTGGGCGATGTGCTGCAGCATCACCGTCTTGCCGCTCTTCGGCGGCGCCACCAGCAGGCCGCGCTGGCCCTTGCCGATGGGGGAGATCATGTCGATGACGCGGGAGGTGATGTTCTCCTCGCCGCGGATGTCCCGTTCGAGCTTGAGCACCTTGTTGGGGTGCAGCGGGGTGAGGTTCTCGAAGAGGATCTTGTGCTTGGAGGCTTCGGGCGGCTCGAAGTTGACCTTGTCCACCTTGACCAGCGCAAAGTAGCGCTCGCCGTCCTTGGGGGTGCGGATCTCGCCTTCCACCGTGTCGCCGGTGTGCAGGTTGAAGCGGCGGATCTGGCTCGGCGACACGTAGATGTCGTCGGTGCCCGCCAGATAGGAGGTGTCGGGCGAGCGCAGGAAGCCGAATCCGTCCGGCAGCACTTCCATCACCCCGTCGCCGAAGATCGGCTCGCCTTTCTTGGCGCGGTTCTTGAGCAGCGCGAAGACCAGCTCCTGCTTGCGCAGGCGGTTGGCGCCTTCGATTTCATTGGCGATGGCCATTTCGAGCAATTGCCCGACGTGGAGAGACTTGAGCTCCGAGAGATGCATGGCGTGCGGAGGGGGAGAGAAGAAGGGGAAGGAGGCGGGAAGAATGGGCAGCCGTTACGGCTGCAGGTACAGGGGCAGGACTGCCTCTTGCTGTACCGCGACGGCGGAGCGGGACCGGGTGGGGCCGCTCCGCGGACGTCGCAGGAGACTGACGCTACGGAATGTAACCGGCTCAGAGGTGGCTGTCAATGAAAGCCGTGAGTTGCGACTTGGACAGGGCGCCGACCTTGGTGGCTTCGATGTTGCCGCCCTTGAAGAGCATCAGGGTGGGGATGCCGCGGATGCCGAACTTGGCCGGGGTGTCCTGGTTTTCGTCGATGTTGAGCTTGGCGACCTTGAGCTTGCCGTCGTATTCCTTGGCCACGTCGTCCAGGATCGGGGCGATCATCTTGCAGGGACCACACCACTCCGCCCAGTAGTCCACCAGAACGGGGGTCTGGGACTGGAGCACCTCCGCTTCGAAATTCGCGTCGGTGACGTAATGGATATGTTCGCTCATGATTCCTCGCAGTTCAGGGGATTTTTGAAGGAGATTGCCGGGAGGGAAGAGGGCTTCCGGGCTCGCTTAGGACGGAGCCGCCCGCGCAATGAAATGGATGGAGGTGATCCTAGCGAATATTGGCAGGCAAGAAAAGCGGTTTTCGGGCGAGGGGAGCGAAACGGCGAGGGCGGCATCGCCGGCACAGCGGCGCCGCTCGCGTGCCGGGGATGGGGCAGGAACGCCGAATGGGGTATGATTCCGGCCCCTGAATACGCTGATTTTCTGCCGTCGGTCGCCGCCTTTCCGGCGCACCGGCGGGGGCCACCAAGGAGAGAGAACGTCATGACCTACGTCGTTACCGAGAACTGCATCAAGTGCAAATACACCGACTGCGTCGACGTGTGCCCGGTGGACTGCTTCCGTGAAGGCCCCAACTTTCTGGTGATCGATCCGGAAGAATGCATCGACTGCACCCTGTGCGTGGCCGAATGCCCGGCTGAGGCGATCTTTGCCGAGGATGACGTGCCCGCCGGCCAGGAGTCCTACATCGCCCTCAACGCCGAGCTGGCCCTGACCTGGACGCCCATCGTCGAGCGCAAGGATCCGCTGCCCGATGCCGACGACTGGCGCGGTGTGCCGGACAAGCTGCAATATCTGGAACGCTGAGCGTCCGCGGCGGTCCGTCACGGCACCGTGGTGCATGGCGATGTGACCGTCGTCACCCTCCCCTCTGGGGGGGATTTCCTCAAGGCCTGTGCCGGCCATGTGCTGGCGGCGGCCCCTGATCCGGCCGAGCTGTCCCGCGCCGGCCTGATCCTGCCCAACCTGCTGCTCGCCAGTGATCTGCGAGCCGCTTTCCACGCCGCGGCGGGCGGGGCGGTCCTGCTGCCGCGCCTGCAGACCCTGCCGGCGGTGCTCGAGCCCTGGCTCGCGGCGCAGCCCCATCTGCCCGATTCCCGCCGGCTGTTTGCGCTCTACCACGCCCTCAAGGCCCGCCGCTGGCTGGACGAGGCCAGCCTGTGGGACGTCTGCGCCGAGCTGGTCGCCCTCTTCGACGAACTGACCCTGGCCGGCGTCGGTCTGCCGGCCACCGAGGCCGAGCTGCAGATGCGTCTTGCGCATGCCTACGCCCGGGCCGTGGACGAGCCCCTGCGCTTCGAGGCGCGCCTCGTGCATGTGCTGTGGCAGGCCGACAACCGGGGCGTGCCGTCCCGCGCCGCCGCCCGGCTGCTGGCGGCCCGGGCCTGGGCGGCGGCGCGGACGGCGCCGCTGTTTGCGATCGCCGAAGGCGCCCTGTCGCCCTTCGAGCGGGACGTCTACGCCGCCTGTGCCGAGCGGGTGCCGGTCACCGTGTTCGTGCCGGATCGGTGGCGCGCCACCGATGGTCTCGCCCGTGTCCTCAACGCGGCCTGGCCGGCAGGGGCCGATGCGCCGCCTCTGGCGCTGCGGGCGGCCGGGCTGGCGGACACCGGCCTGCCACTGGGCGGCCGCGTGCGTCTCTTCGCGGCCCACAGCCTGGAGCAGGAAGCCCGTGCCGTGGCCGCGACGGTGCGCGGCTGGCTGGCGTCGGGCAAGCGGCGCATCGCCCTGGTGGCGGCTGACCGGGTCGCCGCGCGGCGCACCCGCGCCCTGCTGGAGCGGGACGGCGTCCTGGTGGAGGACGAGACTGGCTGGAAGCTGTCCACCACCCGCGCCGCGGCCCTGATCGACGCGTGGCTGTCGGTGCTGTCGTCCGATGGCTATCACCGGGACGTGCTGGATCTGCTCAAGTCGCCCTTCGTGGCGGGCAGCACCGGCGAGGCCGACAGGGCGGCGGGCATCGAAGCGGTGGCGCGCCTGTACGCCCATCATGGCCTTGCCTCCGGCCTGGATGCCGTGGCCCTGCTGGCGGCGGGGGATGCCCCGGCCGCGGCCCTGGTGCGCCTGCTGCTTGAGGCGCGTTCGGTGTTTCCCCGCACCGCGGCGACGCCGGCCCAGTGGCTCGATCGGCTGGGTGCGGCGCTGGCGGCCCTGGGTGCGGTGACCGCCCTCGCATCCGATGCGGCAGGGGCCGACATCCTGGCGTGGATCGCCGCCCGCCGTGCCGAACTGGCGGACGAGGACGCGCGCATCGGTTTTCACGAGTGGCGCCAGTGGCTTGACCGGGAGCTGGAGAGCGTGATGTTCCGCGACCGCAGCGTGGACAGCCCGGTGGTGATGACCCATCTGGCGGCGGCCCGCCTGCGCCGCTTCGAGGCGGCCGCCCTCATCGGCGCCGACGCCGACAACCTGGCTCCGCAGGATCGCCGCCCGGTGTTCGCCCACGAAGGCGTGCGCGCGGAGCTGGGCCTGCCCGGATCGGCCCAGGCGCGGGCGCGACTCCATGACGACCTGGCCGGACTCCTCACGCTGGCCGACGCGGTGTGCATCAGCTGGCAGCACCTGCGCGACGGCGAAGCCGTGCTGCCCTGTGCGGCGGTCGATGTGCTGTCCCTGGTGCACCAGCAGGCTTTCGGCGAGTCCCTGCGTGCGCCCGTGCCAGGGTCGTTCGAAGCCGACGTGCCCGTCGTCGGACAGCCTGTTCCGGCGCCCGTGCTCATGCCGGAGCAGGTTCCCACGCGCATCTCCGCCAGCGGTCTGGCCAGCCTGATCGCCTGCCCCTACCGCTACTTCGCCCGCCACGTGCTGGGCCTGGGCGAGGCGGAGGAGGTGAGCGAGGCCCTCGAGAAGGCCGATTACGGCCAGATGATCCACGCCATCCTGCAGGCTTTCCACGCCCGCTTCCCGCAGATCGCGACGGAGGATGACGCGGTCCTCGTCGCCGCGCTGGAGGACGAGAGCGCGCGCGTGTTCGGCCCGGCGCTCGCCCGCAACTTCCTCGAACACGCCTGGGCGGCCCGCTGGCGGGCGCAACTGCCGTCCTACGTGGCCTGGCAGAAGGCGCGGGAGGCGGAGGGCTGGACCTTCGCTGCCGCCGAGGAAAGCGCCTGGCGCGACTTTGCCCTGGCCGACGGCGCCCGCGTGACCCTCCACGGCCGCCTGGACCGCATTGACCGGCGCCGGGACGGCACCGAGGCGGTGCTGGATTACAAGTCGCGGCCCCTCGGTGCGCTGCGCAAGCAGGCCGCCGACGTGGACGACGTGCAACTGGCGGTCTATACCCTGCTGCGTGGCACGGCCGTCCGCGAGGCCGCCTACGTGGCCCTCGACGACGGGGCCGTCGGCGCCGCGCCGCTGGACGATCCCGTGGCGATGGCCGAAGTCCAGGCGGAACGCCTCGTCACCGCCTTCGATGCCCTGCACGCCGGTGCACCGCTGCCGGCCCACGGCGTCGCCTGCACACATTGTGAGATGCGCGGCCTGTGCCGCAAGGATTACCAGGCATGAGCGTGCCCCACGACTCGCCCGTCGAGCGTGCCCGCCGCGCCCTCGATCCTGCCCGCAGCGTGGTGGTCGAGGCCTGCGCCGGCAGCGGCAAGACCTGGCTGCTGGTGTCGCGCCTGCTGCGCCTGCTGCTGGCCGGCGCGCGGCCCGGCGAGATCCTGGCCATCACCTACACCCGCAAAGCCGCCCGCGAGATCGAGGAGCGCCTGCGTCAGTGGCTGCGCCTGCTCGCCGGAGCGCCCGATGCGGCGGTGCTGGACTTCCTGTCCGAGCGCGGACTGGAGGCCGCGGCGGCCCAGGCGGCGTTGCCTCGCGCCCGCGGCTTGCTGGAAGCCGTGCTCGGGGCCGAGCCGCCCATGACCATCACCACCTTCCATGGCTGGTTCGCCCGCATCGTCGGCGGTGCGCCCTTCGGCAGCGGGCTGGCGGGCTTCCGCCTCAGCGAGGCCGAGGCGCCGCTGCTGGACGAGGCCTGGGCACGCTTCGCCCGCAGCTGCGCGGCCGAGCCGGCGGGCGTCGAGGCCGCCGCCCTGCTGCGCCTGTTCGATACGGTGGGCGCCGCACGCACGCGGGCGCTGCTCCAGGCCTTCGTGAATCGTCGCGCCGAGTGGCACGCCTACCTGGACGACGGTCGCGACGGGCTCGATGTGGCCCTGGCGCGCCTGCAGGCCGATCTGGGCGTGGTCGCGCCGGGGGCCGCGCTGCCGGCCTTCCTCGCGACGGCGGGGCTGGCGGAGGCGGTGGAGGCGCTGGCACGTCTGCTCGACGCCAACACCGACAGCGACCGGGCCCGCGCCGCTGCCCTGCGGGCCGGCTTTGCCGCGGACGATGCTGCCACGCGCTTCGCCGCCCTCAAGGCAGCGGTCCTCACCCAGAAGGGCGAGCCCCGCGCCGTCAAGGCCTCCGCGGCCCAGGCAAAACGCCTGGGCGAGGCCGGGCAGACGCGCTTCCTCGACCTCCACGGACGCCTCACGGACCAGATCCTGGCCGCCGCCGATGCGGTGCTGGAGGAGCGCATCTTCGTCCTCAACCGGGACGTGCTGAGCGCTGCGGGCGGCCTGCTGCACGCCCTGGAGGCCCACAAGGCGGAGCGCCGCCTGATGGATTTTGCCGACCTGGAATGGCACACCGACCGGCTTCTCTCCGATCCCGAGCAGGCGCCCTTCCTGCAGGCGCGGCTGGATGCCCGCTACCGCCACATCCTGCTGGACGAGTTCCAGGACACCAACCCGCTGCAGTGGCGCATCCTGGTGGCCTGGCTGGACGCCTACGGGCTCGACGGCACGCCGCCGCGGATCTTCATGGTGGGTGACCCCAAGCAGTCCATCTACCGCTTCCGGCGTGCCGATTTCCGCATCTTCACCCACGCCGCCGAATGGCTCGCCCGGCGCTTCGACGCGGACCGCCTCGCCAACGACGCCACCTTCCGCAATGCGCCGGCCGTGGTGGAGGTGGTCAATTCCCTGTTCGCCCATGAGCCGGCTTTCGTCGGCTTCCGTCCCCAGACGGCGGTGCGTGCCGGTCTGCCCGGGCAGGTGCGTCTGCTGCCGCTGATCGAGGACGATGAGGCGGCGGGTGGGACCGCGTCAAACGTTGCGACGGACGCGCTGCGCGATCCCCTGCGGGTGGCGCCGGTCCTCGCCGAAAACCTGCGCCGTCGCCGTGAGGCGCTGGCGGTGGCCGAACACATCTCCGCACTGGTCGGACGCTGGCAGGTGGCGGGGGAGCACGGTCCGCGTCCGGCCCGCTACGGCGACGTGCTGATCCTGACCCGCCGGCGCAGCGTGCTGCCCGAATTCGAGCGGGCCCTGCGGGACGCCGGCATTCCGTATCTCAGCGTGAGCCGTGGCGGCCTGCTCAAGACCCTGGAAGCCGCCGATCTGGTGGCCCTGTTGCGCTGGCTGGCGAGCCCTGCCGACGATCTGGCCCTGGTGCATGCCCTGCGCTCGCCGGTGTTCGGCGTGTCTGATGACGCGCTGCTGCGTCTGGCGGCCCGTCCCGAAGCCGGCTGGTGGGCGCGCCTTGGCGCCATGCTGGCGGAAGGGGCGGCCGACGCGGCACTGGAGCGCGCCGGGCATCGGCTGGCCGACTGGAAGACGCAGGCCGCGACGCTGCCGGTGCATGATCTGCTCGACCGGATCTTTCACGAAGGCCAGGTGCTGGCCCGCTATCACGCCGTGGTGCCGCCGCCCATGGCCGCCGGGGTGCGTGCCAATCTGGAGGCTTTCATCGCCCTGGCGCTGGAACTGGACGGTGGGCGCTACCCCAGCCTGCCGCGCTTCATCGACGAGCTGGGCCGCTTGTCCGGTGCGGGCGACGACGAGGCGCCGGACGAGGGGCTGATCCCCGGCGACGGGGACGATGCGGACGGGCGCGTGCGCATCATGACCATCCATGGCGCCAAGGGCCTGGAGGCGCCCGTCGTGTGGCTCATCGACGCCCGCAACGGCCACCAGAAGCCCGACACCGACCAGGTGCTGCTCGACTGGCCGCCCGGCGACATCCGCCCGCGGCATTTCTCCCTGGCCACCCGGAAGGACGAGCGCGGCCGGTGCCGGGCGGCCCTGTTCGAGGCCGAGGAGCAGGCCCGCGCACGGGAGGATCTGAACCTCCTCTACGTGGCGATCACCCGGGCGAGCCAGTATTTCCTGGCCAGTGGATCCCTGCCGACCCGGGACGCCGCCGCGCCCAATCCGTATCAGCGCATTGCCGCCGCGTTGGGGCGGCTCGGGGCGGAGGCGGGCACCTGGGGCTCTCCGCCGGTGGAGGTCGCGGCGGCCCCTGCGCCGGCGCCTGCAGTGGCGGCTGAGGTGGCGCCGACAATTGCGCCCGTGCCTGTCGGCCAGTACCGCAGCGTGGCCGACGCCGTCGCCGAATCGGCCGGCACACTGTTTGGAACAGCCTTCCACACTGCTCTGGAATGTCTCACTGAAGCGCGCTCCACCGCCGGGCTCGACCCTGCGGCCGTGGAACTGGCCGGACGTCTTGTCGCCCGGCCGCAGCTGGCGCGTTTCTTCGACCCGGCCGCCTGTCGCTGGGCGCGCAACGAAGTCGAGTTTGTGGACGCCGCTGGCCGCCTTGGACGTATCGACCGCCTGGTGGATGACGGCGAAACGCTGTGGGTGGTGGATTACAAGACCGGTGCGCCGGACGAGCGCCTGCTGGACGTCTACCGGGCCCAGGTCCGGACCTATGGTCGGGCGGTGGCGGCGTTGTGGCCAGGACGCCCGCTGCGCGCCGTCCTGGTGTTTGCCGGTGGCGAGGCGCTCGAGGTGGCCGTCGACGAGGCGGGAAATGCTGCCTGAATCCGTGTCGCAGCAGGCTTCTCGCCGGCTCCACAATCGAATACCATCGCGTGCAATACAAAACAAGGCGTTCGCGCTTCTAGGGGAACAAGAACATGCTGGTCAGTGAAATTCTCGCGATCAAGGGCAAGGTGCTCTTCACGATCGCGGCCAACAAGACCCTCGCCGATGCGGTGGCGGTGATGACGGAGCAGGACGTGGGCTCGCTGGTGGTCTTCGACAAGGGCCACATGGCCGGTCTGCTGACCTTCCGCGAAGTGCTCGTCGCCACCCAGAAGGCCGGCGCCGGCTGGGAGTCCCTGCCGGTCACGGAAGCCATGCTCAAGACTCCGGTCGTGGCCAATCCCAGCATGGAAATGGATGAACTGCGCCGCCAGATGGTCGAACACCACCAGCGCTACCTGCCGGTGATGGACGACACCATGCTGATGGGCGTGGTGTCCTTCCACGACGTGGCCAAGGCCGTGCTGGAAGAGCAGAGCTTCGAGAACCGCATGCTCAAGAACTACATCCGCAACTGGCCGTCGGAAGAAGGCCAGGTCTGAGCGGCACTCCGGCCCGCACCGCGCAGGGGGCGGACGGGCCGGCGGGATCTGCGCATGATCGCGGATCCGTCATGACAAGGCGCGCCCACGCGCCGATCTGGACGTACGTTGGAAGCCGGTGCCGGCAAGGCACCGGGGCCGCCTCGGGAGGGCGGACCGCAGGATGACCGGTCGCACTGCGACGGCCGGGCCCGGTGGTCAGGCTTAAAACAACCAACGACCTAAGGAGACAACATGGACAAGATCTGGCTGCAAAGCTACCCCCCTGGCGTGCCCCCCGAGGTGGACCTGGACGAGTTCTCGTCCCTCGTCGACCTCTTCGAGCAGAGCGTCCGCAAGTTTGCAGCGCGCACCGCCTATGTGAACATGGGCAAGTCCCTCACCTATGGTGAACTGGACGAGCTGTCCGCGCGCTTTGCCGGCTGGCTGCAGGGCGAACTGGGCCTTGGGCCGGGCGCCCGCGTCGCCCTGATGATGCCCAACTGCCTGCAATATCCGGTGGCCATGTTCGGCGTGCTGCGGGCCGGACTCACGGTGGTGAACGTCAATCCCCTCTATACCGCGCGGGAGTTGGAACATCAGCTCAAGGACGCCGGCTGCGAGGCGATCGTCATCGTCGAGAACTTCGCCCACACCCTGCAGGATGTGCTGCCCAGCACGCCGGTGCGCCACGTGGTGACCACCGGGCTCGGCGATCTGCTGGGGTTTCCCAAGTCGCTGCTGGTGAATTTCGTGGTCCGCCACGTGAAGAAGATGGTGCCGGCGTGGAGTCTGCCCGGCAGCATCGCCTTCCGCGAGGCCCTGGCGAAGGGCGCCGCCCATCCCCTCCGGCCGGTGATGCTGGGGCACGAGGATCTGGCCTTCCTGCAATACACCGGCGGCACGACGGGCGTGGCCAAGGGGGCGATGCTGACCCACGGCAACATCGTCGCCAACCTGCAGCAGGCCCACGCCTGGATCGGGCCTTATGTGCGGGAGGGCGAGGAGCTGATCGTCACGGCGCTGCCCCTCTATCACATCTTCTCCCTCACGGCGAACTGCCTGACCTTCTTCAAGATCGGCGCCGAGAACCTGCTCATCACCAACCCGCGCGACATCCCGGGCTTCATCGCCGAACTGGCGAAGGTCCGCTTCACCGCCATCACCGGCGTCAATACGCTGTTCAATGCGCTGCTCAACCATCCGGATTTCGAGAAGCTGGATTTTTCCTCCCTGCGGCTGGCCCTGGGGGGCGGCATGGCGGTGCAGCAGGCGGTGGCAGAGCGCTGGAAGGCGGTGACCGGGCGGCCCCTGGCGGAAGCCTACGGGCTCACCGAAACGTCGCCGGCAGTGTGTATCAATCCCCTCGACCTGCCTGAGTTCAATCATTCCATCGGCCTGCCCATTTCGTCGACCGACGTCAGCCTGCGGGACGACGAGGGCTACGAAGTCCTGTTGGGCGAGCCCGGCGAGCTGTGCGTCAAGGGCCCCCAGGTGATGAAGGGCTACTACAACCGGCCGGAGGACACGGCGCGGGTGTTCACGCGGGACGGCTACCTGCGCACCGGCGATGTGGCGGTAATCGCGCCTGACGGCTACGTGCGCATCGTGGATCGCAAGAAGGACATGATCCTGGTGTCCGGCTTCAACGTGTATCCCAACGAGGTGGAAGACGTGGTGGCGAGCCATCCGGGCGTGCTGGAGGTGGCCGCCCTGGGCGTGCCGGACGAACGCTCGGGCGAGGCGGTGAAGATCTTCGTGGTGCGCAAGGATCCGACGCTCACCGCGGAGGCGCTGATCGCCCACTGCCGGCAGGGCCTCACCGGCTATAAGGTGCCCCACTATGTGGAGTTCCGCGAAGAGCTGCCCAAGAGCAACGTGGGCAAGATCCTGCGCCGGGCGCTGCGGGACGCGAGCACGCCGAAGTGAACCTGCACCGCACCGGAGCGTGGCGCACGCCCTGGTGCGGTGCAGAAAGCGCTTGAGTTTTGTCCGCTTTGTGCCACAATCCGGAGCCTGAAGTTTCGACCTGAACCCTTCCGTGACCCATAACGCCCGTTTCCTGCCTGCTGTCGTCGTAGTCGTACGCGTAGTCAGCGTAGGCATGGTCGCGTCGTAAGGGGAACAAGCAGTCGAACACGAATTTCAAACCCCCGCCGGCGCAAAACCGGCGGGGGTTTTTGCTTTTTGGCGCACCCCGACCGGGAAGGGCAGTCCGGCTTCCCAGCCTTTAGGAGATCACCCGATGATGCAGATGACCGGAGCAGACTTGATCATGAAGCTGCTCGAACGGCAGGGCATCCGTACCGTGGCCGGCGTGCCGGGCGGTGCGGCGCTGCCGATGTATGACGCCCTGACCCGGAGCGAATCGATCCACCACGTGTTGTGCCGTCACGAGCAGGGCGCCGGTTTCATCGCCCAGGGCATGGCGCGGGTGTCGGGCCGGCCCGAAGTCTGTCTGGCCTCCAGCGGTCCCGGGGCGACCAACCTGATTACCGCCATCGCCGATGCCAAGCTGGATTCCATCCCCATCATCGCCCTGACCGGCCAGGTGCCCCTGTCCATGATCGGCACCGATGCCTTCCAGGAAGTGGATACCTACGGCCTGACCATCCCCATCACCAAGCACAACTTCCTGGTGCGCTCGGCGAAGGAACTGCTCACGGTGATCCCCGCCGCCTTCCGCATCGCCATGTCCGACCGGCCCGGCCCGGTGCTGGTGGATGTGCCCAAGGATGTGCAGAACCAGATGATCAGCTTCGAGGACTTCCCCGACGTGGTCGTGCCCGATGCGCCGCCGCCGGTGGATATCGCCGCCGTGGAAGAAGCCGCTCGCATGATCGAGGCGGCGGAGCGTCCGGTGCTGTACCTGGGCGGCGGCGTGATCCACTCCGGCGCGTCGCAGCTGGCCGTGACCCTCGCCGAGCAGGCCTCCCTGCCCACCACCATGACCCTGATGGCCCTCGGCGCGATGCCCATGGACCATCCCCTCGCCATCGGCATGCTGGGCATGCACGGGGCGCGCTACACCAACTACGTGCTGGAAGAGTCCGACCTGATCATCTGCGTCGGCGCCCGTTTTGACGACCGGGCCATCGGCAAGGCCGCCGAGTTCTGCCCCAACGCCAAGATCATCCACATCGACATCGACCCGTCCGAACTGCACAAGATCAAGACCGCCCACGTGGCCATCGCCGGTGACGTGGGGCAGGTGCTGGGCGAGCTGCTGCCGCGGGTCAAGCCGCAGCTGCGCAAGCGCTGGCTGTCCCACGTGGAGAGCCTCAAGGGCCGCTTCCCGCTGGCCATGCCGGGCGTGGACGATCCGCGCACGCCCTACGGCCTGATCCACGCGGTGGCGAGCTGTCTCGACGACAACGCCATCATCACCAGCGACGTGGGCCAGCACCAGATGTGGGTGGCCCAGGCCTATCCCTTCCGCCGCGCCCGCCAGTGGCTCAATTCCGGTGGCCTGGGCACCATGGGTTTCGGCTTCCCGGCCGCCATCGGCGCAGCCTTGGCCGAGCCCGAGCGCACCGTGGTGTGCTTCTCCGGCGACGGCAGCCTGAAGATGAACATCCAGGAAATGGCCACCGCCGCCCAGGAAAACGTCAATGTGAAGATCGTGCTGTTCAACAACCAGTCCCTCGGACTGGTGCATCAGCAGCAGAACCTCTTCTACGGCAAGCGCATCATGGCCTCCCGCTACGAGCATCCGACCGACTTCCTGAAGATCGCCGAAGGCTTCGGCATGCGCGCCGTCAATCTGGATCCGTCGCCCAACCCCCGCGCGACCCTGGCGGAAGCCCTGAACACCCCGGGGCCCTGCCTGATTCACGCGACGATCGACCCGAACGAGTTCGTCTACCCGATGGTGCCGCCGGGCGCCGCCAACTCCGAGATGATCGGCTGAGCCCCAGGAGCAAACACGATGTCCGACCAAACCTCCCAACTGTCCGAGTACATCCCCGACGTGCCCGAGCACACCGGCTTCCACAAGGTCGTGCTGGAGCTGGCCGTGGCCAACCACCCGGGGGTGATGAGCCACATCTGCAACCTCTTCGCGCGGCGAGCCTTCAACGTGGAAGGCATCCTGTGCATGCCGGTGGGCGAGGGCGGCACCAGCCGCATCTGGCTGCTGATTTTCGAGGATGAGCGCCTCGAGAAGATGATCCGCCAGGTCGAAAAGCTGGAAGACGTGCTCTACGTCCGCCAGCACGCCGGTGACCACCCGGTGTTCGGCCGCCTGGACGAGTTCTTCCAGTAAGTACCCGCGTGGCCGGCGCCCTGCCGGTCGCGTGCTAGACTCAAGGTCGGCCTGCGGGCCGGCCTTTCCGTTTGTTGAGACCTCTTTCCGTTCGCGAGCGCCCCATGTCCGGCAATACCCTTGGCACCCTGTTCACCGTCACGTCCTTCGGCGAATCCCACGGCCCGGCCATCGGCTGTGTGGTGGATGGCTGCCCGCCGGGGCTGGCCCTGTGCGAGGCGGACATCCAGGCGGAGCTGGACCGGCGCAAGCCCGGGACGTCCCGTCACGTCACCCAGCGTCGCGAGCCGGACACCGTGGAGATCCTCTCCGGCGTGTTCGAAGGGCAGACCACCGGCACGCCGATCGCGTTGCTGATCCGCAACCAGGATCAGCGCTCCAAGGACTACGGCAACATCGCCGAGACCTTCCGTCCGGGCCATGCCGACTACGCCTACTGGGAAAAGTACGGCATCCGCGATCACCGCGGCGGCGGCCGCTCGTCGGCGCGGGAGACCGCGGTGCGTGTGGCGGCCGGCGCTGTCGCCCGCAAGTGGCTGGCCGAGCGCTACGGCATCGTGATCCGCGGCTACATGGCCCAGCTCGGGCCCGTGGAGATTCCCTTCGCGGCCTGGGACGATGTGGACGACAACGCCTTCTTCGCGCCCAATGCCGCCCTCGTGCCGGCACTCGAAGACTACATGGACGAGCTGCGCAAGTCCGGCGATTCGGTGGGTGCGCGCATCAATGTGGTGGCGACCGGCGTGCCGGTGGGCTGGGGCGAGCCGGTGTATGACCGCCTCGACGCGGACATCGCCCACGCCATGATGGGCATCAACGCCGTCAAGGGCGTGGAGATCGGCGCCGGCTTCGCCAGCGTGGCCCAGCTCGGCACCCAGCATTCGGACGAGATGACGCCGGAGGGCTTCCTCTCCAACCAGGCCGGCGGCGTGCTGGGCGGCATCTCAACGGGGCAGGACATCCTCGTCAGCATCGCCATCAAGCCCACCTCCAGCACCCGCCTGGACCGGCGCTCCATCAACAAGGCGGGCGAGCCGGTGGTGGTGAATACCCACGGGCGTCACGATCCCTGCGTGGGCATCCGCGCCACGCCCATCGCCGAGAGCATGCTGGCCATCGTGCTGATGGATCATGCCCTGCGCCATCGTGCCCAGAACGCGGATGTGGCCTGTCCCACGCCGCCGGTGGCGGGTCTGGCGCCCGACGGCGTGCAGGGCGTGCCCTCGCCCAAGGGTTCCAAGGGTTGACGTCCATCAACTTTTCGGGGGACTCAGGGGCGTACAGTCGGCCTCAGAGCCTGTCATCTACCTGAAAACAGTCCACCGGGAGGTCTTGCATGGAGCAACACGATCTGAATCACGAATTCCCCGAGTACCGCGACCAGATTCATTCGCTCAAGGTGTCGAACAACCATTTCTCACGTCTGTTCGACGAATATCACGACGTGAATCGCCACGTGGTCCGGGTAGAGCTGAATGCCGAACTGGCGACGGATTTTGAACTGGAAGAGCTCAAGAAGCGTCGTCTGAAGCTGAAGGATGAACTCTACGACATGCTGAAAGGCGCCGTAGTAAACTGACCGCTGCAGCTCCGCTGAAAAGGGCGCCCGAGGGCGCTCTTTTTTTGTCCTGCCGCCCTTTGAATGCCCCGAGCGCCCGATTCTTCCGACACCACAAGCCCTGCCCATGATCCCGTACTGGCGCCTGTCGGGCTATTACTTCTTCTATTTCGCCTTCGTTGGCGCCTTCTCGCCGTATTTCAGCCTTTACCTGCAGTCCATCGGCCGCTCGGCGGCGCAGATCGCGCTGCTCATGTCCCTGCTGTCGGTGATGCGTCTGGTGGCGCCCAACTTGTGGGGCTGGCTGGCGGATCGGCTGGGCGCGCGGGTGCCCATCGTGCGCCTGTCGGCGGTGCTGAGTCTTGCGGGTTTTGCGGGCTTTCTGATGACCGAATCGCCGGTCGGGCTGTTTGCGAGCATGGCGGTGCTGGCCTTTTTCTGGAGTGCGGCTTTGCCGCTGGTGGAAGCCTTGACCTTTTCCCACCTGGGTGCCCACGCCAGCCGCTACGGCAGCATTCGCGTCTGGGGCTCGGTGGGCTTCATTCTCGCGGTGCTGGGCCTGGGGTATGTGCTCGACGGTGCGCCGATCCGCACGCTGCTGTGGATCACCCTCGGGCTGCTGGGCGGGATTCTGGTCTATGCGGCCGTGCTGCCGGAAGGCGCGGCACCCGCCCATTCAATGAACCCGGCATCTCTGGGCGAGGTGCTCCGCCGCAGGGAAGTGCGTGCCCTGCTGACCGCCTGTTTCTTCATGTCGGCGGCTCACGGTGCGCTGTACGTCTTCTATTCGGTCCATCTGGTGCAGCTCGGCCATCACAAGACTCTGGTGGGCTGGATGTGGACCCTCGGTGTGGTGGCAGAGATCGCCGTGTTCATGGCGATGCCCCAGATCCTGCGGCGGTATTCCCTGCGGGGCATCCTGCTGTTCAGCTTTGCCGTGGCGGTCGTGCGTTTCCTGCTGATCGGCTGGGGAGCCAATTCATTGGCCGTGCTGATCCTGGCCCAGATCGGTCATGGAGCCACGTTCGGGGCTTACCATGCGGCGGGCGTGGCGGCGATCAACCGCTGGTTCGGGCCGCAACTCCAGGCGCGCGGTCAGGCGCTCTACGGCAGTGTGTCCTTCGGCGCGGGGGGCATGGTGGGCGGTGTGGTGAGTGGTTACACATGGGACAGCATCGGCGCAGGGTGGACGTACACCCTCGGGTCCGCGTTTGCGTTGATGGGCCTGGCGGTCCTGCTCGCGGGCTGGCGACCGGCGGTCCGCGAGGCTTGAACTCGACAAGGAGTGGGTATGGCTTTGATGAGCGTGTGGAAGGGGATGTTGCCCCTGGGGGCAGCAGTCTTGATGGTGACGGCCTGCCAGACGGTGCAGACGACCCAGTCCGGGGCGGTGGGCGTCGAACGGCGCCAGTCGATGCTGGTGTCGTCCAGGGAAATGGAGCAGGCGTCGGCGCAGAGCTATCACAAGATCCTCCAGCAGGCGGCCGAGAAGAACGCCCTGAACCGGGACCGCGTCCAGGTGGAGCGAGTGCGCGTCGTCGCGCGTCGGCTGATTCCGGCCACCGGCGCCTTCCGCCCCGATGCGCCGGGCTGGCGCTGGGAGGTCAACGTGCTCACGTCAGAGGAGCTCAACGCCTGGTGCATGGCCGGCGGCAAGATCGCTTTCTACTCCGGGATCATCGAGCGCCTGCAGCTGTCCGACGACGAAATGGCGGCGATCATGGGTCACGAGATCGCCCACGCCCTGCGCGAGCACGCCCGTGAGCGGGCATCCCAGGCGATGGTGACCAACATCGGCGTGAGTATCGTCGGCGCCGTGCTGGGTGCCGGGCAGGCCGGCACCAACCTGATCGGGCAGGTGGCCAACGTGTCCTTCGGGCTGCCCAATTCCCGCGAGCAGGAGACCGAGGCCGACCGCATCGGCGTGGAGCTCGCCGCCCGCGCCGGCTACGACCCGCGGGCTGCCATCGTGCTATGGCAGAAGATGGCCAAGGTGTCCAACGGGGCGCCGCCCCAGTGGCTGTCCACCCACCCGTCCAACGAAACCCGCCAGGCCGATCTGCAGCAGTACGCGGCGCGGGTCATGCCGTTCTACGAGGAGGCCCGCAACGCCCGGCCTACTCAGGGATCGAAGCCTGTGAAATAATCGAAACTTTTCCGTCGCTTTATCCGCCCATGCACGCGCAAACGCTCTACGAGAAGCTCTGGTCGAGCCACGTGGTCCACGTCGAGGACGACGGCACCGCCCTGATCTACATCGACCGCCATCTGGTCCATGAAGTCACCAGCCCGCAGGCCTTCGAGGGCCTCAAGCTGGCCGGTCGCAAGCCCTGGCGCGTGAATTCCATCGTCGCGACGGCCGACCACAACACACCTACCGACCACTGGGACCAGGGCATCCAGGATCCGGTCTCGCGCCAGCAGGTGGAAACCCTCGACGCCAACATCCGCGAGGTGGGCGCGCTGGCCTACTTCCCCTTCATGCATGAGCGTCAGGGCATCGTCCACGTGATCGGCCCCGAAAACGGCGCCACGCTGCCGGGCATGACCGTGGTGTGCGGCGATTCCCACACCTCCACCCATGGCGCCTTCGCCTGTCTGGCCCACGGTATTGGCACGTCCGAAGTGGAGCACGTGATGGCGACCCAGTGCCTGCTGCAGAAGAAGTCCAAGACCCTGCTGGTGCGCGTGGATGGCGCCCTCGGTCCCGGCGTGACCGCCAAGGACGTGGTGCTGGCCATCATCGGTCGCATCGGCACCGCCGGTGGCACCGGCTACGCCATGGAGTTTGGCGGCAGCGCGATCCGCAGCCTGTCCATGGAAGGGCGCATGACGGTCTGCAATATGGCCATCGAAGCCGGTGCCCGCGCCGGGCTGGTGGCCGTCGACGACAAGACCATCGCCTATCTCAAGGATCGCCCCTTCTCGCCCCGCGGCGATCAGTGGGATCGCGCCGTCACGTATTGGCGCACGCTGCACTCCGACGAAGGCGCGCAGTTCGATGCGGTGGTGGTGCTCAATGGCGCCGAGATCAAGCCGCAGGTCACCTGGGGCACCTCGCCCGAGATGGTCGTGCCGGTGGATGGCAGCGTGCCCGATCCGGCCCTCGAAAAGGATCCGGTCAAGCGCGAGGGCATGGAGCGGGCGCTCCAGTACATGGGTCTGACCCCGCGCACGCCGATCAACAAGGTGGCGGTGGACAAGGTGTTCATCGGTTCCTGCACCAATTCGCGCATCGAGGACCTGCGCGCCGCGGCCGCCGTGGCTCGCGGGCGTCACAAGGCCGATTCCGTCCGGCAGGTGCTGGTGGTGCCGGGCTCCGGGCTGGTCAAGCATCAGGCCGAGGCGGAAGGACTGGACAAGATCTTCATCGCCGCAGGCTTCGAATGGCGTGAGCCGGGGTGTTCCATGTGCCTGGCCATGAACGCCGACCGCCTCGAACCGGGCGAGCGCTGTGCGTCCACGTCAAACCGCAATTTCGAAGGTCGCCAGGGTGCCGGCGGTCGGACGCACCTGGTGAGTCCGGCCATGGCGGCGGCTGCTGCCATTGCCGGACATTTCGTCGACGTGCGCAACCTGGCCTGAATCATCCAAGGAGACGACCATGCGTAAATTTGTGGCACTGATGGGCGTGTTCGCCGTGCTGCTGCTGACCGGCTGCAATACCGTGCACGGCATCGGAAAAGACATCGAAAAGGGTGGCGAGGCCATCCAGAAGGTGGCCAAATAATGAAGCCCTTCACCCGCCTTGACGGTCTCGTGGCGCCGATGGATCGCGCCAACGTGGATACCGACGCGATCATCCCCAAGCAGTTCCTCAAGTCGATCAAGCGCAGCGGCTTCGGCCCCAACCTGTTTGACGAATGGCGCTACCTGGACATCGGCCAGCCCGGCATGGACAACACCGGCCGCCCGAAGAACCCGGAGTTCGTGCTCAATCAGCCCCGTTTCCAGGGTGCCCAGATCCTGCTCACCCGCGACAACTTCGGTTGCGGCAGTTCCCGCGAGCACGCGCCCTGGGCGCTGGAGGATTTCGGCTTCCGCGTGCTGATCGGCACCAGCTTCGCCGACATCTTCTTCAACAACTGCTTCAAGAACGGCCTGCTGCCGATCCGCCTGCCGGCGGCTGAGGTGGATGCCCTGTTCGGCCAGTGCCTGGCCACGCCCGGCTACCACCTCACGGTGGATCTGGCCCAGCAGACCGTGACCCGGCCGGATGGCAAGGCCATCCCCTTCGAGGTGGATCCGTTCCGCCGCGAATGCCTGCTCAACGGCTGGGACGACATCGGCCTGACCCTGCGCCACGCCGACAAGATCCGCGAGTTCGAAGCTCGCCGCCGCATCGAGCAGCCCTGGCTGTTCGCCTGAGCCGGCGCCGCGCCGGACTTTTTCACCGCCTTATTCTGACGACGCCATGAAGATTCTTGTTCTGCCGGGTGACGGCATCGGTCCCGAAATCATGGAGCAGGCCCTGCGCGTGCTCGACGCCCTGCGCGGGGACGGTCTGTCCTTCGAGGTCGAGCACGGCCTGCTCGGCGGCAGCGCCGTGGATGCCACCGGCACGCCTTTCCCGGAAGCCACCCGCGCCCTCGCCCGGGCGGCCGACGCGGTGCTCCTCGGCGCCGTCGGCGGTCCCCAGTGGGATGCGCTGCCCCGCGACCAGCGCCCCGAACGCGGCCTGCTGGGCATCCGCAAGGAGCTCAACCTCTTCGCCAACCTGCGTCCGGCCATCCTGTACCCGGAACTCGCCAACGCCTCCACCCTCAAGCCGGAAGTCGTGGCCGGGCTGGACATCCTCATCGTGCGCGAGCTGACCGGCGACATCTACTTCGGCCAGCC
>DAOQMM010000038.1:0-29018 GCA_035335645.1 Rhodocyclaceae bacterium | reverse complement strand
GCAGCGGCGGGGCGACGGCGCGGACGGGCTCTGGCGCGACGGGGGGCGGCAGGCGCAGTTCGACCTGAAGGGGGGCGGGGCTATCGGACGGATTCGGCAGCAGGCCGTAGTGGCCCATCAGGGCAAGGACGTGGACGCCGATGGAGGCGGTCAGGGCGAGGCGCAGGGTGCGCGGCAGGGCCGGCGCGGGCTGCCAGGGCCAGTCGTGGGGCAGGGCAGGGGTCATCATGGGCCGGACCTCCGGGGGCGGTGCAGGGCGGCCTGCTCATAGGCGGGATAGAGCTGGCCGACGGAGCGCCTGTACTCGGTTTCGACCACGGCGAGGCGGCGGAATTCGGCGGGAATCGGCAGGGCCATGACTTCGTTCATGTCGAGCCCGTCTTCGGCGGCGCTGCGCAGGGTGCCATCCAGCCAGGCGAGCCAGGCGCGGGTCTGGCGAATCGGGCCGGCGTCGCCGGCGACAGGGCCGTGACCGGGCACCAGGACGCGGAAGCCGCTGGCCTGGAGGCGGTCGAGGGCGGCGTTCCAGGCGGGCAGGCGGGCGTGGGGGGTGGTCGGACTGCGGTCGTGGAAGACCAGGTCGCCGGCGAAGAGGACGCCGGTGCTGCGGTCGAGGACAGCCAGGTCGGCGCCGGTGTGGCCGTCCAGGGCGATGAATTCGAGGCGGTGGCCGCCGATCTCCTGGATGCCGGAGGGCAGGCGGCGGGCGGGGGTGACGACTTCGGTGCCGGCCATCCAGTCGCCCACCAGGCGGTACATGTTGTCGTTGAAGGCGCCGCCTTCGGTGTGGATGCCGTCGGCGGTGCCGGCGAGGGCGGCCAGGGTGTCGGCCGGGAAGGCCTGGTTGCCGAGGATGTGGTCCGGGTGATGGTGGGTGTTGAGGACGAGGCGGATGGGCCGGTCGGTGACCTGCGCGATGGCCTGGCGGAGCTGTTCGCCATAGCGTCGCGAGGGGCCGCTGTCGATGACCACGACGCCGTCGGCGGTGACGATGAAGGCGGTGTTGACGATGTTGCCGCCGTTGGCGAGGGTGAAGTCCTCGTTGCGGCCGGTGAGCACCCAGGTGTCGTCGGCGATGCGCCGGGGCTGCAGGGCGTAGTCGAAGTCGGCGGCGCCGAGGAGGAGGGTCCAGCCCAGGGCGAGGGCCGCCGCCGGGGCGCGCAGCAGGCGCGGCACGCGAAGCCGCATGGGGGCCGCGCCGCTCATTTGTCGATCTCCGCGGCGATGGTATTGCCGTTGTTGTCCCGGCCGTTGATCCGGTAGCCGTGGCCGGTGTGCGCGGCGGGGATGTCCACGGTGAACACGGGGTTCTCGGCGATGGGCTCGAAGCCGCGCACACGCATCAGCGGCCGCCCGCCGTCGTCGGTGAGGCGCAGGTCTTCGATGTAGAAGGCCGGGATGCCGGCGGCGAGGCCGGTGTCCTCCGGGTGGACGATGCGCAGGCGGATGCGCTCGCCGCCTTCCTTGCGCGCCCACACGCGGCTGCTCACTTCGCCGAGGCGGCGCTGCCATTCGGGCGAGCTGCTGCCGGTGGAGGGCAGGGTGCAGCCGCCGCCGGTGGTGTTCACCCAGCTGCCGCCCACGTGCCAGAGACCGTCGGCGCCACGGGCGGCGGCGCGGATGGGGGTGGATTGCTGGAGCTTGACGCGGAAGCCGAGGGTCGCCAGCGCCCCGCCGGGCTCGAAGCGGACGATCTGCACGATGGGGTTGTAGTCGGCAAAGACGCGCACTTCCTCGACACCGTCCAGCGCGCTGGCGTCCACGGTGATGGGGACGTTGAGGGGGTTCTCGGCGCTGATCGGGGCGATCACGCGGATGCGCTCGTCGAAGACGGTGCGGGCATCGGCCGGCAGCACTTCCTTGCGCATGTCGGCCCAGCGGCCGGAGTTGAGGGGGTCGGGCGGGTCTGCCGGTGCGGCGGCCAGGGCCGCGTGGCAGACCAGGGCGAACATCAGGGCGGTGATGATGCGCGGCATGGTCTCGGTGTCTCCTCGTGGCGGCTCGTCGGTGCGGCACGCTCTGTCGATCCCCGGATTCTGCAAGACCTGTGCCATGAAATCGTATGGGATCTCTACAGTGTCCGTGCCGGCCGAAGGGGCTGGTCGGGGGGTGTGTTCAGCGATCCGGGGCTTTCCGTGGCGGGGGTCTCCGGATGTTGCAGTGCGGGTGTGTTAAGGCGGTGTGCTGCACTTTGGAGCACTTGGTTTGGAATGAAGCAGCGATGGCGCAGTGTGTGCCGGAATGCGCGTGGCGACGCGCATTCCGGGGAACGGGGGGCATGTCCAAGCCGCGGTTTTGTATCGGGAAATTTTCCCGGATGCGGGGCGTGTGGAATTTCGTCACGACCAATGGCACAGCTCTTGCAGACCGCCATTGCTGCACGGTTTGGTTGGGCCGGGAGGTGGCCGCCCCGAATAGTGCTTCAGCACCCTCTCAAAGGAGACACTCAATGATCCAAAGGAGTCAAAAGATGAAAAAGCCGTTTGCAATGACGGTGATCGCCGCCGCCGTGATGGTTGCCGGCGCTGCCCACGCCAAGGAAGTGACGGACGCCGACATTCTCAACGACGCCAAGACCCCCGGCGACGTGGTCCATTTCGGTCTCGGCCAGCAAGGCCAGCGCTACAGCGCCCTGGACCAGATCAACACCAAGACCGTGAAGGATCTGGTTCCGGTGTGGTCCTTCTCCTTTGGCGGTGAAAAGCAGCGCGGCCAGGAATCCCAGCCGGTCGTGTTCGACGGCAAGATGTACGTGACCGCTTCCTACAGCCGTCTGTTTGCCCTGGACGCCAAGACCGGCAAGAAGCTGTGGAAGTACGAGCACCGTCTGCCCGAAGGCATCATGCCCTGCTGTGACGTGATCAACCGCGGCGCTGCGCTCTACGACAACCTGGTGATCTTCGCCACCCTCGACGCCCAGCTCGTGGCCCTGAACAAGGACACCGGCAAGGTCGTGTGGAAGGACAAGATCGACGACTACGCGGCCGGCTACTCCGCCTCCGCGGCGCCCCTGATCGTCAAGGGCCTGGTCATCACCGGCGTGTCCGGCGGCGAATTCGGCGTGCAGGGCCGCATGGAAGCGCGCGATGCCAAGACCGGCAAGATGGTGTGGATGCGTCCCACCGTCGAAGGTCACATGGGTTACAAGTGGGTGAATGGCGAGAAGGTCGAGAACGGCATCTCCGGCACCACCAACGCCACCTGGACCGGCGACATGTGGAAGACCGGCGGCGCGGCCACCTGGAACGGCGCCACCTACGATCCGGAGACCAACCTGGTCTTCGCGGGCACCGGCAACCCGGCGCCGTGGAACAGCCACCTGCGCCCCGGCGACAACCTGTACTCCTCCGCCACCGTGGCCATCGATCCGGATACCGGCAAGATCGTGTGGCACTACCAGACCACCCCGCACGACGGCTGGGACTTCGACGGTGTGAACGAATTCGTGTCCTTCGACTACAAGGATCCGAAGTCCGGCAAGGTCATCAAGGCCGGCGGCAAGGCTGACCGTAACGGCTTCTTCTTCGTCATCGACCGCACCAACGGCAAGCTGCTGAACGCCTTCCCGTTCGTCAAGGACATCACCTGGGCCAAGGGCATCGACCTGGCCACCGGCCGTCCGATCTACAACGACGAAAACCGTCCGGGCGACCCGTCTGCCGGCACCGATGGCAAGAAGGGCTCCACCGTATTCGCGGCCCCGTCCTTCCTGGGCGGCAAGAACCAGATGCAGATGGCCTACAACCCGAAGACCGGCCTGTTCTACGTGCCGGCCAACGAGTGGGGCATGGACATCTGGAACGAGCCGGTCTCCTACAAGCGCGGCGCGGCCTACCTGGGCGCGGGCTTCACCATCAAGGCCCTGCACGACGACTACATCGGCGCGCTGCGCGCCGTGGATCCGTCTGCAGGCAAGATCGTCTGGGAAAACAAGAACTTCGCTCCCCTGTGGGGCGGCGTCCTGACCACCGGCGGCAACCTGACCTTCTACGGTACCCCCGAAGGCTACCTGAAGGCGCTGGACGCCAAGACCGGCAAGGAAGTCTGGTCCTTCCAGACCGGCTCCGGCGTGGTGGCGCCCCCCGTCACCTGGACCGAAGGTGGCGAGCAGTTCGTTGCCGTGGTGTCCGGCTGGGGCGGTGCGGTGCCTCTGTGGGGCGGCGACGTGGCCCGTCGTGTGAACTTCCTCGAACAGGGTGGTTCCGTGTGGGTCTTCAAGCTGCACAAGAGCAAGTAAGACGCGCCGGATGGACGGCCCGCCGCGGCGGGCCGTTGCAGGCGGAAAACGGCACGGCGCTGCGGCTTCCGTGCCGTTTTTCTTGACGCAGGGCAAGATGGCACATGCCTTGCAATTGAATTGATCATGAAAATTTCGGGGGTTCCGTCGATGGATCTGCGCTGGAAGCTGTTCGGCACCGTGCTGGGCTTTGCCCTGGCCTTGCTGACGGCAGCCGCCGCGTGGATCGGCGGGGCCCTGCAGCGGGACGCGACGCAGGAAATGGCCGCGTCGGCCCGCCTGGTGGATGCGATCCGCGCGGCAAGTGCTGCGCCCGGCATGCGCGTGGACGAGCTGGAGCGCCTGCTGGGCGCGGAGCCCCTGCGCCACGTCCGTCTGCAGATAGAGCGCTCCAATCTGGAACACTCCGTGTCGGACGCGCCTGCGGGGCCGATGGACCTGCTGGCGGCCGCCCTGCTGGGCGAACGGACCGTGCCTGAACAGCGCATTCCCCTGGCGGATGGCGTGCTGGTGGTGCGCGCCGATGCGCACGCGGAGATTCGCGAGATCCTGTGGGACGGCGCCGGGCTGATGCTCACCCTGCTGGTCTTTTCCGTGGCGATGGCGGTTGTTGCGTGGCTGGCCGCCCATCGGGCCCTCAAACCGGTACGCGAGCTGGAGGCGGGACTCGCCCGCATTGCCCGCGACACGGGGCCGGTGCGGCTGCCGGAGTTCGAACTACGCGAGTTCTCGCGTATCGGGGTGGCCATCGAGCGCCTTGCCGGCGATCTGGCCCGCGAGCGCGCCGACCGGCAGACGCTGGCTCGCCGTCTGGTGGAACTTCAGGAAGCCGAACGCCGCGAGCTGGCGCGGGAACTGCACGACGAAGTCGGTCAGGCGCTGACTGCGATGGGCGTGCGCGCGGCCTTCATCGAACGCCACGCCGGCCGGGCGGACGCCGTGCGCCTGAGCGCCTGCGCCCGCGACATCCGCACCGAATCCGGACGACTGGTGAAGCTGGTGGGCACTGTGCTGGCGCGCCTGCGCCCCCGCGGCCTGGACGATGGGGCGCAGGTGGCCGCGGCTCTGGACGGCCTGGTGCGCACCTGGCAGCACCGGGCGCCGGAGGTCGCTATTGAGGCGGACCTGCCGGCGCGTCTGCCCGCCTTGCCGCCGTCCGCCGGGCTGGCGCTCTATCGGACCCTGCAGGAAGCACTGACCAACGCGCTGCGCCACAGTCTCGCAGATCGTGTGACCTTGTCGTTGCGGGCCGATGCGGACGCGATCGACCTGGTGGTCAGTGACAATGGCGGCGGTCGGGCTACGGATGTCGCTGCCCGGGGCCGCGGCGGCCTGCTGGGCATGCGCGAGCGGGCCGAGATGGCCGGCGGCCGGGTGTGGCTGTCAGATGGGCCGGACGGCGGCCTGTCGGTGCGATTGAGTCTTCCGCTCCACGGTGGCGACAGGGTGCCTGTGCCTGCCGTGTGAGTCCCTGTTTCAGCGAGCAAACCCTTTTTTACCAAGGAGAAACACCATGAACGCCTTATGCAAAGCCGCGCTGCTGGCCGGTCTGGCCGCGGTTGCCACGACCGCGTCGGCCGCAGCGGATGATGAAATGAAGGCCCTCGCCACCAAGAGCGGCTGCCTGACCTGCCACGCCATCGAGTCGGGCACGCCCGGACCGAACGGCATGGCGCCCATCGGCCCGGCCTGGCAGGACGTGGCCAAGCATTACAAGGGCAAGCCGGGTGCGGACGCGTTCCTGACCCGTGTGGTGCTGGAAGGCTCCAACCCCTACGGCAGCCACTGGAAGGACCAGGTGAGCGGTCTGGCGATGCCCCCCAACAAGGTGGCCATCAAGGAAGCCGACGCCAAGAAGCTGGTGAAGTGGATCCTGACCCTGTCGCCGAAGTAAGCGCAGGAGCGGCAGGGTGAAGCCCTGCCGAACAAGGAATGAAAGCCCCGGTCAGCCCCCCTGCCGGGGCTTTTTGCTGGGCGACGGTGATCTCCCTCATCCAGGCTGGCGCGCACGGCCTGCCGCCTACTGGGCGCTGGTGACTTCTTCAAAGTTGCCGTCCTGCAGAACCCCATCGCCGCTGAACACGAGCTGCAGGATCACGTCGGAGCGAACGCCAAACCAGGACTTGGAAACCGGGATCTTGCCGAAGATGCACAGTCCCCCCTGGGGCGGCTGCAGGGCGGCAATCGGTGAGTTGCGCACCAGGCCTTCGCATTCCATGGTGTTGCGGATCGAATAGGTCGTGCCATGGGCGGTGAGCTTTTCGCGGGCCTCCGCGATGGACAGGCCGGGACGGAACTCCTGTCGCAGGCGTTCGGGCAGATCGCTTCTGCCGGAGCAGGCATTCAGGGCGAGGGCGCACAGGGGCGCCAGACACAGGGCCGCCAGGGTGGGGCGGCGCGGACGGGAGGTCGGACGGATCTTCACGGGCAGGCTGGACGGCACACGGAGGCGCCCAGTATCGCACGACGTACGCCCGGGGTCGGGTTCAGTCGTCGCTCGTCTGGCGCAGCTTGCGGTAGAGGGTGGTGCGGGTGATGCCCAGCTCACGGGCGGCGGCCGAGATGTTGCCGTTGTGGCGCTGGACCGTATCTTCCACCAGGCGGACTTCAGCAGCGCGCAGGCTTTTGGCGGCCGGCACGGGGTGGACGGTGTCGTCGCCGTCAAGGAGGTCCTGGGGCAGGTGGTCGGGACCCAGGGTTTCCTCGTCGTCCCCCAGCATGGCAACCCCGAGGCGGAGGGCGTTCTTGAGCTGACGGATGTTCCCCGGCCACGGATGGCGGCGGATCAGGTCGAGGGTGGAGGTGGCGAGGCGGATCGGGCGGTCCGGCGATTCCTCCTGCAGGATGCGTCGTGCCATGCCTTCCAGATCCGAGCGCTCCCGCAGCGGCGGGAGCGCCAGGCTCATGGCCGACAGGCGGAAGTACAGGTCTGAACGGAACTCGCCTACTTCGCACAAGGCCTTGAGGGAGCGGTGGCTGGCACACACCAGCGACAGGTCGATCTCCTCTTCCGGGCCGCCGCCCAGCGGGGTGACGCGACGGGTTTCCAGAACCCGTAGCAGCACAGCCTGGAGTTTGAGGGGCATGTCGCCGATTTCGTCGAGGAAGAGGGTGCCGCCGTGGGCTTCCCGCAGTTTGCCGCGGGCGCCTTCGCCACGGGCGCCAGTGTAGGCGCCGGCGGTGTAACCGAAGAGCTCTGCCTCGATCAGGTTGCCCGGGATGGCGGCGCAGTTGATGGCCACGAAGGGGCCGTCACGGCGCGGGCCGCTGTTGTGGAAGGCCTGGGCAAAGACTTCCTTGCCGGTGCCGGTCTCGCCCTGGATCAGCAGCGGGATGTCCAGGCCCAGAATGCGCCGGGCGCGGCGGATGGCCGTACCCACGGCCTTGTCACCCAGGTCCATGTCTTCCAGCGTCAGGCGCGGTCGCGGGCGCGGCAGGACGCGCGGATCGCGTACGGCGCCGGCCGGGCGGACGCGCCGCAGGTTGCTCACGAGCACCGTGGCGGCAAACTCGCGGCCACGGTTGCAGCGCAGCTTGGTGGGCCGGAAGCTGCTGCGCAGGGCGTGGTCGAGCAGCACGTTCCAGCGGGTCTCGAAGATGTCGTTGAAGGCGGACTGGCTGTGGCGTGTGTCGGGCAAGCCCAGCAGGCGTTCAGCGCGCCGGTTGCAGGCCAGCATGCCGCCACTTTCGTTGAAGACGGCCAGTCCCTCCAGCGGCGACGCGAGCGCTTCGGGCTGATGATGGAAGCGCAGCACCACCGACGCGTCGTCCAGGGTCTCGATGAGGCGGTTCTCGATGATCTCGGTGGTGGTCTGGAGCAGGGCCAGGGCGTGCACCTGGGTGAGCCGGGCGCTGCACGAGATGTCCAGGATGCCCAGCACGCCGCCGGTGGGGGCGTGGATCGGTGCGGCGATGCAGGTGAGGAACTTGTTGCGGTCCAGAAAGTGTTCCTCGCCGATCACGGCGACCGGGCGTTGTTCCGTGAGTGCCGTGCCGATGGCGTTGGTGCCCATGACGTGCTCGGACCAGCAGTGGCCAGGCTTGAGGGCCACCCGGGCGGCCCGTTCGAGAAAGTCCGAATCGCCCACCGAGCGCAGGATCACGCCGGAATCGTCGGCCAGCAGGATGGTGGATGAGGAGCGCGCGATCTGCTGGTGGAGGTGCTCCATGATGGGCTGGGCGTACGCCACCAGACGGGCGTTGGCCTCCAGCCGGTCCGACAGGCGCACGCGCGCGTTGGGGTCGTCCGGTAGACGTTCATCCGCGCGCAGGCCCCGGGTCGCACAGCGTTCCCAGGAGCGCCGGATGGTATCCACGGGGAGATTGATAAGGTGCTGGTCGATCGGGCTCACGCTCCCATGACAGCAGGAAGCATGCCTGTCATGCAGGGCCGCATGTCCCCCCCAAACCCATCGGGCAGGTGTGCTGGAGTGACTGATTTCATTCAATTTTATGGAGCGCTGCGGCGGCTTTGCGGCCGAGGCGGGTACTGGGGCGGGTGCACAGTGTTCCGGTGGTGAGTTTCTTGGCGTTGCGGGATGGAGCAGGTGTGCAGCGGCTGAACAGGAATTCAGCAACCGGACGCGAGGGGCTTTCGAGGCGATTCGTCAAGCTTATGAAACAAAAGGGAAATTTGATTTTTGATTGAACGGCGGGTGGCATGCATGGTTTTTGCTGAAATCAGGAGGCAAGGCGGTTTTTCGGGCGGCCATGGGCCGCCCCATTTTTTCCTGCCGGAAAGACCGGACTTGCCCAGTCAAACCACTCGAAGAAGGAGGCGTTTCATGAAATTTGTCCAGACCGTCTGTGCCATCGCTCTGGGGTGTGCGGTCGTCTCACCCGCGCTCGCATCGGAAGCGATCATCAAGAAGGCCCGCTGTGTGGCCTGTCACTCGGTTGAGGAAAAGCGGGTCGGCCCGGCCTACAAGGACGTGGCAGCCAAGTACAAGGGTCAGAAGGATGCGGAGGCAGCGTTGATCGCCAAGGTGCGCAATGGGGGTTCCGGCAACTGGGGGCAGATTCCGATGCCGCCGCACGGCCCGGACAAGATCAGCGATGCCGACCTGAAGGCGGCCATCGAGTGGATCCTGAAGCTGTGATCCAGAACGTCCGGCGGCACTCTGGGCGTGCGTTCCTGGATGGTGTGTAGCGGCCGGGCGATACACCTGCTCCAATCTGGAGCAGGTGTATCAAGTTGACGCTACGTCATGCAATCGACCGGCGGGAAGTCGGGGCGCTTTCGCCTGAGCTTCCAGCCTCGTTTCAGCGAATGACGACACCCCAGGGCAGTTCACCGACGGGGACGTCTCCGATGTTTTCGAGGCGGGTCGTATCAATGACCGATACGCTGTTGGACTTGCCGTTGGCCACGTAGAGCTTGCGCCCGTCGGGCGTGAGGGCCATGTTCCAGGGCCGTTTGCCGACCGGAATCGTGGCTTCAACCTGATTGTCGGCCGTACGGATCGCGCTGACCGTGCCGTCCTTGCCGTTGGACACATACACCCGGCTGCCGTCGGGCGCCACGGCGATTCCGTTGGAGAAGGTGCCCGTCTTGATGGTGGCGGTTGCCTGACGCGTCGTCACGTCGAGCGCATATACGGTGCTGTCCAGTTCGCACGCCACATAGGCGCGGCGGCTGTCGGGCAGAAAGCCGATGCCCCGCGGGCGGCGGCCGACGGCGATGCTCGCCACCTGCTTGCGCGCGGCCACGTCGATCAGGTCTACCTGCTCCGCTTCTTCGGCGCTGACCAGGAGCCACTGGCCGTCCGGACTGAACACCGCGTGTTCCGGATTCTTGCCCTGGACCTTGATGTCGGCCAGGACCTTGCCGGTGGCGGCCTGGATCAGGGAGACGCTGTTGGATTCCTCGACCGCCGCGGCGATCAGACGACCGTCCGTCGACACGCTGACCCCTTCGGGCGATTCACCCAGGCGGATGCTGCGCAGAAGTTGACGCCGTGCCAGATCGACCACCACCAGGCTCGATGAAGGCGCCTCGCTGATGTAGAGCCGCTGCCCATCTGTGGCGATGCCGCGTGGGCGTTTGCCGCCGGGCAGGGTATCCACCACGCTGTCGGTGGCCGTGTCGATCACCGAGACGGTGGCCGACTTTTCGTTGGGGACGTAGGCAAAAGGCGCGGCCAGCACGAGCCCGGGAAAGGCCGTGCAGGCCAGCAGGAGCCGGCCGGAAAGCGTGAGGCGCATGGGTGTGTCAGACGGTGGGTTTGAGGTAGGTCACCCCGTGACGGGCAAAGATCTCCGCCACCGTACCGTCCTGTTCGAGTGCCTTGAGGGCGCCGGCCAGGGCGTCGGCGAGGGGGGCTTCATCGGCCTTGACGGCCATGCCCAGGGGCCAGTTGTTGATCTTGAGTTCCGGCATCTGGACGATGTCCACGATGAAACGGGTGCCCTTTCCGAGGGCCACTTCGATCTCGCTGCGTGGCCCCATGACAGCGATGACTTCGCCGGCCTTGAGCTTCTCGATGGCTTCGGCGATGTCCTTGCAATGCACGACGTTGTCCCGCAGGCGGCCATTGAGCACGCCCAGCAGGAAGGCATCGGACAGGCTGCGGCCTTCGACGGCGATCTTCTCGCGGGTGAAGAGTTCAAGCGCATTGGCGGCGGAGCCGCGGAAGGCGCCGACCCGCGCCGGATCCCGCGCCACGGCGATGGTCTCCAGGTGATAGGGCCCGAAGATGCGGACCTTGTCGTTCTTGCCCTGGAGGTAGGAATCCACCGGCACGTGCATCATCACGTCGGAGGGGCGGGCGCCCAGGTAATGGCCTTTCCAGACCATGTTGCGCAGGTCGTCGTCCATGTCCTCATCGGCGTTGTAACCGATGACCTGCGTGGCAAGACCGAGCTTGCGTCCGAGGGCTTCGCCGAGCTCCACGTCGATGCCCTTGCCCTTGCTGGAGAAGGGCGCGAAATCGTTATACACCGCCACGGTCAGGGAACCGCGGCGGCGGATGTCCTCCAGCCCGTCTGCACGGGCCGGCAGGCCGGCGGCCAGCAGGCAGGCCCCGGCCGCGGTGAGGAATTGACGACGATCAGTCGGCACGAACGGTCTCCAGCCAGGCGCGGATGGTCCACATGGCTTCCTGGGACAGGATACCTTCAAACGGGGGCATATAAACGCGACCGTCGCGGGTGGCGCCATGGCGGATGCGGTTCAGGAAGATCTCGTCGCCTTCCTGGCCTTCCGGCAGGTAGCGCAGATCCGGTGCGATGCCGCCGGAGACGGCGCCCAGGCCATGGCAGCGGGCGCAGTTCTGGTTGAAGGCGGAGGAGCCGATGCGGATGGCTTCCTTGTCCTTGCTGTACGGGTTTTTGGCGAGCCATTCCTTGCCGACCGGCTTGAGGGTGGACGTATCGACGGCCTGGGGCGTCACGTCACCGTGGGCGAAGAGGGCGCCGGCAGCGAGGGAGAGGGCAGCGGCGGTGGCAAGACGGAAAAGGGAGGATTTACGGACGGTCACCTGGATCACCTTTGGTTGTGTAGTTGGAGTCGGTCGGGCGGATCGCCGGGGCGTTCCGCGTCTGCGTTCCTCAACAGCAAGGGGCGTGCCAGTCGCCTCCGGGGAATGTTTGATGGAGGGGGATCTGGAAAGGCGAGGATTTTTCAGTTTTTCTGATGGTGCAATAAACTGGCCCAACACTTGCTCAGGTGGATGCACTGTGGAGCAGTCACGTTGCTGTAATGTGGTTCAGCTGCTACATTTTGGAGCATCTCGGTGCAGGGATCGGAAAGTGTGGCCAGCGCCCATGGCTTAACCCACCTTCCTCTCGTGCCGATACATAAGCCGGCGGCGGTCATCCGTCAGTCGGCGCCGACAATCCGTATTGAACGGAGGAGGAGATGATTCAGGTTCCTTATAGTGTGGAGGCGCGCTCGGTCAGCCTCCAGGAGGCGCGGTCACTCTACTTCGGTCGGGGCGAACTCCCTGAAGCCCTGGTCGATCAGAGTGTGCTGCGTTCCTGGGAACGATGCCGGCAGGCCGGGCTCAACCCCGCACGCCTCGAATGCGGCGACCCGAACCAGCGGGGCGTCGTGGAAGCGCGGTAGCGCAACCGTACCTTGATGTCCCATGCCCAGCCGGTGCTCGAACACCTGTTCGAGCAGATCCGCAATTCCCACAGCATGGCCATCCTGGCCGACGCCCGGGGCATGGTGCTCCAGACCTACGGCGACGCGGATTTCCTGAGCCGTGCCGAACAGGTGGCCCTCAGTCCCGGTGCCAGCTGGCACGAGTTCGAACGCGGCACCAACGCCATCGGAACAGCCCTGGCCGAACGGGTGCCGGTGAACGTGTTCGGGTCGGAGCACTTCTTCGAAGGCAACGCCTTCCTGACCTGCAGTGCCTCGCCGATCCTCGATCCGCACGGGCGCCTGATGGGTGTGCTGGATATCTCCAGCGACTACCGTGCCTTCCAGCGTCATTCCCTTGGTCTGGTGAAGATGTCCTCCCGCATTATCGAAAAACGCCTGTTCGAAGCCGAATTCGCCCATCAGGGCCTGCTGAGTTTCCATTCCCGTCCCGATCACGTAGGCAGCCTCTGTGAGGCCCTGCTGGCCATCACCCCCGACGGCGACCTGCTGGGTGCCGACCAGGTCGCCCTCGAGCTCCTCGGCATGCGCCGGGAGGATCTGCCGCGCCGGCATTACGGCATGCTCTTCGACGTGCCCCTGGGTACGCTGGTGGACCGGGCGCGGCGCGACCCCCTGTCGCTGATTGCCCTCTCCGGCCGTAATGGCGAGCGCTTCTATGCCCGTCTGCGGGGTAACTTTGCGGCAATGCCGGTGGCGTCCACGGGCCTCACCGATGTCCGCGGCAAGGCGCTCAAGGCCGCGGTCGAGGCGCCTGCTGCGCCGACCCCCGCGCCGGTTTCGGTCAGCGCGGGTGCGTCCATGGACAAGAGCCGGCTCACGCTGCAATCCCTGGCGACCGGCGACGAACGCCTCCAGGCGGCCATCGACAAGGGGCTGCGGGTGATCGGCCGGGACATCCCCATCCTGATCCAGGGGGAGTCCGGTGCCGGTAAGGAGATGTTCGCCAAGGCCTTCCACAACAGCGGACCTCGTGCCCAGGGGCCCTTCGTGGCGCTCAACTGCGCGGCGATCCCGGAGACCCTGATCGAATCCGAGCTCTTCGGCTATTCGGGCGGTGCCTTCACCGGCGCACGCAAGGAAGGCGCTGTCGGCAAGATCCAGCAGGCTCATGGCGGTACCCTGTTCCTCGATGAAATCGGCGACATGCCGCTGCCCCTGCAGGCGCGTCTGCTGCGCGTACTGCAGGAACGCTGTGTGACGCCGCTGGGCACCAACAAGAGCATCCCGGTGGACATCACCCTGGTCTGCGCGACGCACCGCAGGCTCAAGGAAGAAGTGGCGCGGGGCGGATTCCGTGAGGATCTGTACTACCGGCTCAACGGACTCTGTGTGAATCTGCCGTCCCTGCGGGAGCGCAGCGACATCGACCGTCTGATCGACAAGCTGCTGCGTTGCGAAGCGGGCCCGAACCGCTCGGTACGGGTGTCGGCCGAAGTCATGGATGCCTTTCGTCGCTACAACTGGCCGGGCAACATCCGTCAGCTCAACAATGTCATCCGCGTGGCGCTGGCGCTGCTGGACGACGACGAGGACGTCATCCGCCCCTGCCATCTGCCCGACGACATCTTTGAGGAGATCGGTCAGCTGGCTGCGGCTGCCCCCGCTGCGCCGATCAAGGTGCCGGGGCTGGTCAGCGAAGTCCGGCCGATGGCGGTGGCCGAGCCCGTTGGCGCAGCCGGTATCGGCCGCCTGGAAGAGATCGAACGGGAAATGATTCAGCGCACGCTGGAGGCGGAAAAGGGCAACATTTCTGCCGCGGCGCGTCGACTCGGCATCAGTCGCAATACGCTGTATCGCAAGCTGGGACGTTTTTGAGCGGCTCGGCCGTTTGACGCGAGGCGCCTGCGGGCGCCTCTTTTTTTTTGCCGGTAAGCCACACCCGGCGGTGGCCGGCCGGCGCCGTCCGCACAAGTTCATTCTCACCCCCCGTCGGGCCTGCTAGGCTTGCAAAGGACGGGATGGCCCGCCGCTGCGCGTCGACGCGGCGCTGAAGGAGAACAACAAGATGTGGCAGAAGGTGCACTGGAACGGGCCCTGGGCCCGGGGAGCGAAATGGGGCGGCGGGGTGCTGGCCGTCGTCGGGGTTGTGGGCTTTCTGGTGGCGCCACCGGTGGTGCGCTCGGTGGCGGAGTCGGCCCTCACCCAGGCCTTGCACCGACCGGTGAGCATCGAGGGGGTGTCGATCAATCCGTATGCCTTGTCCGCCGAGGTGCGCGGCCTGCGCATCGATGAGCCCGGCGGTGGCGTCGAGGCGGCCAGTTTCAAGGCGCTTTATGCAAACCTTGAGGCCGAGTCCCTGTTCCGTGGCGGCGTGGTGGTAAAGGAAGTCCAGCTGATCGAGCCCCACGTGAGCGTGATCCGTACGGAGGGGCAGCGCTACAACTGGTCGGACCTGATCGATGAGATCCTCAACAAGCCGGACGATGGATCCAAGACCTTCTTCTCCGTCCATAACATTCGGGTCGAGCATGGCCGTGTGGATTTTGACGACCGTCCCACGGGGCAGAAGCACACGCTGGCCGACCTGAACCTGGGCGTACCCTTTGTCTCCAATCTGCCGTCCCAGGTGGAAACCTATGTCGAGCCGCTGCTCGCCGTGACCCTGGATGGCGCGCCCTTCGAGGTCCGGGGCAAGGCCCGGCCGTTTTCCAAAGCCCGTGAATCGGCGGTCGAGCTCAGGTTTGAAGGCGTCGACCTCACGCCGTATCTGGCCTATGTGCCCCTCGAGAAGCCCTTCCGTGTGCCGTCCGCGCGGCTGTCGTCGAATCTCGTGGTGACTTTCGCCCAACCGGACGGCCAGGCGCCGGACGTGGCGGTGAAGGGTGAGGTGGGGCTCGATGCTTTCGAACTGCAGGACACAGCGGGACATCCGGCGGTCAAGCTGCCTCACGTCGCGGTGGGCATCGAGCGTCTTGCCCCCCTGGCCGGTGTCGTGTCTCTGGGAACAGTGACCGTCGAACGCCCGGAAGTCGTCGTCGATCGGGACCGGGACGGCCGGCTCGGTCTGCTGAAGCTCGTCCCGAAACCCGCCCCGTCGTCAGAGCCCCCGTCGCCGGCGGCAGCCCCGTCGGACACTCCGCCGGCGAGGCCGCTTGCCGTCACGCTCGGCGAATTCAGACTGACCGGCGGCAAGGTGATGATTTCCGACGCGCTGCCGGGCGGAACCTACCGGCGCACGCTGGACGATCTGCATGTCAGCCTGCGCAAGTTCGATCTGGCGGGAGCCGAGCCCGCTGCACTGGACGCCGGCTTCCACACCGATCTGGGCGAATCGGTCGAGCATGTCGGCACCGTGGGCCTGGCACCGCTTCGCGCCGAGGGCACGATCACGGTGGACCGACTCGACCTGCCGGGCCATGCCGCGTATTACGCGGCGGCCCTGAAGCAGGCCGATGTCGTGTCAGGTCATTTCGACGGCAAGCTGGCTTATGCGTTCTCCATTGACAAGGAGGAGCCCCGCGTAAGCCTGAAAGGCGAAGTCCTGGGCCTGAAGGACCTGGTGGTCCGCCTGAAGGGGGAGAAGGCGCCCCTCGCGAAGGTGGGGACGCTGGAACTGCGCGAACTGGCCGTGGATACGGCGGCCCGCAAGGTGGATGTGGGCGAAGTGATCGGCAAGGCGACGCGGCTGGCCCTGATCCGCGACGGGGAGGGGCGGTTCAACGCCGAACGGATGACGGCCACCGAGGCGGTGCCTCCGCCTGCCCCGGAGAAGCCGGTCAGGGCTGCAGCGTCCAAGGCCCCGAAAGCCGTGGCCGCCGGTCCGGCATGGCAGGTGGCGGTCAGGCGTGTGACTCTGGATGACTGGGGCGTGCGCATCGAGGACCAGACCCTGTCCCCGGCCATCGTCTTCAATGCCGAGCCCCTTTCCCTGCGTGTCGAAGGGCTGTCGACCGCCAAGGGCAGCAAGGCAAAGGTGGAGCTGAAGGCCTCCATCAACAAGCGCGGGCGCTTCGGCGTGGCAGGCACGGTGGGGCTGGCGCCGCTGGCTGCGGCCCTGGACCTGGATCTGTCGGCGGTGGACCTGGCGATGCTCCAACCCTACGTGACGGAGAAGGTGAATATCGCCATCACCCGCGGTGTGGTGACGTCGAAGGGACGTCTCGCCTTCGAGCTGCCCGATGGGGGCGCCATGAAGGGAGGGTTCAAGGGCAGCCTGACCATCGGGGATTTCGCTTCGGTGGACAAGCTCAATGCCGCCGATTTCCTCAAGTGGCGCTCGCTCTACTTCGGCGGCGTGGATGTCCGTCTTGCGCCCCTGGCCGTCAATGTCGACGAGATCGCGCTGACCAATTTCTACACCCGCCTGATCCTGGACGAACAAGGTGGCCTGAACATCCGCGAAATCACCGCCGAGCGGGCGCGGGATCAGAAGCGGGCAAAGGACGCCGCCCGCGCCGCCGGAAAGGGGAGCAATGCGGGGAGCAGTGCGCCGCCCGCGCCGGTCGCAGCAAAGGCCGTGGCGGCGCCCGCTGCACCCACTCCGCCGCCTCCGGTCACGATCAGGCGGATCACCCTGCAGGGCGGCAATATCGCCTACAGCGACCGCTTCGTGAAACCGAACTATGACGCCAACCTGACGGGGATGGGCGGCGTGCTGTCCGGGCTGTCGTCCGACCCGAGCACCCTGGCCGAACTGGACCTGCGGGGCCGGGTGGACAACGCGGCGCCGGTCGAAGTGTCGGGCCGGCTGAATCCCTTCCGTCAGGACAAGGCCCTCGATATCCGTGCGTCGGTGACGGATTTTGAGCTGTCCGGCGTGTCCACCTACGCGGCCAAATACGTGGGCTATGGCATCGAAAAAGGCAAGCTGTCGGCCAAGCTGAACTACAAGGTGGAAGACCGCAAGCTCACGGCCAGCAACCAGGTCTTCCTCGATCAACTGACCTTCGGTGACCAGGTGGACAGCCCGGATGCGCTCAAGCTGCCGGTGCAGCTGGCCGTGTCCCTGCTCAAGAACAGCCGGGGCGAGATCGACCTGGATCTGCCCATCAGCGGCACGCTGGACGATCCCCAGTTCAGTGTCGGCGGCATCATCGTCAAGGTCATCGTCAATCTCATCGGCAAGGCCTTGACCTCCCCCTTTGCCTTGCTGGGCTCGCTGTTTGGCGGGAACGCTGAAGAACTCGCGTGGCTCGAGTTCGATCCCGGTTTTGCGCGAATCGACGAAAAAGGAGAGTCGAAGTTGAAAGCGATCGCCAAGGCCATGTCCGACCGGCCCGGCATCAAGCTCGAGATTTCCGGACGTGTCGATCCGGATGCCGACCGGGACGGCCTGCGCCGCGCAGCGATGCTGGGCAGGGTCGAGGCACTCAAGGTCAAGGAGATGGCCAGGAAGGGCGAGGCGGCGGGTGAGGATGGGCGCGTGCGCGTTGACCCCGCTGAATACCCGGTCCTGCTGGCGCGGGTCTATAAAGACGCGGATTTCGTCAAGCCGCGGACCATGCTGGGGCTCACCAAGGACCTGCCGGTGCCCGAGATGGAAAAGCTGCTCATCGCCAACGCCAAGGTCACCGACGAGGATCTGCTCACCCTGGCCCATCAGCGGGCTCAGGTCGTGAAGAGCTGGCTGATCGAACAGGGCAAGGTGGCCGGCGAACGTGTCTTCATTCTTGCTCCGCGGGTCGGCAAGGGCGGTAAGGACGTCAGCGCCACCCTGAGCCGTGTCGATTTCTCCATGCGCTGAACCTTTGGGAGGCTGTCCGATGAACCGGAACCGACTGGATGCCGTACAGATCGACGCCGCCCTGGCGGAACTGCCGGGATGGCAGCGTGTCGAGGGCCGCGACGCACTCGGCAAGACCTACCGCTTTGCGGACTTCAACGCGGCCTTCGGCTGGATGGCACGGGTGGCGCTGATGGCCGAGAGGCTTGACCATCATCCCGAGTGGGCGAACGTCTACAGCCGGGTGGATGTGGTGCTTGCGACCCACGACGCGGGCGGCGTCACGGCGTTCGATGTGGCCCTGGCTCGCTTCATGGAGTCTGCTGTGTAGGTGTGCACGCCTTTTCGCCCGAATGCGGCGCTGCGACATGCTTCGCGGCGCCGGTGGTGGTACGCTACGCCCCGATCCGACCACGCCTCCGCGCACGACGCGGAACACATCTGTCCGGGTTCCTCAGCCCCTCCCCACGGGAAGGCGCAGGACGCCCCGAGACAATGATCAAGAACAATGTGGATCCCCGGGGGAGCTGCCATGCATCTGAATCTCAGTTTCGACCTGAGCGCTGCGGTCCGCCGTGTCCGCCGCCCTGCGTCGGTGGCGGACGCGTCCGCGATCGGGGCAAAGGTCTGGAAGTCCTTTCCTTACGGCAATCGCCTGTACCGCTATGACGGCGCGGCGCTCCAGGCGAACTGGGCGCGTCTGCATCGGGGTGATCGGGAGCCGTTTCCCAGCGCAACACGGATCGAACGCCTGGTCCGCCACAACCCCGCATTGGCTGAGCATGTGCGCGACCCGGCGCGGACGGCTGCATGTCTCGAGCAGGCCTGGCGGGCCTATCACGCGGGGGATTTCGCCGAGGCGGTGCACTTCGCGCAGGACGCCGGAGTGGCCGGTACCATGGTGGCGGTGCGGGCGGCAGCGGTCTACGCAGCCCATGTGGAAGACCAGGACGACCGGCGTCTGAAAATCCTGCGGGAGGCTACGGAGGCGGCCGAGGAACTGGTCCAGGTGGCGCCGGTGTGGGCCAACGCGTGGTATGCGTTCGGGCTGGCGGTGGGGCGCTACAGCCAGAACCTCTCCGTGATGAAGGCTCTCACCCTGGGGTTCGGTGGCAAGGTGCGCGACAGTTTCCTGCGGGCGCTGGCACTCGAGCCGGACCATGCCGACGCTCATCTGGCGCTGGGCGTTTATCACGCAGAGGTGGTGGACAAGGTCGGATCCGTGGTGGGGGCCCTGTCCCACCATGCCCGGCGTGACGCCGTCGAACACCACTTCGAGCTGGCCCGCCGGCTCACGCCGGACTCACCCATTGTGCTGGCGGAATACGCCAAGGCGCGCATGCTGGCCTTCGGGGCCGCCCAGTTCGGGCGTGCCTATGGCCTGTTTCAGGAGGCGGCGGCCTGTCGGCCCGTGGACGCCCTGGAGCGGCTTGATGTGGAACTGGCCAAGCGCGAGTTGATTTGATGCCGGTCCCGCGCCCGGCGGGTGAGGGGCGGTCCCTCAGCCCTTGGCGCGGATCAGGCGGGCCTTCTCGCGCTCCCAGTCGCGTTCCTTTTCGGCTTCCCGCTTGTCGAACTGCTTCTTGCCCTTGGCGAGCCCGATCAATGCCTTGATGCGGCCCTTGGTGTAGTGCAGGTCAAGGGGCACCAGGGCATAGCCAGCGCGTTCCACCTTGCCGATCAGCTTGTCGATCTCGGTGGCATGGAGCAGCAGCTTGCGGGTCCGGGTCGGGTCCGGATGGATATGGGTGGACGCGGATTCGAGGGCCGTGATGTGCATGCCGACGATGAAGATCTCGCCGTTGCGGATCACCACATAGCTTTCCTTGATGTTCGACCGTCCGGCGCGGATGGCTTTCACCTCCCAGCCCTCGAGGACCAGTCCGGCTTCGTACTTGTCCTCGATGAAATAGTCGTGGTACGCCTTGCGATTGTCGATGATGCTCATTGGCGGCGGCGCGAACGGATGCGTAAAATCGCGTATTTTACCAGTTCGAGCGCAAGGCTCGCGACCGATGGCCGCTGTCAAGAAAATCGTCCTGATCGAATTCACCCCTGCGCAGATGTTCGATCTGGTGGATCGCTGCGAGGACTATCCCAGGTTTCTGCCCTGGTGTGGCGGAAGCGAGGTGCATCACCGGGACGAACGGATCACCCGCGCCACGCTCCACATCAACTACCACGGCATCAAATCCCATTTCAGCACCGAGAATGACAAGCAGTACCCCACCCACATGCACATCCGTCTGACCGAGGGGCCGTTCACGCATCTGGATGGCAGCTGGGATTTCACGCCGCTGGGCGATGCTGCGTGCAAGGTGGAGTTCAACCTGCGCTATGAATTTTCCAGCCGGCTCATCGAAAAGGCGGTGGGTCCGGTTTTCAATCACATTGCCAACACCTTCGTCGATTCCTTCGTGAAGCGTGCCGGTCAGATTTACGGTGGAAAGTAGGATGTCCGATTCGATCAACGTGGAAGTCTGCTACGCCCTGCAGGATCGGCAGGAGATTGTCAGCCTCAGGCTGCCGGCGGGCAGCACCGTGCAGAAGGCTGTCGAGGCGTCGGGCCTGCTCCAGCGCCATCCCGAGATCGATCTGGTCAAGGCCAACAAGCTGGGCGTGTTCGCCAAGCTGGTCAAAGGGGACACGGTGTTGCGCGACAAGGATCGCGTGGAGATCTACCGACCCCTCATCGCCGACCCGAAGGAGGTGCGCCGCAAGCGCGCCGAAGAGGGGAAGGTGATGAAGAAGGGGGGCGGCTCCGCCGACGAGGCGGCGGCCTGAGCATCGAACACGCTCGGGAGGCCCTTGCCCCGGAGTGGGAGTGGGTGCGTCTGAGGTGGGAAGGCTCGTTACGCCTGCCCCGTGTGACGATCAGGCACGGTGCACGACGACGTGCATCGCACCGTTCGGGCAGGGTGGATGAGATGTCCTGGTCGGGTGCGCCACGAAGGATTCGGACGGGCCTGAGGGCCCGTCACTTCGGGCGCGTGATGTTGCCATCTTGGCCGTACGTGACCGCTGGGTCCGCCCGTCAGGTGAATGCTGAAGGGACGACCAACCTGCACCTTCGCTGCTATTGGGGCTTGCAGTTGTTTTCAACCACACGCCGGGCGCGTTCAATTTCGGCATCGCGCTGGGCGTCGTCAAGATATTCCTTTTCGCCCGCTGCATTGAAGCGGGCGATCCGTTGCCCGCTCTCCAGCCCGGCGAGCTGAGATTTTGCCGCTGCGCACTCACGCTGGCGATCCTCGTCGCGGGCCTTGTCCTTGCGCGCCTTGTCCTCGGCTTCGGCGGCTTCGGCGCGGCGCTTGCGGAAGGCGAGTTCCTTGTCGGCAAAGCTTTGTGTCGCGCCGTCCTGCGCAGTCGGGGGCGGCGCGAGCGGGGCCTGCTTCAGGCGGCGCGACGTGCTGTCGGCGGGCGGCGTATCCGAGTAGTGCGTTATGCCTGCAGCATCCTTCCAGCTGTAGATGCTCTGGGCCAGGACAAGCGGGCTGGCACCGAGGATCAGGAGGGCGAGGAGGGCGCGGGACATGAACGGGACTCCGGAAGGACAAAGCTTTTGCGGGGCAAGGGGCGACTGCGTATAATACGGATTTGGTCGAAGGGATTATAGCCATGCGAGTGATCCAGAAGGCGCTGACGTTCGATGACGTCCTTCTCATCCCCGCCCATTCCAGTGTTCTTCCGCGCGATGTCAGCCTCCGCACCCGCCTGACTCGCAACGTCTGTCTGAATATTCCCCTGGCGTCCGCCGCCATGGACACCGTCACCGAAGCGCGTCTGGCCATTGCCCTGGCGCAGGAAGGTGGAATCGGCATCGTCCACAAGAATCTCACTCCGCAGCAGCAGGCGGCCGAGGTGGCCAAGGTCAAGCGCTTCGAGTCGGGCATCCTCAAGGATCCCATCATCATTCCGCCGACCATGACGGTCCGCGAAGTGTTGACCCTGACCCGCACGCACAAGTTCTCGGGTCTGCCCGTGGTGGACAACGGCAAGGTCATCGGCATCGTCACCAATCGGGATACCCGCTTCGAGACGAACCTGGATCAGCCGGTCTCCGCCATCATGACGCCGCAGGCGCGGCTGGTCACGGTGCGCGAAGGCGCCAGCCTGGACGAAGCCCGCGCGCTGATGCACAAGCACCGCCTGGAGCGGGTGCTGGTGCTCAATGAGGCCGGCGGCCTGGCGGGGCTGATCACCGTCAAGGACATGATGAAGTCCACCGAGCATCCCCTCGCCGCCAAGGACGACCTGGGTCGGCTGCGGGTCGGAGCGGCCATCGGCGTGGGGGCCGGTACTGAAGAGCGGGCCGCGCTGCTGGCCGAGGCCGGCGTGGACGTGATCGTCGTGGATACGGCCCACGGCCACGCCCAGGGGGTGCTGGACCGGGTGAACTGGGTCAAGAAGAATTTCCCCAAGGTCGAGGTCATCGGCGGCAACATTGCCACGGCTGCCGCGGCGCTGGCGCTGGTCGAGGCCGGCGCCGACGGCGTCAAGGTGGGTATCGGCCCCGGCTCCATCTGCACGACGCGGATCGTGGCCGGCGTGGGCGTGCCGCAGATCACCGCGGTGGACAACGTGGCCCGCGCCCTCGAAGGCTCCGGTGTGCCCCTCATCGCTGACGGTGGCATCCGCTTCTCCGGCGACATCTCCAAGGCCATTGCGGCTGGCGCCAACGTGGTGATGCTGGGTGGACTGTTCGCCGGCACCGAGGAAGCGCCGGGCGAAACGGTGCTGTTCCAGGGGCGCAGCTACAAGTCCTACCGCGGCATGGGCTCCCTGGGGGCGATGCAGCAGGGCGCCGCCGACCGGTACTTCCAGGAGAACGACGGCAACGCCGACAAGCTGGTGCCCGAGGGTATTGAAGGCCGCGTGCCCTACAAGGGCGCGGTGACGGCGGTGATCCACCAGCTGATGGGCGGCCTGCGGGCGTCCATGGGCTACGTGGGGTGTGCGACCGTGGATGAGATGCGCACCCGTGCCGAATTCGTCGAGATCACCTCGGCGGGCATGCGCGAATCCCACGTCCACGACGTGCAGATCACCAAGGAAGCGCCAAACTACCACGTGGATTGAGGGCTGCCGCGCAGGCGGAACGCCCCGCATGACACGGAAGGGCAGCCTGCGGGCTGCCCTTTTCCATTGACGCGCGCATCGTGGAGCGCTGCGGGTGCAGATTTTCCGGTACATGCAGGGACGGTGTCGGCGCGGATGGTGAATGTCGTGCCGATGATTCCGCGCTGCGGGCATGGCGCACCCGTGCCCCTTCAACGCCGGGCGACACGCCCACGGTACGACGGCGCCTGGCCAGGCTGTGGCCGCGCTCATGATGGCGGTGCGCTGTCCGGGCGGGCGCGACCTGTGGGCGCCGGGAGACGCACGGGAGGCTGGCGGTCGCGGGTCCGATCACGGATGGCCTGCGCGAGCGCCGGGCGGGCGCTGCAACGCGTCCCGGGACGACACCGGCGCGTCATCGTACCAGTGCGATAATCCGTCTCTTTGTGCGGCCGGACTGAACCTCCGGCCTCCTCCGGCACTCCATCCCGCCATGCTGACCCGAACTGTTCCCCTTTGCGCCTCTTCCGCGTCCGTGGTCGTGGAGGTCGCCGCCCTCAGCCGCCGCGTCGTGTCGGAGGGCGCTGCGCTGACGATTCTGGACGACGTGTCGTTTTCCATCGCCGCTGGCGAGGCGGTGGCCATCGTCGGGGCGTCCGGCTCCGGCAAGTCCACCCTGCTGGGTCTGCTGGCGGGATTGGACGTGCCGGATAGCGGCCATGTGCGGGTGCGCGGACAGGACCTGTTCGCCCTGGATGAGGATGGCCGCGCGGCGCTGCGTGGGGCCAGCATCGGCTTCGTGTTCCAGTCCTTCCAACTCCTGCCGGCGCTGACGGCGCTGGAGAACGTGATGCTGCCCCTGGAACTGGCCGGCCTGCCCGATGCGCGGGCCGCGGCGAAGGGCTGGCTGGAACGGGTCGGGCTGGGCGGACGGCTCGGTCACTATCCGCGCCAGCTGTCCGGCGGTGAGCAGCAGCGCGTCGCCGTGGCGCGGGCCTTCGCACCGCAGCCGGCACTGGTGCTGGCGGACGAGCCGACGGGCAACCTGGATGCGGCGACCGGAGAGGCGGTCATCGAGCTGATGTTCGCGCTGAACCGGGAGGCGGGCACGACCCTGGTGCTGGTGACCCACGACACGGCGCTGGCGGCCCGCTGCGGACGGGTGCTGCGTCTGGCGGCCGGGCGGCTGGTGTCGTGACGCCGGCCGTCGGCCGGGTCAGAACAGGCTTTCCTTGAGCCCGCAGGCGTTCAGGATGGCGCGCCCGGCGGCGACGCCGCTGCGCACGGCGGATTCCAGGGTCGCCGGGTAGTCCGAGGCCACGTAGTCACCGGCCAGCCACAGGCCGGGTTCTGGCGTGCGCGGGGTGGGACGCTCCAGACCCGGTGTGCACGCGAAGGTGGCGCGCTTTTCGGTGATCAGGCGGGACCAGGCGAGGCGCGGCAGAGGGCCGAGGGCGGCGGCCAGCTCCGCCACCAGCGCGTCGCGCAAGGCGTCCCGGTCGAGCTGCTGGTGCAGGCCGCTGGCGCTGATGACGATGCTGACCAGCCCCGTCGGGCCGCCCAGGGCGGTACGGTCGAAGGCCCATTGGCCATAGCCGCCGCTGAGGCCGATCATGGGTTCGGGGAAACTCACCGGGCCGTCAAAGCCCAGCCATGCGGTCACGATGGGCTCGTGGCGCAGGCGCTCGATCTGCGTGACCACCGGCCGCATACCGGGCAGACCGGTCACCAGCGCGGCCACGTGGTAGGGCGCGGTGGCGATCACCACGTGGTCGTAGCAGGTGGGGAAGGGGTCGCCGTCGAGGCGGAAGCCCGTATCGTCCCGCTGGATGGCCTTGACCGGCTCGACAATGCGCACCGTATGGCCGCGCAGGGCCAGCCAGCGGGAAGCGGGCACCGGGAACAGTTCGGAGAGGTCCACGCGGGGCAGCAGCAGGTCCGACGCGGATGCGCTGCCGGCGAGGCTGTCCCGCAGCACGTGGGCAAAGACCTGGGCGGAGGCATCCGCTACCGGCGTGTTGAGGGCCGCCACGCAGAGGGGCTCCCAGACCAGGCGGACGAGGCGTTCGGTCTGGGCGGTTTCGGTGAGCAGGGTGCCGACCGAGCGGTCTGGCGCCACGCGGAAGCGCTGTCGCTTGAGGTGACGCATCAGGCGCAGCATGGCGAGCTTGTCCGCGGTGCCGAGGCCACGGGCGCGGAGCAGGCCGAGCGCCAGGTGGAGCGGTGCGGGCAGGGCCGCGGCGCGCAGTTCGCAGTGGCCGGGATACACCAGGGCGAGGCGGCGGGTGGCGAGCACGGACGGTCGCACGCCCACCAGGCGCAGCAGGCGCAGGGTTTCGGAATAGGCGCCGAGGAGGATGTGCTGGCCGTTGTCCACGCGCTGGCCGTCAGTCTCCACGACCCGTGCCCGCCCGCCGAGCACGCGGGAGGCTTCGAAGAGGGTGACACGGGCGCCGCCACGGGCCAGGGTGACGGCGGCGGCGAATCCCGCGTAACCGCCGCCGACAATGGCGACCGACGGCGTCATCCGCGCAGCCAGGTGCGCCCGGCGATCCAGATCTTGCGCAGGGGCGTGAGGGAGGTGCGGCGATCGAGTACCTGGAAGCCGTCGGCCTCGATCTCGTCCAGCAGGCTGCGGTAGATGGCTGCCATGATGAGTCCGGGACGCTGGGCCTTGCGGTCGGCCGCCGGGAGCTGGGCAAAGGCCTGCTCGTAGAGGCCGCGGGCGCGCTGGGCCTGGAAGGCCATCAGGCTGCGGAAATTTTCGCTGTAGCGCGCTTCGAGGATCTCGTGGGCCGGGACGTTGAAGCGCTGCAGCTCGTCGACGGGCAGGTAGATGCGGCCGCGGCGGGCGTCCTCACCCACGTCGCGGATGATGTTGGTGAGCTGGAAGGCGAGGCCCAGGTCGTGGGCGTACTTGAGGGTCTGGCGTTCGGTGTAGCCGAAGATCTCGGCGGACAGCAGGCCCACCACGCTGGCGACCCGGTAGCAGTAGAGGTGCAGGGCCTTCCAGTCCAGGTAGCGGGTCTGGACCAGATCCATCTGCATGCCGTCGATGATCTCGAGCAACTGCTCGCGGGGCAGGTTGAAGTGCGACGCGATGTCCTTGAGCGCCAGGCCGACCGGGTGATGGGGGGCGCCGTCGAAGACGCGGTGCACTTCTTCGCGCCACCAGTCGAGCTTGGCCTGGGCCACCTGGGGGTCGTTGCATTCGTCCACGACGTCGTCCACCTCGCGGCAGAAGGCGTACAGGGCCGTGATGGCGCGCCGGCGCTCGGGGGGCAGGAAGAGGAAGCTGTAGTAGAAGCTGGAGCCGCTGGCGGCCGCCTTGTCCTGGCAGTACTGGTGGAAATCGGTCATGGGAATCAACGGAATGCGGCGCGCCACGCAAGGCGCAGCCAGTCGGTTCTGCCCACGGTGGGGCGTTGCCGGAAGACATCGTAGCGGACGTCCTCGATCTTCTTGAGGATGGCCAGCCCGCCCTGGATCACCAGGCGCAGTTCCCAGCCGATGCGGCCGGGCAGGGCACGGGCGAGGGGGGCGCCGTCCGTCATCATGCGGCGGGCGCGGGTGACCTGGAAATCCAGCAGCGAGGCCACCGCGGGGGTGACGACGCCGCGGGCCAGATCTTCGTCGCACACGCCAAACAGGCTCATCTCGTCCTGGGGCAGGTAGACGCGGCCCTTCTTGAGATCGACGGCCACGTCCTGCCAGAAGTTGATGAGCTGCAGGCTGGTGCAGATCCAGTCGGAGCGGCGCAGGTTCTCGGGTGTGTCGGCACGGTACAGGCACAGGAGCAGGCGGCCGACCGGGTTGGCGGAGCGGCGGCAGTAGTCGGCCAGCTCGGCGAAATCGGCGTAGCGGGTCTTGCCCACGTCCTGGCTGAAGGCGTCGAGGAGGTCGCGGAAGAGGCCGACGGGCAGGCCGAACTGGCGGATGGCGCGGGCCAGGCGGTCGAACATCGGTGCCAGGCCGGGATCGTCGTAGGGTGTGCCCTGCTCGATGGCATGCAGGGCGCGACGGTAGTCGTTGAGGCGCGCCAGGCGCATCACCGGCAGGGCGTCGCCTTCATCGGCGATGTCGTCGGCGCTGCGCGCGAAGGCGTAGATGGCCTCCACCGGCTCGCGCAGGCGGGCCGGCAGCAGGAAGGAGGCGACGGGAAAATTCTCGTAGTGGTCGACGGGCATGGGCGCGGCGGAGTATACCCTGTGCAACGCTTGGCTCCGCGCCCGCGCATCCATTGCCTTTCCGTCTTCCGGAACCGGCCGGGCAAGCCCGCCGTCCATGTCAGCATGCTCGAGATCGATCACCTTTGCCGCAGCTTCCAGGGGCGCAGCGTGCTGCGGGATGTGTGCCTGCGGCTTCAGCCCGGCGACTACGTGGCCATCGTCGGGGCGTCCGGCGTCGGCAAGTCCACCCTGCTCAATCTCATTGCCGGGCTGGATCGTCCGGACGGGGGGCGCCTGTCCCTGGACGGCGTGGCTTACGATGCGCTTGACGAGGATGCCCTGACACGCCTGCGGCGGGCGCGTTTCGGCTTTGTCTTCCAGGCCTTCCACATCCTGCCCCACCTCACCCTGCGCCAGAACGTGGCGCTGCCCCTGTGGTTGCAGGGGCGCGGCGGGGCCGAAGCGGATGCGGCGGCGTGGGCACTGCTCGAGGAGGTGGGTCTGGGGGCGCGGGCGGACGGCTGGCCACGGGAACTGTCCGGCGGTGAGCTGCAGCGCGTGGCCATCGCCCGCGCGCTGGTGCATCGACCGCGGCTGGTGCTGGCCGACGAGCCGACGGGCAATCTCGATCCGGACAACGGGGCGCGGGTGCTGTCCCTGCTGGCCGAGCGGGTGCGCGCGTCGGGCGCCATCGGCGTGCTGGTGACCCATTCCGCGGAGGCCGCGGCCAGCGCGGACCGGGTGTTGCGCCTGACTCCGGATGGGCTGACGGGATGAGTGTGGCCCTGCGCCTGGCGCCGGTCTTTCTCGGGGCCCTGGCCCGGCGGCGAATGACGACGCTGCTGTCCTGCGCGGCCATCGCCCTTGGCGTGGCCCTGGGCATGGGGGTCCAGGTGATCCACGAGGCGGCGCTGGCGGAGTTCGGGCGGGGGTTGCGCAGCCTTGCCGGGGCGGCGGATCTGCAGGTGGTGGGTCCGCGGGACGGCTTTGATGAAGCGCTGTACGGCGTCCTGGCGGCCCGGCCTGAGGTGGCTGCAGCGAATCCGCTGGTGGAGGTGGACGTGCGTCCGGCCGGGCGGGACGAGACGCTGGCTGTGCTGGGTGTGGATGTCTTTGCCGCGGCCGAGGTCGCGCCGGCCCTGATGCCCCAGGCGGACGGCGGCGCCGGTCGCCTGGGCGTGCTGGCGGAGGATGCGGTGTTCCTCAGTGCGGCCGCCGCCGAAGCCTGGGGCGCCGGGGCCACGCTGACGGTACAGGCGGGTGCGGCCACCCTGAGCTTGCGGGTGGCTGGCAGCGTGCCCGGGGTGGGCGCCGGCCGGCGTCTGGCGGTGATGGACATCGCGGCGGCACAGCGCCTTTTCGGCCGGCTGGGGCGCCTCAGCCGGATCGGTCTGAGGCTTGCGGAGGGCGTGTCGCCCGCGCAGGCGCAGCGCGCGCTTGCGCCCCTCCTGCCGGCGGGGGTGATCCTCGAAGTGCCTGCAGCGGAGGAAACGCGCAGCGCGTCCCTGTCGCGGTCCTACCGGGTGAATCTGGCCCTGCTGGCGGCGATTGCGCTGCTGACGGGCGGCTTCCTGGTGTTTTCGGCGCAGGCACTGTCGGTGGTGCGGCGGCGTCGGGAGTTTGCCTTCCTGCGGGCGCTTGGGCTGTCGCGGCGCAGTCTGATGGCCTGGCTGGTGGGCGAAGGCGCGATCATCGGCGGGGTGGGGGGCGTGTTCGGCGTGGCGCTGGGTCTGGGGCTGGCGTGGATGGCTGTGCAGGCGCTGGGGGGTGATCTGGGGGCAG
>DAOQMM010000037.1:0-29189 GCA_035335645.1 Rhodocyclaceae bacterium | reverse complement strand
TCACCCTGGACGCCATGCCCGGCAAGCAGATGGCCATCGACGCCGACCTCAACGCGGGCCTCATCGACGAAAAAGAGGCCAAGCGCCGCCGTGCCGAGACCGCCCAGGAGGCCGACTTCTACGGCGCCATGGACGGTGCCTCCAAGTTCGTCCGCGGCGACGCGGTGGCGGGCATCCTGATCATGGGCATCAACGTGGTGGGTGGGCTCATCGTCGGCGTCATCCAGCACAACATGGAGCTGGGGCAGGCGGCCAACAATTACACCCTGCTGACCATCGGTGACGGCCTCGTCGCCCAGCTGCCGGCCCTCATCATCTCGGTGGCGGCGGGTCTGGTGGTGTCCCGGGTGGGCGACGAAGGGGACATGGGCAGCCAGGTGGTCGGCCAGGTCTTTTCCAACCCCCAGGTGCTGGTCCTCACCGCCGCCATCCTCGGCGTGCTGGGCCTCATTCCGGGCATGCCCAACTTCGTGTTCCTGCTGCTCGCCGGCGGGCTCGGTGCGCTCGCCTGGTACGGCGGCAAGCGTCAGGCGGCGATTGCCGAAGAGGAGGTGCCGGCCGCCGCCGCGCCGGCCGTGCCGCCCGAGGCCCAGGAGGCCAGCTGGACCGATGTGACGCCGGTGGACGTCCTGGGTCTGGAGGTGGGCTATCGCCTGATTCCCATGGTGGACAAGGCCCAGGATGGCGAGCTCCTCAAGCGTATCCGCGGCCTGCGCAAGAAGTTCGCGCGGGACATCGGCTTCCTGTCGTCTGCGGTGCACATCCGCGACAACCTGGAGCTCAAGCCCAACGCCTACCGCATCGTCCTCAAGGGCGTCGAGGTGGGCAACGGCATGGCCTTTCCGGGACAGTTCATGGCCATCAATCCGGGCCGCGTGAGTGGCCCCCTCAACGGTCGCGAGACCACCGATCCGGCCTTCGGCCTGCCTGCGGTGTGGGTGGATGCCGGTCAGCGGGAGCAGGCCCACGCCCTCGGCTACACGGTCGTGGACGCCAGTACCGTGGTGGCGACCCATCTCAATCACCTGGTCCTCAGCCACGCCGCCGAGCTCCTGGGGCGCACCGAGACCCAGGCCCTGCTGGACCACATCGCCAAGGACAACCCCAAGCTGGTGGAAGACCTGGTGCCCAAGCTGCTGCCCCTCGCCACCGTCCAGCGGGTCTTGCAGAACCTCCTCGACGAAGGGGTCAACATCCGCGACATGCGCTCCATCGTCGAGGTGCTGGCCGAGTGCGCGCCGCGCGTGCAGGACCCGGTGGAGCTCACCACCCGCGTCCGCCAGGCCCTTGGCCGCGCCATCGTGCAGGGACTGTTCCCGGGCAACGGCGAAATCCAGGTCATGGCCCTCGATCCAGGCATCGAGCGGGTGCTCCTGCAGGCCATTGGCGGCGGCGGGCCGGAGGGCGGCGCCATCGAGCCGGGCCTCGCCGACACCCTGCTGCGGGAGACCGCCGTCGCCGCCCAGCGCATGGAGGACATCGGCCTGCCGCCGGTGCTGCTGGTGCCACCGGCCCTGCGCTGGCTGCTGTCGCGCTTCCTGCGCCGCAGCGTCCCGACCCTCAAGGTCGTCTCCAATGCCGAGGTGCCGGAGACCCGCCTGATTCGCGTGGCCTCCATGATCACCGTGGCCCGCTGAACGCCGTCCGGTACGCCCAACACGGGAATAGCGCCCTAAAACCTGTCTTTTCCCGGCCATCGAATGGCGCCCGTCTCCCGATAATCGGAGGCATGGAAATGGATCGCATCCCTGCCTTGTGAGCCATCGCACCCCGGAGACCGGAGCATGAACGTCAAGCGCTACTTCGCCAAAACCGCCCGCGAGGCGCTGCGCCAACTCAAGGAAGAGCTGGGGCCCGACGCCGTCGTGCTGTCCAATCGCGCGGTGAATGGCGGGGTGGAGATTCTGGCGCTGCCGGCCAACGACGTGGCGGCCCTGCAGCGCGCGCGCCAGCAGGCGGCGGCCGCGGCGCCTGCTGCCCCGGTGATACCCGCTGCGGCTTCGACCGAGGTGCCCCGTGCGGCGGCCCGGGCGTCCCAGCCGGCGGCCGACTTCTTCGACGACGATTTCCGCCTGAGTCTGTCCCGCGCCGCCGCGGCCCGTACCCAGCCCGCAGCGGCGCCAGCCGCCGCGCCCCGCCGTCCGGCCCCCGTGGCCGCGACCGCACCCCGTGCGCCCGAGATGCAGCCCTTCAATCCGCCGCGAGTGGAGCTCGGCCGCGATGTTTTCCACGCCGCCGCACCCGCCCGCAAGCCCGCCGAGCCGGTACGCTCGCCCCTGCGCGGCGATCCGGCCGCTCCCCGCGAGGCGGCGCCCCGTCCGCGCGCCACCGGCATCGAAGAGGAAGCCCGCATCCGCGCCCTGGAGGCCGCCAACAGCCAGATGGCCACCGAACTCGCCGCCATCCGCGGCATGATCGAGCGCCAGCTGGCCGGCTTTGCGTGGGGCGAGCTCAATCGCACCGCGCCGTCCCGTACCCGCCTGATGAGCGACCTGCTGGAGGCCGGCTTTTCTGCCGCGCTGGCGCGGGAGCTGGCCGACGCCGTGCCCGAGGACGCGTCCGTCGAGGACGCCCATCGCATCCTGCGCACAGTGCTGAGCCAGCGCCTGCGCGCCATGTCCAGCGACGCCGACATCATCGACCGGGGCGGCGTGTACGCCCTGGTGGGACCCACCGGCGTGGGCAAGACCACCACCACCGCCAAGCTTGCCGCCCGCTGCGTGGTCCGCCACGGGGCCGACAAGCTGGCCCTCATCACCACCGACGGCTACCGGATCGGCGCCCACGAGCAACTGCGCATCTACGGCCGGATCCTGGGCGTACCGGTGTTCGTCGTGCGCGACGCCACCGATCTGCGCGAGACCCTGGCCGGCCTGCGCGACCGCCACATGGTGCTCATCGACACCATGGGCATGAGCCAGCGCGACAAGATGGTCGCCGAGCAGGCCGCCATGCTCACCGGCGCGGGCAAGGTCAAGCGTCTGCTGCTGCTCAACGCCACCAGCCGCGGCGACACCCTGGACGACGTCATCAACGCTTACGCCGGCGACGACCTGCAGGGCTGCATCTTCACCAAGACCGACGAGGCCATGTCCGTGGCGCCGGTGCTCGACGTGGCGATCCGCCACCAGGTGGAGGTCTTCTATGTGGCCAATGGTCAGCGCGTGCCCGAGGATCTGCACCTGCCCAACCGGGACACCCTGCTGGCCCAGGCCCTCAAGGAGCTGCCCGAGCCGTCGCCGTTTCGTCTCGCCCCCATGGAAGCCGGCCTGGTGATGGCGGGCAGCCCGGCGGCCGCCGTTCACGCTGCGGGAGGTGCCCGGTGATGCACGCCCATTCCGATCAGGCCGCCGGCCTGCGCCGTCTGTTCCGCCGCACGCCACCGGCGGTCTTTGCCCTCTTCGCGACCGGGCGGTCCCCCCTCAAGACCGCCGCCCGCGCGGTGCGCAGCCTCACCGAAGGCGGACGCCGGGTGGTGGTGCTGGAAGAGCACGGCGAGGCCACCGGCTCCCTCTTCGGCAGCTTCGGCACCGACGGCGGTGCCGACCTGCTGGCCACTCTGGAGCGCGGGCTCGACCCGGCCGACACCCTGCGCGAGGCGGCCGACGGCCTGTGGCTGGTGCGCGCTGCCGCCACCGCCCAGGCAGTGCCCTGGCTGGATGCCGGTCACCTCAGCCGCCTCGAATCCGCCATTGGCGAACTGCAACGCCGCGCCGATCTGCTGGCGGTCCATGCCGCCGGTGATGGTGCCGGCCTCACACCCTTTGCCCAGGCCGCCGCCCGCCGGCTGCTGGTGGTGGAGGCCAGCGGCGTGGGTGCGCGCGGTGCCTGCCAGTGGATCAAGGGGCTTGCCGCGGCCGGAGCCGGGTCGCTGGAAGTCGCCGTCAGCGGCGCCCGCGACCGGGCCGACGCCACCGCATTGTTTGCCAGCCTGTCCGATTACACCGCCCGTCATGTGGGGCTTCCACTCGTGTGGCGCGGCGAGCTGGAGCGGGACGGCCTGGCCGAGGCCATGAGCACACCCCTCGGCGCGCGTCACCCGGCAGAAGGCGTGCAGGCCTTCGTGCGACGACTGCGGGCCTGGTCGGCCCAGGCCAGCGCGGCGGGATGAGGTCCCGAATCCTGCAGGCCCCCCGATGACGTGTCCCCGCCCGGCGGGGTCCTTTTCCGCCCTGAGGCGCTTTCACGAAGCTGACGAACGATGTACACCGCATCCGGCACCCTCGACAAAGAACAGTTGGTGATCCAGTACGCACCGCTGGTCAAGCGCATCGCCTACCACCTGATGGCCAAGCTGCCGGCCAGCGTGCAGGTGGAGGACATCATCCAGAACGGCATGCTGGGCCTGCTCGACGCCATCAACCGCTACGAGGAAGGGCTCGGCGCCCAGTTTGAGACCTACGCGGTCCAGCGTATCCGCGGCGCCATGCTCGACGGCCTGCGCGAAAATGACTGGCTCCCGCGCAGCCTGCGCCGCGACATGCGCCGCATCGAGGCGGCGGTGCATCAGCTCGAACAGCAGAACGGCCGCCCGCCGACGGAGACCGAACTGGCCGGCTCCCTCGGCATGCCCCTGGCCGATTACCAGCACATGCTCCAGGAGGCCCGCGGCTATCAGCTGGTGTATTTCGAGGATTTTTCCGGCGATGGCGACGAGGACTACCTGGAACGTCACATCACCATCGAGGGCAACGACCCGCTCACCCTGCTGATGGACAGCAACATGCGCGACGTGCTGATCCAGGGCATTGACGATCTGCCGGAGCGGGAAAAGACCGTGATGGGTCTGTATTACGAGCAGGACATGAACCTGCGGGAAATCGGCGAGGTGCTGGGCGTGTCCGAATCGCGCGTGTGTCAGCTGCACAGTCAGGCCATCGCGCGCCTGCGCTCGCGCATCGCGGGCGCAGTGAATGGCACCGCGCCGGTCAAGGTCAAGGGCCGCGGCCGGCGCGCTGCCGGCTGAGCGCTCACCCGGCAGCGGAGGCGCGTCCATGGACAGCATCAGCCTGATCGGCATCACCCTCGCCCTGGCTGCGATCCTGGTGGGGCAGGTGCTGGAGGGCGGCCACATCGGCTCCCTGGTCCAGCCGACGGCCTTTCTCATCGTTATCGGCGGCACCCTCGGTGCGGTGATGCTGCAGAGCTCCCTGCGGGTGTTCCGCGACGGGTTGCGCATGTTGCGCTGGGTCTTCATGCCGCCGGCCCTCGATCATGCCACCCTGATCCAGAAGGTCGTGAGCTGGAGCGTCACCGCCCGCAAGGAAGGTCTGCTGGCGCTGGAGGCCCAGATTCCGGCCCTCGACGATCCCTTCATCGCCAAGGGCCTGCAGCTGCTGGTGGACGGCGTCGAGCCGGAGCGTCTGCGGGAAGTGCTGGAGGTGGAAATCGACACCTGGGAGGCGCGCATGAAACTGGGCGCCAAGATCTGGGAGGCCGCCGGCGGTTACGCGCCGACCATCGGCATCCTGGGGGCCGTGATGGGCCTGATCCACGTCATGGAGAATCTCTCGGACCCGTCCAAGCTGGGTTCCGGCATCGCCGTGGCCTTCGTGGCCACCATCTACGGGGTAGGCTCAGCCAACCTGATCTTTCTGCCCATGTCCAAGAAGCTGATGGGCGTCATCGCCACCCTTGTCACCCTGCGCGAGATGGTGGTGGATGGTCTGGTGGGTATCGCCAACGGCGACAACCCGCGCATCATCGAGTCACGCCTGTCCGGCTACGCCGGCAACGCCTGAAGGAGCCGCCATGGGGCGCCGTCGTGGCCGGCACGAGGAGGAGCACGAGAACCACGAGCGCTGGCTTGTCTCCTACGCCGACTTCATCACCCTGCTGTTCGCCTTCTTCGTGGTGATGTACTCCCTGTCGTCGCTCAATGAGGGCAAGTACCGCATCATGTCCGATTCGGTGGTCAATGCCTTCCGCAATCTGGCGGTAAACAGTAACAGCGACCGGATGATCGCCTCCCCCATCCCCAACCTGCGGCCGCCGACACCCCAGGCGGCCGATGCGGCCAAGACCGAAGAGGCCCGCCAGGCGCGCGCCGAGCGGGTGCGCAACATGGCCGAGGAGATCCGCAAGGTGCTGGCCCCCCTGGTGGCCGACGGGCAGGTGCGGGTCACCGAAGGCGCCTTCGGGATCACCGTGGAGATCAACGCCAGCGTGCTCTTCGCGCCCGGCGAGGCCCAGCTCGGGCCGGATGCGGTACGCGCCCTGCGCGCGGTGGCCCAGGTGGTGGCCGCAGCAAGCTTTCCGGTGACCGTGGAAGGGCATACCGACAACACCCGCATTGCCACCGCGATGTTTCCGTCCAACTGGGAGCTGTCTGCGGTGCGGGCGTCGAGCGTGGTGCGCCTGTTCGTCGAGAGCGGCGTTGCGCCGGATCGTCTGACGGCCGCCGGCTATGGCGACCAGCGTCCGGTGGCAGACAACCTCACGCCGGACGGTCGGGCACGCAACCGGCGGGTGACCCTCCTCATCGAATCCCGGGTGGCCGAGCCGTCGCCGGACGGCACGGTGCGGGCCTCGGGGCGGACGGATTCGATCCTGCCGGCGGATGCGTTGCCGCCAATGCCGCGGACGCAGGACGCGTCCGCGGCGCCCGCCGTGCCCGCGTCACCGGTGCCACCCCGACCTTGAGACCCGGGGCCGGCGGGATGGCGCTCCGCCACGCAGGCGCATGGCGAAGTGGGCATGCGCGGATGCGCGTGCCGGACGGGGCGCTGTCAGTCGGGGACGGTGGCGGCGGGTGTCCGCAGGGGAAGGTCAGACCGAGCCGAGGTGGCGGCTGCCGCCGGTCGGGCGGGCCTGACCGTCCGGGCCGTAGATCTGGGGTTGTTCGGCCGCCAGCAGGAGGGTGCTCAGGGCCTGCTGGTTGTTCTGCAGGCGTTCAGTGATGAGCTTGCCATTGAGCGCGTTGCGCGCATGGGCCTCGCGGGCGAGGTCAACCACCGCCTCCCACTCGGCGAGGGCCGCCGGGTCAGGTGCCAGCGTCGCCCGGATGGCCTCACCGCTGACCGGAATGCCCATCCGCGCAAACAGCACGATTCGCTCGTCCGACAGGCGTTGCAGGCCACGATAGCGTTCGGTCTTTTCGCCCGCCAGGGTGAGCAGCGGGTCGATGCTGTTTTCCACGAGCAGGGCTTCCTCCTGCTTGAGGAGTTCCACGAAGCCGGCCAGCTGGGTGTGCTCGTCCCGCACCAGGCGGGCGAGGCGTTCGGTGAGCACAGGATGGCCGGTCATGGGCGTGGGGGATCAGGCCTGCCCGGTCTGGGCGGAGAGCATCTGGCGGACGCTCTCGATGAGCCCGTCGGCCACCTTGTCGGTGTCCACCTTGAAGCGACCGTCGCTGATGGCCTGCTTGATCTCATCCACCTTGGCACTGTCCACGACCGGAGTGTTGGAAATAACCTCCTCCATCTGCTGCATGCGTGCAGACAGGGAGGAGATGTCCACCTTTTCGCCACCGCCGGAACTGCCCTGGGTCTTGGGCGATTCCTTGGCGTTGCGCGTACGTCCATCCCCCGACGGCAGGCCGGCGGCGGACTTCACGGAGTTGTCGATCTTCACGGCATAGCCCTTTCTTCCACGAGTCGGGGAAGTCAACGACCCCATGGGACAAAACTTTAACCCATCCGGGATCGGGCATGCGTGCGTCGTGGCAGTCCGCTGCGGGGCTCAGGGCAGGGCAATCTCCACATAGCCGCCGACGCGGGCGGTGCCACGGACGACCTGACCGTTGCCGAGGCGCACCTGCACGGGCTGGCCATCGCTGCCGCCCGACAGGGCCGTTCCGTCATTGGCCACCTGAAAGCCGGGCCCGCGGGTGATGACCTTGACCGCCTGCCCCTGGGCGACCGCGACGGGCGCGCGCAGCAGGCTGGCGACCAGGGGGCGCTGGGCGGCGATGGCCAGGCGGGCGATCTGACCCGCAGCCTGGGTCGGATGGGTGAGCACGTCGGCCGGCTGGGCGCTGACTTCGCCAACCTCGACGCGCACGTCCCCTGGCCCCAGCGCCTGTCCGGCGGCCAGTGCTGTGGTGGTGATCAGATAGGGGCCGGTGACCCGTACCTGGGCCGGCACGTAGGCTGACCAGGGGGTCGGGGCAAGGCAGCGAATGCCGGCTGTGACGCGACCCCAGGCGCGGGCGCCCGGCGGGAGGAAGGCTTCGAGCCGGGTGCAGGGCGCGAGTCCGTTGTCCGGCGCAAATTCACCCACTTCAATTCGTACCTCTCCGGCCAGGCTGCGGGTCTGTTGCTGGAGGAAGGCGGCGACCTCGGCGCGCACGGGCGCCGCGTCCTGGCGGGCGGAGGCCACAGCCGCAGCCGCCAGACCGATCAGCAGGAGGAGCAGGCGGATCGACAGGCGGTGCATGGGGCGGACGGGCGAGCGGTTCGGCATGGTGAGTCCATTGGAGCATGCCGGGGAGGTGGACGTCGCCCGGAAGTGACCGGACTTTCGGGGGCATTTCGGGGGATGTGCCGCGCGGGGGTTCTGCCGGGCGGCAAACTTTGCCGCCCTGCCGGTCAGGCCTGCCGTAGGGCCGCCGGTGTTCGGGCGGCCGGCTGCTGCGCCCCGCGGACGAATTGGGCTGGGAATGCGCTGCTGTTCAGCCAAATGTCCCGCCAGGCGCCTCTTTAGCATGGCTGGCATGGAAGGTGCACTGGCTTCATCGGGCGCCGCCCCCGAATGCATGCATGACGGCACGCCCGCCCAGCAACGTGAGAGGTGACCGGAAATGACCGACCGACTGGACAACGAACTGCGCTTCCACCAGACCGCGCTCAATGCGCGCGCCTATCGCCAGCAGGTGATCGCGTCCAACATCGCCAATGCGGATACGCCCAATTTCAAAGCCCGCGACCTGGATTTCCGCGAGGCCCTGAAGGGCGCGCTGGGGGGCGGCACGGCGAACCTCGATCTGCGCACCACCCACGCGGCGCATCTGCCCGGTGCGGTCGCCACGCCCATGGCGGCGGCCCTCAAGTTCCGCAACGAGGAGCAGGGCGCCGTGGATGGCAACACGGTCAATATGGATGTGGAGCGCAGCGCCTTTGCCGAGAATGCGGTCCAGTACCAGGCCAGCGTCACCTTCATCAATGGGCTGCTGCGCTCCATGCAGCTCGCCGTGCAGGGTCAGTGAGGACTGAATCGTGAGCATGCTCAACGTCTTCCAGGTGGCCGGCAGTGCGCTGCATGCCCAATCCACCCGGCTCAACACCACCGCCAGCAACCTGGCCAACGCCGACAGCGTCGTCTCCAGCAATGGCCAGCCCTACCGGGCCAAGCAGGTGGTCTTTGCCGCCACGCCCATGGGCAACCCGGCCGCTCAGGGTGTGCGGGTGACCCAGGTGGTGGAGAGCGCCGCGCCGCTGCGCATGGTCTACGACCCGAAGAGCCCGGCCGCCAACGCCGACGGCTATGTGGCGATGCCCAACGTCAATGTGGTGGAGGAGATGACCAACATGATCTCCGCCTCCCGCGCCTACCAGACCAACGCCGACGTGATGGGCACCGCCAAGAGCCTGCTGGAAAAAACCCTGACCATCGGTCAGTAAGCCCCGGAAGATCGCCACCATGAGCACGACCGTCAATTCCACGACCACCTCGGACTTCGTCGCCAGCCTGCAGAAGCGCGCCAGCACGAGTTCCACCACCACCACGGATGCCCAGAGCAAGTTCCTGACGCTGCTGACGGAGCAGCTGAAGAACCAGGATCCGCTCAACCCCATGGACAACGCCCAGATGACCTCCCAGCTGGCTCAGATCAGCACCGTGGATGGCATCGAGAAGCTCAATACCACCCTCGCCAGCCTGCTCCAGGACTCCCAGTCCAACGCGGCCCTGCAGGCGGCCGCGCTGGTGGGACAGAACGTGATGGTGGCGGGCAAGGATCTGACCCTGTCCGGCAGCAAGGGCTACGGTGGCATCGAGCTGCCGTCGGCGGCGGACAAGGTCACCGTGACCATCAAGGACGCCAACGGCCTGCAGGTGCGCAAGCTGGAACTGGGTGCCCGCGATGCCGGCGTGTCCGATTTCGCCTGGGACGGCACCACCGACAGCGGCAGCAAGGCGGTGGACGGCGCCTACACCATCAGCGTGACCGCCTCCCGCGGCGACACGGCGCTCAAGCCCGTCGCCCTGGAACTGACCAAGGTTGGCAGCGTGCTGCGCACCGCCAGCGGCGGCGTATCCCTCGACGTCGGCAACGGCTCCCTGGTGAGCCTGTCGGACATCAAGCAAATTCTCTGAGCGGAGACAGAACATGGCTTTCCAGCAAGGTTTGAGCGGCCTTTCCATCGCTTCCAAGGCCCTCGACGCCATCAGCAACAACGTCGCCAACTCCGGCACCGTCGGTTTCAAGCAGTCCGCGGCCCAGTTCTCGGACGTGTTCGCCGCCTCTCTCGCGTCGGGCAGCTCGGTGCAGGTGGGCATCGGCGCTTCCATCGACAAGGTGTCCCAGCAGTTCACCCAGGGCAACATCACCACCACCAGCAATGCGCTGGACCTGGCCATCAACGGCCAGGGTTTTTTCCGGATGAGCGACAACGGCACCATCAGCTACAGCCGCAACGGGCAGTTCCAGACGGACAAGAACGGCTTCATCGTCAATTCGTCGGGCCTGCATCTGACCGGCAAGGTGGCCGACGCCAACGGCGTGCTCACCGGCACCACCGGCGACATCAAGCTCAATTTCAGCGACGCCAGCCCGTCGGCCACCACCGCCGCCAACTACAACGTCAACCTGGATTCCCGCGCCGCGACGCCCTCCGCGCTGGCCGCCGCGGTGGTCACCGGCACGGCGGTCCCGTCCCTCACCGTGGGGGCCTCGCCGGCCAATGTGCTGACCATCACCGTTGACGGTGCCCCGACGGCCACGTCGGTCACCATCGCCCCGAGCACCTACGCGGACGTGGGCTCCCTCGTTTCCGCCATCCAGACCGCCGTTGATCAGACCGCGCTGAAGGGCCGGGTCAAGATCTCCAGCGACAGCACCGGCAAGATCAGCGTCACCTCGGCGCGCAGCGGGCGCCTGTCCGACGTGACGGTCGGCGGTGCGGCGGCCACCGCACTCAATCTGCCGGGCACCACGGCCACCTCCAGCAATTCGGGATTCAGCACCTCCGACCCCACCAGCTACACCAGCACGACCTCCCAGACGGTGTACGACTCCCTGGGCAACGCCCACACCCAGTCCCTGTATTTCGTGAAGACCGCCCAGTCCAACGTGTGGGACGTCTACACCAGCCTGGACGGCGGTTTCCCGCCCGAGATCAATCCGGCCACCGGCGTCCATACGCCCACCACCATCAGCTTCGACGCCAACGGCGTGTTGCAGACGCCCACCTCCTTCGCGACCAGCTACACCATCTCCACCGGCGCCGTCGTGCCCCTGGATTTCACGGTGGAGCTGAAGGGCACCACCCAGTTCGGCAACTCCTACGGCGTCAATCAGCTCAGCCAGGACGGCTACACCACCGGCAAGCTGAGCGGCCTCACGGTCAGCGCCGACGGCACCATCCAGGGCAACTTCAGCAACGGCCAGTCGCGGGTGATGGGCCAGGTGTGGCTGGCGTCCTTCCAGAACCCCAACGGACTCCAGTCCCTCGGCGGCAACCAGTGGGCCGTGACCAATGCCTCCGGCCCGGAACAGCCCAACGCGCCGGGCACCGGCAGCCTGGGTGTCGTCCAGTCCGCCGCGGTGGAGGACTCCAACGTGGATCTCACCTCCGAACTGGTGAACATGATCACCCAGCAGCGCGCCTACCAGGCCAACGCCCAGTCCATCAAGACCCAGGACCAGGTGCTGCAGACCCTGGTGAACCTGCGCTGAGCCGGCCTGACGGGACTCGACCATGGACCGCCTGATCTACACCGCCATGACCGGCGCCGCCGCCACCCTCGGCCAGCAGGCCGCGGTGGCCCACAACATGGCCAACGCCACCAGCACCGGCTTCAGGGCCGAGCTGCATCGCCTGCGCGCAGTGCCGGTCCAGAACGCCCAACTGCCGACCCGCGCCTTCGTGGTGGACGCCAGCGTTTCGGACGACTTCAGCACCGGGCCGCTCCAGCACACCGGCCACACCTACGACATGGCCATCCAGGGCAAGGGCTGGTTCGCCGTGCAGATGCCCGATGGCAGCGAGGCCTATACCCGCGACGGCAGCTTCGAGGTCAGCGCCAACGGCGTGCTCCAGACCCGCAGCGGCCTGCCTGTGCTGGGCGGCGGCGGGCCCATCACCATTCCGCCGGACACCGAGGTCATCGTCGGCGCCGACGGCACCGTCTCCACGGTGCCCAGCAGCGGCGCCCGCAACACCACCGCGGTTGTGGACCAGCTCAAGCTCGTCAACCCGCCCGAGCAGGATCTGCAGCGGGGCGGCGACGGCCTCTTCCGGCTTGCCGGCGGCACTGCCGCCCCGGCAGATCCTGCCGTGCGGGTCGCTTCCGGCTACCTGGAAGGCAGCAACGTCAACGTGGTCGAGCAGATGGTCAGCATGATCTCCCTGTCCCGCCAGTTCGAGATGCAGACCAAGATGCTCACCACCGCCCAGGAAAACGACCGCTCCGCCGCCCAGGTCATCACCAAGGCCTGATCCGGCACCCGGCGGCCGATCCGGGCGTCCGAATTGACGGCCTTTCCCGGTCCTGCTCCGCGCCTGGAACGGAGCTTGCACGGACTAGCATGGAACCCGTCGCAACCTTTGCCGCCCCCGGGGCGGCCCCGACTCTCAGGAGCCCGCCATGATCCGCTCCCTCTGGATCGCCCGCACCGGCCTCGACGCCCAGCAGACCCAGCTCGACGTCATCTCCAACAATCTGGCCAACGTCTCCACCAACGGCTACAAGCGCGCCCGTGGCGTCTTCGAGGATCTCCTCTACCAGACCCTGCGCCAGCCGGGCGCCCAGTCCACCCAGCAGACCACCATTCCCTCCGGCCTGCAGATCGGCACCGGCGTGCGTCCCGTCGCCACCGAGCGCATCCACACCCAGGGCAACCTGAACCAGACCGGCAACAGTCTCGATGTGGCCATCCAGGGGTCCGGCTTCTTCCAGATCCTGCTGCCCGACGGGACCACCGCCTACACCCGCGACGGCGCCTTCCAGAAGGACGCCAACGGCCAGATCGTCACTTCCAGCGGCTACCCGCTGCAGCCGGCCATCACCATCCCGTCCAACGCGCTCAGCCTCACCATCGGCAAGGACGGCGTCGTCACGGTGACCCTGCCCAACCAGACCGCGCCGGCCCAGATCGGCAACATCCAGGTCGCCACCTTCGTCAATCCCGGCGGCCTGCAGAGCGTGGGCGAGAACCTCTACCTGGAAACCGCCGCCAGCGGCACACCCAACCCCAACACGCCGGGCAGCAACGGCGCCGGCGTGCTCAACCAGACCTACGTGGAAACCTCCAACGTCAATGTGGCCGAGGAACTGGTGCTGATGATCCAGACCCAACGCGCCTACGAACTCAACTCCCGCGCCGTGCAGACCTCCGACACCATGCTCGGCAAGCTCACGTCCCTGTAAGTCCAGGCCGGAGACGCACCATGAAATCCCCCCGTGCCCTGACGTCCCTCGTCGCCGTCGCGCTGCTGGCCGGCTGCTCCGCCCTGCAGACCACGCCCCCCACCGCCGTGCATCAACCCATGAGCATCCGCCCCGAGCCGCGCACGGCGCAGGCTTCCCAGCCCGGCGCGATCTTCCAGCAATCCTTCTCGCGGCCCCTGTTCGAAGACCGGCGTGCCCGCTTCGTGGGCGACATCATCACCATCAACCTCGTGGAGCAGACCGCCGCGAGCAAGAAGTCCTCGGCCAACGCCGAACGCAACGCCTCCATCGGAGCCTCCATCTCGGCCCTGACCAAGGTGCCCCTGGCCGGGCTCAACGGGCTCGACGCCACCGCCTCTGACGCCAGCAAGTTCGGTGGCAAGGGCGACGCGGCGGCCAACAACGCCTTCACCGGCACCATCACCACCACCGTGATCGAAGTCCTGCCCAACGGCAACCTGTTGGTGTCCGGTGAAAAGCAGATCGCCATCAACCAGGGCAACGAGTTCATCCGCTTCTCCGGCGTGGTCAATCCGGTCAATGTCACCGGTTCCAACACCGTCCAGTCCACCCAGGTGGCCGACGCCCGCATCGAATACCGGGCCAACGGCTACATCGACGAGACCGAGCGCATGGGCTGGCTGCAACGCTTCTTCATGACCGCGCTGCCGTTCTGAGGATCGCCATCGTGAAACCCCTGTCCGTCCGCACGCTCTGTTTCGCCCTTGCGGTGGCCCTGTGCCTCGTCGCACCGGCTGTCCGCGCCGAGCGCCTGAAAGACCTCGCCAGCATCGGCGGGGTGCGCAACAACCAGCTGGTGGGCTACGGCCTGGTGGTGGGCCTCGACGGCTCCGGCGACCAGACCACCCAGACGCCCTTCACCGTGCAGAGCATCATCAACATGCTCGGCAACCTGGGCGTCACCCTGCCGCCGGGCCAGTCCCTGCAGCTCAAAAACGTGGCCGCCGTGATGGTCACCGCCAGCCTGCCGCCCTATGCCCGGCCGGGCCAGCAGATTGACGTGACCGTCTCGTCCATGGGCAACGCCCGTTCCCTCAAGGGCGGCACCCTGGTCATGACGCCCCTCAAGGGCGCCGACGGGCAGATCTACGCGATGGCCCAGGGCAGTCTGGCGGTGAGCGGCGCCGGCGGGGCGTCCGGCGGCAGCAAGGTCACCGTCAACCACCTGGCCGCCGGCCGCATTCCCGGCGGCGCCACCGTGGAGCGGGCCCTGCCCAGCGCGGTGGGGCAGGGCGAGTACGTGTTCATCGAGCTCAACGACGCCGATTTCGCCACCGCCCAGAACGCCGTGGACGCCATCAACCGCCTCGCCCCGGGCAGCGCCCAGGCGGTGGATGCGCGCCAGATTCAGGTGCGCGCGCCGGACGATCCCAACCAGCGCGTGGCCTTCCTCGGCCGCGTCGAGAATCTGGACGTGACGCCGGCCATCCAGGCCGCCAAGGTCATCGTCAATTCCCGCACCGGCTCGGTGGTGATGAACCAGAAGGTGGCCCTGCAGAACTGCGCGGTGGCCCACGGCAGCCTCACCGTCACGGTGAACAACGAGCCCCAGGTGAGCCAGCCGGGCGCCCTTTCAGGCGGCCAGACCGTGGTCACCAACAAGGGCTCGGTGGACATCAAGCAGGAAGGCGGCACCCTCTTCAACCTGAAGGCCGGCACCAACCTGGCCGACGTGGTCAAGGCCCTCAACGCGGTCGGCGCCAATCCCCTCGAACTCATCGCCATCCTTCAGGCGATGAAGGCCAGCGGCGCCCTGCGGGCCGAACTGGAAGTGATCTGACATGGCCGCCGACTTCAGCCAGATCAACGCCCTCGACCCGCGCACCCTGGGCAATCTCCAGCGTCTCGCCAAGGAGAATTCCCCCGAGGCGGCCAGGGAAGCGGCCAAGCAGTTCGAAGGCCTGTTCCTGCAACAGGTGCTCAAGTCCATGCGCGATGCCTCGCCAAAGAACGGGCTCTTCGACAGCGAAGAATCGCGCATGTACCAGGGCATGCTCGACCAGCAGCTGGCCTTGCAACTCGCCAGCCGGGGCGGCGGCGTGGGTCTGGCCAAGGTCATCGAACGCCAGCTCGGCGTCGGGCGCGCAACCGCCGACACGTCGGGCAGTTCGCCGTCGCTGGACACCGCCATCCGGCGCAGCTATGACGCCGCCCTCCCCGCCGGCAGTGCGGCAAACGCGGCGGCAAAATCTGCCGCATCGGCAGCGTCTGCCCCGGCAAGCGGGCTCGATCTGCCGGCCGGTGCCGGGCCACGGGCCTTCGTCGAACGGATCTGGCCGGACGCCGTCGAGGCCAGCCGTGCGACCGGCATCCCGGCCCGCTTCTTCGTTGCCCAGGCGGCGCTGGAAACCGGCTGGGGCAAGTACGAACTGAAGAACGCCGACGGCAGCCCGAGCTACAACCTCTTCAACATCAAGGCCGGCCGGCGGTGGTCCGGCGACACGGTGAGCACCACCACCGTGGAGTACGCCAATGGCACGCCGACCCGCGAATCCGCGCGCTTCCGGCGTTATGGCTCCTATGCCGAATCCTTCCGCGACTACGCGGCGATGCTCGCCAACAACCCGCGCTACGCGGCGGTGATGGGCCAGAGCGACGCCAGCGGCTTCGCCCGCGCGCTGCAATCGGCCGGCTACGCCACCGATCCCCAGTACGCGGACAAGCTGACCCGCATCATCCAGGGCAACACCCTGCGCACCGCTCTCGCGGCGAGCGCCTCCCGCAACGCCTGAGCCCACGTTCCGTGCCGCTTGGCGCGAGGCTGGCAGAGATCTTGCTGTTCCCTCCGCAGACACTTCCGACAGAAGGACGCGGATCATGGGCACCAGCCTGTTCAGCATCGGACTCACCGGCCTCAATGCCGCCCAGGCGGGGCTGTCCACCACCAGCCACAACATCGCCAACGTGGGCACGGCCGGCTACAGCCGCCAGTCCATCACCCAGAGCACCAACCCAGCCCAGTTCACCGGCGGCGGCTTTCTGGGAGAAGGCACCAAGGTCGATACGGTCAAGCGCGCCTACGACGACTTCCTGACCCGTCAGGTGCTGAGCGCCGACACCAAGTACAACGAGTACGACACCTACAACACCCAGATCGCCCAGCTCGACAATCTGCTGGCGGATTCCAGCGCCGGTCTCACGCCGGCCTACCAGTCCTTCTTCCAGGGCGTGCAGGAAGTGGCCGCCAATCCGTCCAGCATTCCCGCGCGGCAATCCCTGCTGTCGGCCGGCGAGAGTCTGGTGTCGCGCTTCCAGACCCTGTCCGACCGCATCAACGAAGTCCGCTCCGGCGTGGAGGGCCAGATCCAGGATACGGTCAAGTCCATCAGCACCTATGCCCAGCAGATCGCCGACCTGAACAAGCGCATCGCCGACGCCCAGCAGGCTGGCTCCAGTCAGCCCGCCAACGATCTGCTGGACCAGCGCGACCAGGCGGTGCGCGAGCTCAACCAGCTCACCCGCGTGTCCACCACCGTCCTGAGCGACGGCTCCATGGGGGTCTTCATCGGTACCGGGCAACCGCTGGTGATGGGCGCCAACGCCACCGTGCTTCAGGCCCGGGCCTCCCAGGGGGATCCGACGCGCTTCAGCGTCAACATCATCGCCCAGAACGGCAACGCCATCACAATTCCCGAGAGCATGCTGAGCGGCGGCAAGCTGGGCGGACTCCTGTCCTTGCGCAGCGAGACTCTGGACAGCACCCAGAACCAGATCGGCCTGATGGCCGTCGGGCTGGCCACCGCCTTCAACGCCCAGCACGCGCTCGGGCAGGATCTGAACGGTAATCTCGGAACGGACTTCTTCGTCGCGCCCAGCGTGTCGGTCCAGCCTGCCCAGGGCACGACCACGGCGGCGCCAGCCGTGACTTACGCCAACATCGCCCAGCTCACCGCCGACGACTACAGGCTCACCTTCACCGACACCACGGGCGGTTACTCCCTGACCCGTCTGTCCGACGGCACCTCGGTCAGCGCCGCCTCCGTCGGCCTCAGCATCACCCCGCCGGCCAGCTCCAAGGTGGGGGACAGCTTCCTCGTCCAGCCCACCCGCTACGCGGCGGGCAACATGGCCGTGGCCCTCACCGACACGCGCATGATCGCCGCGTCCGCGCCCATCACCACCGGCGCCCGTAGCGGCAACCTGGGCACCGGCAGTATCGGTGCAGCCGTGGTGAGCAGTACGAGCAGCCTGTCCAGCTTCGGAACGGCAGCCTCGCCGACGACCCTGACCTATTCCGGCGGCAACCTCAGCGGCTTTCCCGCCGGCCTGCCGGTCACCTACACGCCCCCTGGCGGCTCGCCCGTCACCGTGGCGGCGCCGGTGGCGTCCATTCCCTACACCAGCGGCATGAGCATCGCCCTTGGTGGCGTGTCCTTCACCCTGTCCGGCGCGATCCAGAACAACGACACCTTCACGGTTTCCCCCACCGTGGCGGGCGTGTCCGACAGCCGCAACGCGGTGCTGCTCGGCTCGCTGGAAACCACCAAGATGCTGCTGACGGCCAACGGGGCCCCGTCGGCCACCTTCCAGTCCGTGTATTCCCAGATGGTCAGTGCCGTCGGCAACAAGGCGCGGGAGGTGAAGGTCAATGCCGAGGCCCAGAATTCCCTGCTGTCCCAGGCCACTGCCGCCCAGCAGTCCATCACCGGCGTGAATCTCGATGAAGAAGCGGCCAATCTGATCCGTTATCAGCAGGCATACCAGGCCAGCGGCAAGGTCATGAGCGTGGCGGCCAAGCTCTTCGAGCAAGTGCTGCAGCTCGGCTAGGAACCAGGAGAACCCTCATGCGCATCAGTACCGGCATGATCTACGACGCGGGCGTCGCGTCGATCCAGCAACAGAACAGCAAGCTTCTCGATGCCCAGAAGCAGGTGGCGACCGGCCGGCGCGTGCTCTCGCCGGCGGACGATCCGGTGGCCTCGGCGCGGGCGCTGGAAGTCTCCCAGTCGAAGAGCGTGAATGATCTCTACGCGTCCAACCAGGCCTACGCCAACGACGCCCTCAAGCTGGTCGACAGCAAGCTGGGTTCGGTGACCGATCTGCTCACCTACGTACGCACCCGCGCCGTCGAATCCGGCAACGGGACCTACAGCAGCTCGGAGTTTGCCGCCATCGCGTCCGACATGACCCAGCAGTTCTCGGCGCTCCAGTCCCTCGCCAACAGCCAGGACTCCACCGGCGAGTACGTCTTCGCCGGCTATCGCAGCAATGCCCAACCCTTTGCCGGCAGCCTGGCCGGCGGCATCACTTACCAGGGCGACCAGGGCCAGCGCAGCCTGCAGATCTCGGCCTCGCGCATCCTGCCGGTGACCAGCTCCGGTGATCAGATCTTCAACCAGATCCGCGCGCCGGCCGGCTCCGCCTATGCCCTCGCCGGTGCCGCCAACACCGGGACCGCCTTGGTGTCGGCCACCTCCCTGAGCGGCTACAACGGCCACACCTACGCCATCAGCGTCGGTGCCGGACCGGCCTATCAGGTCTTCGACTCCACGGCCGACCCGACCCACGCGTCACCGATCACCCCGACCGTCACCTCCAGCGGCACCACCACCACCTTGGCCTTTGGCGGCATCAGCATGACGCTCACGGGCACGCCGGCGGCCGGCGACAGCTATTCCCTGGGTACCGTGGCGGGCGCCTTCGACGTGCTGGGCAACTTCGTCAGATCGCTCCAGTCCGGTAACGCGGCGGTGACCGCGTTCGGCGCCAACCAGGCCATCGCAGGCATGGACGCGGCCCAGGACAGCGTGTCCCAGGTGCGCTCCGCCGTCGGTTCGCGCATGGTGGAAGTGGAGAGCCAGCAGAACGTCACCAGCGCCATGACCCTGCAATACTCCGAGACCTTGTCGAACCTGCAGGACGCGGACTATGCGTCGGCGGTGAGCAACCTGACCCAGCGCTCCACCTACCTGCAGGCCGCCCAGCAGTCCTTCATGAAGGTGAGCAATCTGTCCCTCTTCAACTACCTCAGCTGAGAGGCCGGTCATGATTCGGTCCCTGCAACGCGTGGCCTGGGGTAGCGCGCTCCTCGTCACGCTGGCCGGCTGCAGCAGTGTCAGCACCGAGCCGCCCCACGACTGGCTCATCGTGCCGGCCGCCGGCATGGCGGCCGTCACCAACGGCTACCTGAAGATCCCGGCACTGACCGCCGCCGTGGCGGCCTATGCGGTGGTCGATCCGCTGGCGCCCAACTGGGTGATCCGCGAGGCGCCCCTGGGCGAGGACCGCTACCGGCTGGCCCTGCGCATGAAGGGCATCCACACCGGCGGCGACGGGGAGGCCCGCCAGGTCTTCGCCCGCCGCGCGGCGCAGCTGGCGGGCCAGCCCGGTTTCGGGGCCTACGAAGTGGTGGCCTGGCAGGAGGGACTGGACAGTACGCGCCCCTTCTCCCAGCGCGTGGCCGAAGGCGAGATCCGCCTGCTCCGCGCCTCGCGGGCGCTTGCAGCAATGCCTCCGCCGGCCACGTCGGCCCGGCCCTGAGCGGTCATCCGCCTGCAAGCGTCTCTGAACCTTGCGGGGCCGCGGCGCATTCCGTAAGGTGCGCGCTTCACGCCAAGGGAAACTCTACGAACATGGATCACAGCAGGGCCGAACGACGGCGCGACCGGCGCATTCCTCTGGGATGCAAGGTCGCCATCCGGGTCGAGGGCACACGGGAGCCGGTGGTGGGCGTCTGCGTCGAGCTGAGCGTGGGCGGCATGACCATCCAGTCCAGCCACGTGCCGCGCATGGACGAGGTGTTCGAGCTCGTCGTCCTGCCGCCCGAACCGGGTGGCGTCCATTCCCCGCTCCATGTGCGCGCCCGGGTGCGGCGCTGTGACGGCACGGCTCAGCCCGGTCTCTATGAGATGGGTGTCGAGATCATCGAAGTGCTGCGTTAGGCCCCGCGGCGTCACGGGCGGGGTGCGCTCAGGCCGATCTCCGCGGCCGTGGCGGCGCCGATCAGGGCCTCGTGCAGGCCGTCCGGGATGTCCGCGCGCCCGGCGTCCACCGGAATCCGTCCGCCCATGATCTCTGCCAGGTGCTGCGGCCAGCGCGGCGTGCGGTCGGGTTCGGCGTAGCCGTCAGGCCAGCGGGGGTGCAGCGTGACGGGGTCGTAGCGATCAGCGGCGCCCAGGGTGTGGAGCAGCTCGTGGGCAATGATCACCGCATTGCGCGGGGTCTCGCTGCGCCGGGCAAAGAGCTGCACGAGGCCGATGCGGCCCTTTTCCAGTCCGACCGAATGCGCCAGCGTCGGCGTGCGCGCCGGATCATGAAAGAGCAGGAACAGGCGCACGTCCGGCGCGGGGCCCGGGGCCCGCTCATGGCGCCAGGCCCACAGGCGCAGCTGCAGGCTCCAGCGCGCGGTGGCAAGGGCGCTGCCCCCGGCCGGGAAGGGGGGCGGCAGCGCGGTCAGGGGCGGGGCGAGGTTGAAGGCAAGGGGACGTCGCAGGGCTTTGCCATGGCGCATGAACTCCGCTTCGAACCAGTCTTCGAGTTCATCGAAGGTGTCGGCCGTGAGGCTTTCGATGTAACGCCGGGTTGCGGGGGCGTCGTCCGCGGCGATCGGATAGACCGTGACGTGCAGCGAACTGCGCCAAGCCTCGATGCGGGCCTGACTGCGCCAGGCGGTCAGGGCGACGCTGGCGAGGATCAGCAGCAGGACGGCGATACGCAGGCGGCGGAGCACGGAGGACGGGCGAGCATGACGACGGGGCGATGGCCATCGTCGTCCGGAGAAGGGTCCGGCGAGGCCGGACCCGTGAGCGGATCAGGGCAGACAGATCTTGCCGACGACCGGTGCGGGCGTGCCGATGCTGTTGCCGGTGATGGTGAGGTTGCCGGTGGCGCCGGCGTAGGCACCCTTGCCGTCGGTGCCGGCGATCAGGATCTGCTCCACCGTGGGCCCCGGCATCACGTCGCCGGTGCTGCTGAGCTTGGGCTGGAAGACGATCACGTCGGTGGTGTAGAGCTTGGTGGCCGCGCTGTGGCGACGCTCGGTCTGGCCGAGGGTGATCACCGAGCGGGCGGTCTGGATCATCTGACGGGGCAGGGTGGGCTGGCCGTCCACCGGGATCACCGCCGGGGTCAGGGTCGGCACGCCGTTGGAGCCTGCCAGGGGTTCCACGGTGGTGCCGGCATAGCCGGTGCCGGCCGGAAATCCGATCAGGGCGAGATTGACGCTGAAGCACTGGCCGGTGAACACGACGCCGCTGACGGACGACTGGACCGCGCAGGTCGGGTCGGGCAGCAGCCGAACGCTGCCGGCAACAGGGAAGCAGCCGGCGTTGGACAGGGCCGGCAGGGTCGCCGTGAGCAGGGCGAGCAGGACTTTCGGGGTGCGGCGGAGGGTCATGACGGTTCCTCGGGTGGCAGGGTGGACAGGGTTGTCGGCAAGGGTGTGACCGGGTGGGCGGGCGCCCGTAGACGCCATGGAGCGCACTATAGCGACTCGCTGAAATTGCGTGTGGGTTTTGCAGGATCTTGCAGTTCTGCCGATTTGAAGGCGAAAAAAACCCGGCTCGGAGCCGGGTTCCTCGTGGGGGCGGGGGCTTGTCAGCGCTGGTTGAGGCCCGCCTGGGCCTCGTCGGCGCTGGCGAACATGTGGGGCACCACGTCGCTGCGGGCGAGGGCCTCGCCGAGCTTGAGACGCAGGAAGGTGCTGGAGGTGTAGCGCGTCACGTCGATGTAATGGCGGTCCATCAGACCCTTGACCATGCCCACGTAGTCGTCGGTGAGTTCCGGTTCGATGTGGAAGCGGTCGTAATTGACGATGGCGAACACCTTGTGGCCGATGGGGGCGAGCTGGTGCTCCACCGTTGCGCGGATGCGCTCGATGTCTGCTTCGGTGCGTACCGCCAGGCCCTCGAAATTGACGAAGAACAGGTTGTTCTCGGCGTCGTAGCTGAGGCGATCCTTCATGGGGATCTCCAGCATGTCGGGGCGCAGGTTCATGGGGCCATCGCCAAAGATGCGTTCGTCCATCAGGGCTGGTTCGCCCCTGATGATGGGGCGGAAGGCCATGCGGGCGAGGATGTCCCGTTCGATGTCGATGCCCGGCGCCACCTCGATCAGCTCCAGGCCCTCCGGGTCGAGACGGAACACGCAGCGCTCGGTGACGTAGAGCACCGGCTGGTGGCGCCGCGCGGCTTCCGGGCCGCTGAAGGTGCGGTGCTCCACCTCCTCGACAAATTTTTTGGAGCGACCGTCGTTGAGGATGGCGAGCTTGCCGTGCTGGATGGCGATCTCCAGGTTGCCGGCGGTGAAGGTGCCGACGAAGACCACCTTCTTGGCGTTCTGGCTGATGTTGATGAAGCCGCCGGCGCCTGCGAGGCGTGGCCCGAACTTGGACACGTTGAGATTGCCCAGGCGGTCGGCCTGGGCGAGACCGAGGAAGGCCAGGTCCAGCCCGCCGCCGTCGTAGAAGTCGAACTGGCTGGGCTGGTCGATGATGGCCTGGGTGTTCACCGCGGCGCCGAAGTTGAGCCCGCCGGCGGGAATGCCGCCGATCACGCCCGGCTCGGCGGTCATCGTGAAGAGATCGATGATCTTCTCTTCGGCAGCCACCGAGGCGACGCCCTCGGGCATGCCGATGCCCAGGTTCACCACCGCGTTGGCGCGCAACTCCAGCGCGGCGCGGCGGGCAATGATCTTGCGTTCGCTCATCTCCATGGACGGAACGGCGGACATGGGCACCCGCAGCTCGCCGGCAAAGCCCGGGCTGTACTGCTCGATGAAGGTCTGCATGTGGTATTCGGGCTTTTCGGCCACCACCACGCAGTTCACGAAGATGCCGGGGATCTTCACCTGGCGCGAACTCAGGGTGCCCCGCTCGGCGATACGCTCCACCTGGGCGATGACGATGCCGCCGGAGTTGTGGGCCGCCATGGCGATGGCCTGGGCCTCCAGGGTGAGGGCCTCCTTCTCCATGGTGATGTTGCCGTCCGGGTCGGCGGTGGTGCCACGGATGATGCCCACGTTGATCGGGAAGGCCTTGTAGAACAGATAGTCCTCGCCGTCGATCTGCATCAGGCGGACCACGTCGGCGGTGGTCTTCTCGTTGAGCTTGCCGCCGCCGAAGCGTGGGTCTACGAAGGTACCGAGGCCGACCCGCGTCAGCGTGCCGGGCTTGCCGGCGGCGATGTCGCGGAACAGGTGGGTGATGACGCCCTGGGGCAGGTTGTAGGCTTCGATGCGGTTGGCCACGGCAAGCTGCTGCAGCTTGGGCACGAGGCCCCAGTGGCCGCCGATGACCCGCGACACCAGGCCGTCGTGGCCCAGGTGGTTGAGGCCCCGGTCCTTGCCGTCGCCCTGGCCGGCGGCGTAGACAAGCGTCAGGTTGCGCGGGAAGCCGAGGCCCTGGCCTTCGCTGCCCTGGTTTTCCAGGTACAGCTCTTCCAGGGCGATGGCGATGTTCTCCGGAAAGCCGATGCCGACGAAGCCGCCGGTGGCGACGGTGTCGCCGTCACGGATCAGGTTGACCGCCTCCCGCGCGGACACGATCTTGCCGGTGTCCGAGGCGCGCAGGGAGTTGGCGAGGGGATGGCGTGAAATGCTCATGGTGGTGTCTCCTCCCGGGCAGGTCCGCGAGCGTTGTTATACGAGGCCGGTGGCGTAGTAGGTGGCGATGATGACGAACACCGCAGTGGTCTTGATCATCGTGATGGCAAAGATGTCCTTGTAGGCCACCTTGTGGGTCAGACCGGTGACGGCCAGCAGTGTGATGACGGCGCCATTGTGAGGCAGGGTGTCCATGCCGCCGCTGGCCATGGAGGCGACCCGGTGCAGCACTTCCAGCGGGATGCCCGCGGCGTTGGCCGCCTGGATGAAGGTCTCCGACATGGCCGCCAGGGCAATGCCCATGCCGCCGGACGCGGAACCGGTGATACCGGCCAGGGTGGTGACGGTGATGGCTTCATTCACCAGCGGATTGGGGATCACCTTGAGGGCGTCGGCCACCACCAGGAAGCCCGGCAGCGCGGCGATGACGGCACCGAAGCCGTATTCGGACGCGGTGTTCATCGACGCCAGCAGGGCGCCGCCCACGGCAGCCTTGGTGCCCTCTGCGAACTTGGTGGAGACGGTGCGCCAGGCGAATACCATGACCGTGAGGATGCCCACCAGCAGGGCGCCTTCCACGGCCCAGATGGCGGCGATCTTGGAGACGTCCTGGACCACCGGCTTGGCGGTGCCGATCACGGCCGGCACGAAGGAGTGGCTGGTGCCGTAGATTTGCGGGATGAGGTCGGTGAACAGCTTGTTGGTGACGCCCACCAGTACCAGGGGCAGGATGGCGAGGACCGGATTGGCAAGCTTCTCGGTCTCGTCGAAGGGTTCCGGCTCGTTCAGCAGTTCGGTGCCGTAGCCTTCGCCCGCGGACTTGGCGGTGCGACGACGCCACTCAAGGTAGCTGAGGCCGACGATGAAGATGAAGACCGCGCCCACGGTGCCCAGTACCGGGGCGGCGTAGATGTTGGTCTTGAAGAAGGTCGTGGGGATCACGTTCTGGATCTGCGGCGTGCCGGGCAGGGAGTCCATCGTGAAGGTGAAGGCGCCCAGCGCGATGGTGCCGGGGATCAGGCGCTTGGGGATGCCGCCCTGACGGAACATCTCGGCGGCAAACGGATACACCGCGAAGACCACCACGAACAGGGACACGCCGCCGTAGGTGAGCAGTGAGCACACCAGCACGATGGAGAGCATCGCCCGCTCGGCCCCTACCACCTTGATGACGGAGGAGACGATGGACTTGGAGAAGCCGGACAGTTCGATGACCTTGCCGAAGATGGCGCCGAGCAGGAAGACCGGGAAGTAGTTCTTCACGAAGCCGACCATCTTGTCCATGAAGAGGCCGGTGAACATCGGGGCGACCAGGGTCGGGTCGGTGAGCAGCACGGCGCCGAGGGCCGCGACCGGCGCAAACAGGATGACGCTGTAGCCCCGGTAGGCTACGAACATCAGGAAGCACAAGGCTGCCAATACAATCAGGAATGACATGGTGAGATCTCCTCCGTCGTTAAAATGCAAAACTGTCGGGGTGTCACTGCAGATTCCATGCCTGCTTTTTTGGGGTTGATTTGTAAGCAGTTTTTGCGATGTTGCGGTGCGTCGTGTCCGGTGCGGCAGGCGGCACTGTCCGCGGAGCCGGACAGCTTCAAGGCGCGGCGATGCCCAGCGCGGCGATCTTCTCGTAGAGGGATGCGCGGGAGATGCCCAGGCTGCGTGCGGCCTGGGCCTTGTTGCCACCGGCCGCGGCGATGGCGTCGGCGATGGCCTGCCGCTCCGTGGCCTGCTGGATCTGGTCGAGGGTGCGTGCGTTTTCGGCGACGGGGCGCGCGGGCGGTCGGACCAGCCCGGGCAGCACCTGTTCGAAGTCGGCCTGGTCGAGGCAGTCGGCGTCCGACATCAGCAGGGCCCGCTCCAGCACGTTGGCCAGCTCGCGCACGTTGCCGGGCCAGCTGTGGTGGGCCAGGTAGTCCAGGGCGGCGCGGCTCAGGCTGCGGGGCGGCTCGTCGAGCTGGCGGGCGAGGCTGTCGGTGAGGGCTTCGGCGATGAAGGGCAGGTCGTCCAGGCGGTCGCGCAGGGGCGGTACGTCGAGGGTGATGACGTTGAGGCGGTAGAACAGGTCGGCGCGGAAGCGGCCGGCCTCGATCTCCTTCGGCAGGTCGCGGCTGGTGGCGGCGATGATGCGCACGTCCACGCTGATCAGGCGGTTGGAGCCGACCGGCTCGATCTCCTTTTCCTGCAGGGCGCGCAGCAGCTTGGACTGGAGCGCCGGCGACATGTCGCCGATCTCGTCGAGGAAGAGGGTGCCGCCCTGGGCGAGTTCGAACTTGCCGCTGCGCCCCTTGCGCTCGGCGCCCGTGTAGGCACCCGGCGCAACGCCGAAGAATTCGGCCTCCAGCAGGGTTTCCGGCACGGCGGCGATGTTGACCGCCACGAAGGGGCCGCCGGCGCGGGGGCTGGCGGCGTGGATGGCGTGGGCGAGGAGCTCCTTGCCGGTGCCGGTCTCGCCCAGGATGAGGACCGGCGAGGCTGCGCGGGCGGCGCGCCGGGCCTTGTTCTTGACGGCCACGCAGCGCGGGCTGGCGCCGATGAAGCTGGCAAAGGTGTATTTGCTGCGGCGGGCCTCGTCGAGCTTGCGCCGGGTGTCGGCCAGTTCGGTGCGCAGGCTCTGGAAGCGGGAGACCACCGGGGCGAGCTGGCGGGCGTCGTCGAAGATGACCATGCCCACGCCGCCGATGACCTCGCCATGCTCGTCGCGCACCGGCAGGCGCATGACGACGACGGATTCGTGCCCCAGTTCCATGATGTCCAGCATGATGGGTTTGCCGGTGCTCACCACCTGGCGCATCAGGCTGTTGGGGATGACCTCTTCCACCGGGCGGCCGATGATGTCGGCGGCGTCATGGACCATGAGATGGCGTGGATACTTGTCGTTCATCCACACGATGCGGGCGTCCCGGTCCACGATGACCACGCCTTCGGACAGCTCGGCGAATTCGGCGAGCAGGGTGTCGATGACGCGCTGGCGGATGCGCTCCGCGTCCGCGAGGAAGTGTTCGGGCGACATGGTGGGCAGCCTTGTTCTTGTGGGGGCGCCGGTGGGGCCGGAACGGCCTGTCTCCTCCGGGCGTGGGTGCAGCATAGCGCACCCGCGCGGCACCGCCCGATACGGGTTCACCCTGATGCCGGGCCCGTCAACGACACAGCCCGGCGCGGGGCCGGGCTGCAGGGACGTCGCCGAGGCGAGGGAATCAGGCCTTGACCGGGATCTTGCCGATCTTGACCTGCCATTCCTTCGGGCCGGTGTTGTGCACCGAGGTGCCGGTGGAGTCCACCGCCACGGTGACGGGCATGTCCTGCACGTCAAACTCGTAGATGGCTTCCATGCCCAGGTCCTCGAAGCCCACCACCTTGGCGGACTTGATGGCCTTGGCCACCAGGTAGGCAGCGCCGCCGACGGCCATCAGGTAGGCGGAGTTGTTGTCCTTGATCGCCTCGATGGCCACGGGGCCGCGCTCGGACTTGCCGATCATGGAGATCAGGCCGGTCTGCTCGAGCATCATGCGGGTGAACTTGTCCATGCGGGTGGCGGTGGTGGGGCCGGCCGGGCCGACGACCTCGTCACGCACCGGGTCGACCGGTCCGACGTAGTAGATGACCCGGTTGGTGAAGTCCACCGGCAGCTTCTCGCCCTTGGCCAGCATGTCGGCGATGCGCTTGTGGGCGGCGTCGCGGCCGGTGAGCATCTTGCCGTTGAGGAGGATCTTCTGGCCGACCTTCCAGGAGGCGACTTCTTCCTTGGTCAGGGTGTCCAGATTGACGCGGGTGGCGGACTTGACGTCAGGCGTCCAGGTGACGGCGGGCCAGTCTTCCAGCTTGGGCGGGTCCAGCTTGGCGGGGCCCGAGCCGTCCAGGTGGAAGTGGCAGTGGCGGGTGGCGGCGCAGTTGGGCACCAGGGCGATGGGCAGGTTGGCGGCGTGGCAGGGGTAGTCCAGCACCTTCACGTCCAGCACGGTGGTGAGGCCGCCCAGGCCCTGCGCACCGACGCCCAGGGCGTTGATCTTTTCCATCAGCTCCAGGCGCAGCGCTTCGGCGCGGCTGAGTGGGGCGCCGGAGGCGGCCTTGGCCTTGAGTTCGTGGATGTCCACCGGCGCCATGATGGATTCCTTGGCCAGCAGCATGGCCTTCTCGGGCGTGCCGCCGATGCCGATGCCGATGATGCCCGGCGGACACCAGCCGGCGCCCATCTCGGGGATCTTGTGCAGGACCCAGTCCACCAGGTCGTCGGAGGGGTTGAGCATGGCGAACTTGGACTTGGCTTCGGAGCCGCCGCCCTTGGCCGCGCAGATCACTTCCACGTGGTGGCCTTCGACGATCTCGAAGTGCACCACCGCGGGGGTGTTGTCCTTGGTGTTCTTGCGGGCGCCGGCGGGGTCGGCCAGCACGGAGGCGCGCAGGGGGTTGTCCGGGTTGCTGTAGGCGCGACGCACGCCTTCGTTGATCATCTCCTGGATGCTCATGGTGGCGTCGGGCCAGGTGACCTGCATGCCGACCTTGATGAAGACCATGCCGATCCCGGTATCCTGGCAGATCGGACGGTGGCCTTCAGCGGCCATGCGCGAGTTGGTCAGGATCTGGGCGATGGCGTCCTTGGCGGCGGGCGCCTCTTCCCGGTCGTACGCCTCGCCCAGGGCCTTGATGTAATCCAGCGGGTGGTAGTAGCTGATGTACTGGAAGGCGTCGGCGACGGACTGGATCAGGTCTTCCTGTTTGATGGCGGTCATGGGTGAGGCTCCCTCTCGTTAGTGTTTGGACAGCAGGACGGTCTGGTTCATGAGCTTGTCCACCAGCGCCATGGCCAGGGCGGACAGCAGGAATACGACGTGGATGATCACCTGCCACTTGATGGTGTGCTCGGGCAGGTTGCCGGCGTTGATGAAGGTCTTGAGCAGGTGGATCGACGAGATGCCGATGATGGCGGTGGACAGCTTGATCTTGAGCACGCCGGCGTTCACGTGGGAGAGCCACTCCGGCTGGTCCGGGTGGTTGTCCAGATCGAGGCGCGAGACGAAGGTCTCGTAGCCGCCGATGATCACCATGATCAGCAGGTTGGCGATCATCACCACGTCGAT
>DAOQMM010000036.1:0-29678 GCA_035335645.1 Rhodocyclaceae bacterium | reverse complement strand
GGATGCGCATCCCCACTTTTGGGGCCGCCGAAACGTCGTCCAGGGGACGGGGCCGGATGTCTCGGGTGATCGCCGGGACGCTGCCCACGGCCGTCCCGCTTCACTCCTCATCCAGATCCCACAACGCGTGGGCATCCAGTTGCAGCCGATAGCCCAGCTCCAGCGCGTCGAGCTGGGCGGTGGTGGCGGCGAGGGTGGCTTCGTGGGCCTGGCGGCGGGTGAGGAGGACGTCGTTGAGGCTGCCTTCGCCGAGCTGGTAGGCGCGGGCGGTCAGGGTGGCGGCGCTGTCCAGGCGGAGGGCGGCGTCGTGCAGGCTGCGCCAGGCGTCCACGGCGGCGACTGCGTTGCGGTAGAGGGCGGCGGCTTCGGCGGTGATGCGTTGCAGGACGGCGGCTTCGCGGCGGTGGGCGGCGTCGGCCTGGGCGAGGGCGGCGTCGGCACTGGCGGCGCGGGCGGCGCCGGGCAGGGGGATGCTCACGAAGGCGCCGACGAGGCGGTCTTCGCCGCCGCGCTCGCGGGCCACCTGCACGCCGACGCTGGGGTCGGGGCTGCGTTCGTGGCCGGCGCGGCTGGCCAGGGCGTGCTGGCGGCGGGTCTCGTTGCGGGCGACGCCCAGCTCGTGGTTGTGTTCCAGCTGGCGGGCGATCCAGTCGTCCTCGCTGCCGAGGACGGGGGCGGGCTCGGGCACCCGGGCGGGGGCGTCCACCGGCAGGCCGGGGAAGCGGCGGCGCAGGTCTTCGGCGGCCACTTGGGCGCGGCTGCGGGCCTGGCCCCCCTGGGCACGGGCCTGGGCGAGGGCGGCTTCGGCCTGGACGGTCTCGATGCGGGCGGCGTCGCCGAGCTGCTGGCGGCGGCTCACGGCGGCGGCCTGGCGTTCCAGCAGGGCCACCTGGGCGGCCCACTGTTCGGCGCCGGCGCGCGCCCGCAGCCAGGTGAACCAGCCGGCGAGGAGGACGCGGCTGGTCTCGTGGCGCATGTCCTGGTGGGCGATCTCCGCCAGGGCGACGCCGGCGGCGCCGGTCTCGGCGTCTGCGGCGGCCTTGCCGGGCAGGCGCAGGGGCCGCTCCAGGGCGGCGTTCCATTCGGTGAAGCGCTCTTCCGGGGTGGCGGGGAGGCGGGTGAGGCGCTGCTGGCCGCCCAGGCGCAGGGCCCATTCGTAGGGGCCGGCTTCCAGGCGGCGGCGGGTGGCCTCTTCGGCGCGGATCTGGCTGACGGCGGCCTGGATGGCCGGCTGGGCACGGAGCACGCGGGCGACGGCGGCGTCGGGGGGCAGGATGGCCGTGTCGGCGGGGGCTGCGGCGCCGGCCGGGGCCGCGGTGATCAGCAGGGCGGCGAGCAGGGCGAGGGGGCGGATCATAGCTGCCCTCGGTCGAGGAGCGGCACCAGCCAGTAGTAGAGGTTGGCCCGCGGGAAGGCCTCCTTGACGGCGGCCATCAGGCTGCGGATCAGGTCTTCGGGGCCGGCCGTGCGGATCAGCATGCGCGGGGCGTGGCCGCCCACCAGTTCTTCCGCGCCGCTGAGGGTGACGACGCTGCCGTGGCCGTCGGCGGCGCTGGTGGTGAAGCCGCGCACCAGGTCCGGCCGGGACAGGAGCAGGTCTTCCACGTGCTGGGCGATGTCGGTGGGGACGATGAGGGTGAGGAGTACGTCAGCCACGGGGGGCCTCCGGCAGGGTGGGGGCTGCGGCGACGCCGAAGCGGCGGAACAGGACCGGCAGCAGGATCAGGGTGAGGGCGGTGGAGGTGACGAGGCCGCCGATCACCACCACGGCGAGGGGGCGCTGCACCTCGGAGCCGGGGCCGCTGGCGAAGAGCATGGGCACCAGGCCGAAGGCGGCGATGCTGGCGGTCATCAGCACCGGGCGCAGGCGTCGGCGGGCGCCTTCGCGCACCACCTCGGCGAGGGGCAGGCCGCGCTCCAGCAGCTGGTTGAAGTGGCTCACCATCACCACGCCGTTGAGCACCGCCACGCCGAGCAGGGCGATGAAGCCGACCGAGGCGGGCACCGACAGGTATTCGCCGGCCAGGAGCAGGCCGAACACGCCGCCGATCAGGGCGAAGGGGATGTTGGACAGGACCAGCAGGGCCTGGCGCACCGAGCGGAAGGTGGAGAACAGGAGCAGGAAGATCAGCACCAGGGCGACCGGCACCACCACCATCAGGCGGGCGGCGGCGCGCTGCTGGTTCTCGAACTGGCCGCCCCACACCAGGCGGTAGCCGGCCGGCAGGGGCACGGCGGCGGCCACGGCGGCGCGGGCGTCCTCGACGAAGCCCACCAGGTCCCGGTCGCGCACATTGGACTGGATCACCACGTAGCGCTGGGCGTTTTCCCGGTCCACCTTGACCGGGCCGTCGATGCGGGTGAGGCGGGCCACGTCGGCGAGGGGCACGCTGCCGCCGTCGGGCAGGGACAGGCGCAGGGCGGCGAAGTCGGCGGGGGAGTCGCGCAGGGCGTCGGGGCCGCGCAGCAGCACCGGCAGGCGCCGGCCGTGCTCCACCACCACGCCCACCTGACGGCCTTCCAGCAGGGCCTTGAGGTCGTTCTGGATGTCGTCCACGTTGAGCCCGAAGCGCCCGGCGGCGAGGCGGTCCACGCTCACCTTCAGGTACTGCACGCCGTCGTTCTTGAGGGTGAAGGTGTCCTCGGCGCCGGGCACCGCGCGGACGGCGGTCTCGATGGCCTTGGCGAGGCGGTTGAGGGTCGCCAGGTCCGGCCCGAAGACCTTGATGGCCACGTCGCCGCGCACGCCGGTGAGCATCTCGGAGACGCGCATGTCGATGGGCTGGGTGAAGGAGTAGCCGATGCCGGGGAAGTCGGCCATCACCTCGCGCACCCGGTCGGCCAGCCACGCCGGGTCGGCGTGGCGCCAGGTGTCGCGGGGGGTGAGCACGAGGAAGGTGTCGGTCTGGTTGAGGCCCATGGGGTCGAGGCCCAGCTCGTCCGAGCCGGTGCGGGCGACGATGGCGCGGATCTCCGGCACCCGCGCCAGCAGGGCCTGCTGCAGGCGCTGGTCCACCGCCAGACTCTGGTCGAGGCCGATGGAGGGGAGCTTTTCCAGCTGCAGGATCAGGTCGCCCTCGTCCATGGTGGGCATGAAGCTCTTGCCGAGGAAGGTGAAGGCCACCGCGGCGGCGGCCAGCCCGGCCACGGCGATCAGCACGAACTGGCGGCCGCGGGCCAGGGCGCGGTCGAGCAGGCGCGTGTAGGCGGCGGTCAGCACGCGCACCAGCCAGGGTTCGTGGTGGGCGCCGCGGCGGATCAGCCAGGAGGCCAGCACCGGCACCACGGTGAGGGACAGCAGCAGGGACGAGAACAGGGCGAACACCACCGTCAGGGCCACCGGCGCGAACATCTTGCCCTCCAGCCCCTGCAGGGTGAGGAGAGGCAGGAAGACGATGATGATGATGGCGATGCCCGACGCCACCGGCACCGCCACCTCCCGCGTGGCGCGGTAGATGACGTGCAGGGTGGGCAGGTTGGCCTGGGCTTCGGCGAGCTGGTTCTCCACGTTCTCCACCACCACCACCGCCGCATCCACCAGCATGCCGATGGCGATGGCCAGGCCGCCCAGGCTCATGAGGTTGGCGGACAGGCCGTCGAAGCGCATCAGGATGAAGGTGGACAGGGCCGCCAGGGGCAGCATCAGGGCCACCACCAGGGCCGCGCGCAGGTTGCCGAGGAAGGCCAGCAGCAGGAGCACCACCAGCACGATGGCTTCGCCCAGGGCCTTGGAGACGGTGCCCACGGCGCGCTCCACGAGGCGGCTGCGGTCGTAGAGCACGGTGAGGTGCACGCCCTCGGGCAGGGTCGGTTCGATCTCGGCGAGGCGCGCCTTGACGCCCGCCACCACCTGCTTGGCGTCGGCGCCGCGCAGGCCCAGCACCATGCCCTCCACGGCCTCGCCGCGGCCGTCGGCGCTCACCGCGCCGTAGCGGGTGAGGGCGCCCCAGCGCACCTCGGCCACGTCGGCCACCCGCGTCACGCGGCCGTCGCGGGCCTGCACGACGATGGCGCGCAGGTCGTCGAGGGTCTGGATCGCCCCTTCGGCGCGCACCAGCAGGCCTTCCTCCCCGTCGTTGAGGCGGCCGGCGCCGTCGTTGCGGTTGTTGGCCTCCAGCACCGCCTGCAGGTCCTTGAGGGCGAGGCCCCGCGCCGCCATGGACTGGGGCCGCGGCACCACCTCGAAGCTGCGCACCTCGCCGCCCAGGCTGTTCACGTCGGCCACGCCGGGGATCGTGCGCAGCTGCGGGCGGATCACCCAGTCGAGCAGGGCGCGCCGTTCCGCCAGGGGCAGCTCGCCGTCCACGGTGAACATGAACATCTCGCCCAGGGGCGTGGTGATCGGCGCCATGCCGCCGCTGACGCCGGGCGGCAGGTTGCCCAGGGCATTGGCGAGGCGTTCGCCCACCTGCTGGCGGGCCCAGTAGATGTCGGTGCCGTCCTCGAAGTCGATGGTGATGTCGGTGAGGGCGTACTTGGACATGGAGCGCAGCAGGCGCTGGCGCGGGATGCCCAGCATCTCCTGCTCCACGGGCACGGCGATGCGGGTCTCGACCTCCTCGGGGGTCATGCCCGGCGCCTTCAGGATGATCTTGACCTGGGTGCTGGAGACGTCGGGAAAGGCGTCGATGGGCAGGTTCAGGTAGGCGTCCACCCCGGCCGCGGCGAGCAGGGCGGTGGCCACCAGCAGGAGCAGGCGCTGGGTCAGGGCGAAGCGGATCAGGGCGTCGAGGATCATTCCCGGCCGACTCCGGCGAGCAGGGCCTTGAGGCCGGAGGCGCCCTTCACCACCACCCGCTCGGTGGCGGCCACACCGTCCACGCCGAGGCCTTCGCCGCCTTCGGCGACGATCTTCACCGGGCGGGGCTCGAAGCGGGTGCCGTGGGCGTCGCTGCCGGTCTGCACGAACACCAGGCTGGCGCCCTCGTGGCGCACCACGGCGGCGGCAGGCAGGCGGCGGGGGCCGCCGGCGGGGGCGTCCAGTTCCACGTCCACCACCTGGCCGGGGCGCAGGCGCTCGGCCCCGGCGCCCACCTCGGCGCGCAGCAGCACGGTCTGGCTGGTGGCATCCACGGCCCGCCCGATGGCGATCAGGCGGCCCCGCAGGGCGCCGTCGGCGAGGCGCACGGGCGCGCCCTCGCGCAGCCCGGCGGCCACCTCCAGGGGCGCCTGGATCTCCAGCCACAGGGGCGACAGGCGGGCGATGCGGAAGATCGGCGCGGCCGGCTCGACGCGCTGACCGGTCTGCACGGATTGCTCCAGCACCACGCCGTCGAGGGGCGCGGTGAGGATCAGCGCGCTGCCCAGCGTGCCCGCCGCGGCGCCGGCGAGGCCCAGGGCCTGACGGCGCTCTGCGGCCTGGGCGCCCGCCTGGGCGGCGGCGGCGCGGGTGGCCTGGAGGCGGGATTCGGGGATCAGGCCTTCGCGGAACAGGGTCTCGTCGCGGCTCAGGCTGTGCTTGAGGAGGGCCGCCTGGCTGTCGGCCTGGAGGGCGTCCCGTTGCAATTCAAGTGCGGCGCGGCTGGCCAGGCGGGCCACCTCCTGGCCCTTGCGCACCGTGCTGCCGGGCGCCACGGCGAGGCTCTCGACGAGGCCTTCCACCGGCGCGGAGACGACGCGCAGCTGGGCGTTGGGTACGCTCACCCGGGCGGGCAGGCGCGCGCCACGGCCGGCGGCGGCTTCGGCGGCGACGGCGGTCTCGATGCCGAGGGCCTTGAGCTGGACCGGCTGGAGGACCAAGGGCTCGGCGGCGAGGGCCGCGCAGGCGGCGATCAGGGCACAGGCGGCGGCGATGCCGTGGGGGAGGTAACGAAGGGGGCGGAGCATGGGCGGACTCGGAGCGACGCGATGATGGGCGCCACCTTAGCCCCGCCAGATTAAGCGACCCTTAACGGGGCGATGGCGGCTCCGCCCTGCGAGGCAGACGGCGGAGGCGCGGTGCGCCGACCCGCCTCAGCCGGCGAGGACCAGGCCCCACACGGCGATCACATTCACCAGGGCGACGAAGACCGCCGCGCTGCCGATGTCCTTGGCCCGCTTGGCGAGGTGGTGGCGCTCCAGGGAGACCCGGTCCACCGCCGCCTCCACGGCGGAGTTGATCAGTTCCACGATCACCACCAGCAGCACGCTGGCCACCATCAGGGCCTTGCCCACGGCGCTGGCGGGCAGGACCAGGGCGACGGGGATCAGCAGGGCGGAGAGCCACACCTCCTGGCGGAAGGCATCCTCGTTGCGGTAGGCGGCGGCGAGGCCGGCCATGGAGTAGCGGAAGGCGTTCCACACCCGGCTCAGGCCGGTCTTGCCTTTGAAGGGGCTTTCATCCATGGGGGAGCGGATCCTGGAAGGTCAGGCCGGCCGGTCGGGCAGGCGGGTGAGGAAGTCCCGCACGAGGCGGGCGAAGGCCTCCGGCGCCTCGAAGGGGGCGAGGTGGCCGGCGGGGAGTTCGGCGTAGGTGGCGGCGGGCAGGCGTTCGGCCATCTGGCGCACCACGCGCGGCGTGGACACGCTGTCGTGCCGGCCGGCCACCGCCAGGGCCGGCATCGTCAGGCCGGGCAGGGCCGCGCGGGCGTCGAAGTGCACCAGGGCGCGCAGGGCGGCGGCGTAGCGGGCGGGCGGGATGCGCGTCATCAGCGCGATGTGGGCGCCGATCAGCGCCGGGTCGGCGTCCGGCCCGGCCATGGCGGGAATCAGGTCGGCGGCGAGTTCGGCCATCGTGGCGCCGGTCTCCAGGGGGCCCAGGCGGCGGGCCAGGAAGGCCTGCTGAAGCGGCCCGGCCGGGGCGCCGAAGGCCGGCGTGCAGCAGGCCAGCACCAGGGCGTCCACGCGGGCCGGGTGGCGGGCGGCGGTGTGCAGGGCAATCATGCCGCCCAGGCTGTGGCCGACGAGCACGGCGCGGGACAGGCCGGCGGCGTCCAGCAGGGTGACGATGGCGTCGGCGAGGGTGTCGAAATCGAGTGGATCCAGCGGCGCGCTGGCGCCGTAGCCGGGCATGTCCCAGGCCAGGCCGCGCCAGCCCTGCGGCAGGAGCTGCGGCAGCAGCGTGCGGGCCGCTTCGGCGCCGCCGCTGACGCCGTGCAGGAAGAGCAGCCCGCGGGTGCCGCCGCCGGACTCGATCCAGTGCGGCGCGGGCATGGACTCAGGCGAGGCGGCGGTAGGCGCCGCCCTGGAAGACCAGGGGCTTGCGCTCGGCGTCCCGCTCGAAGCGGATCACCTCGCCGATGAAGACCAGGTGGTCGCCGCCCGGATGCACGGCGAAGGGCCGGCATTCCATGACGGCGCAGCAGCCGGCGAGCAGGGGCACGCCGTCGGTGCCGTCGGTGCAGGCGACGCCGGCGAACTTGTCGTCCGCGCGGCTGGCGAAGCGCTGGGAGAGCGCCTGCTGGTCCTCGGCGAGGACGTTGATCGCGTACACTGCGGCGTTTTCGAAGGCCGGCACGCAGGCCAGATGGCCGGACAGGCTCCACACCACCAGCGGCGGCGCGAGGGACACGGAATTGAAGGAGCTGACCGTGAGGCCCACGGGCGCGCCGTCGGCGCCGCGGGCGGTGACGACGGTCACGCCGGTGGGAAACATGCCCAGGGTGTCGCGGAAGGCACGCACGGCGGGATCGTTCTTGAAGGCTGTCATGGCGGGTGGGGATCGCTGCAAAGGCGCCGCAGACCTGTTGGGGGCCCGCATTATCGCCCTGCGTCCTGTCGCCGTCGAGGGGGTATCGAATTGAAAACACACCACTCTTTTGCCGCCACGCTGATCGCCTGGCAGCGCATCCATGGCCGCCACGACCTGCCCTGGCAGGGCACCCGGGACGCCTACCGCATCTGGCTGTCGGAAATCATGCTGCAGCAGACCCAGGTGGATACGGTGCTGCCCTACTACGGGCGCTTCCTGGCGCGCTTCCCGGATCTGGCCAGCCTGGCGGCGGCGCCGGTGGAGGACGTGCTGGCCCTGTGGAGCGGCCTGGGCTACTACGCCCGTGCCCGCAACCTGCATGCCTGCGCCCAGGCGGTGATGGCCCGCCACGGCGGCGTGTTGCCGGCGGATCCGGCGCAATTGGCGGCGCTGCCGGGTATCGGCCGCTCCACCGCGGCGGCGGTGGCGGCCTTCGCCTACGGCACGCGGGCAGCGATCCTGGACGGTAACGTGAAGCGGGTGCTGACCCGCGTCTTCGGCATCGACGGTTATCCGGGCGAGCGGGACGTGGAGCAGCACCTGTGGGCGCTGGCCGAGCGCCTGCTGCCGGCGCAGGACGTGGACGTCTACACCCAGGCCCAGATGGATCTGGGCGCCACCGTGTGCACCCGCGCCCGGCCCGCCTGCGGGCGCTGTCCGCTGGCTGGCGAGTGCGTGGCGCGGCGGGACGAGCGGGTTGCCGAGCTGCCGGCGCCACGTCCGCGGCGTGCCGTCGTGGTGCGCGAGGGACGCTTCGCGGCGATCCTGCGGGACGGGCAGGTGCTGCTGGAGCGGCGTCCGCCGCGGGGCATCTGGGGCGGACTCCTGAGCCTGCCGGAGCTGCCCGAGGATGTGGACTCCGCGGCCTGGGTGGGGCAGCGCTTCGGGCTGGACGTGGTGCGTGTCGCGCGCCTGCCCGATTTCCGCCACGTCTTCACCCACTTCACGCTGCACCTGCGTCCGGAACGGGTGGACGTGGCGGCATCCGACGGGGCGCCCGGCGCGGGGCAGGTCTGGCTGCGGCTGGGTGCGCTGGCGGACGCTGCGCTGCCGGCGCCGGTGCGGCGGCTGCTGGAGCGGCTGGCGGCGGAGGGCACGCCGACCGTCGCCGGCTGAGCCCGCGTGGTGGTGCGACGGATGCGGACGCGCTTCAGCTTGCCAGCTGATGCTGGCGCAGGTAGGTCTGGACGATCTCCAGGGCCTGCAGCGGATCGTCCAGTTCCAGCAGGCGCTGGCGGGCGAGGGCGGGGATGGGCAGCACCTCGGCGAAGCGGCGGACCACCCAGGCGGCGTCGTCGAAGGCGTGGGGCGGCGGGAACAGCTCATCGCCCGCATCGCTGACGATGGCCTTGAGCAGGGGCAGCACGCCGGCCCGCCCGGCGGGAATCGGGGTGGGCGCCGCGTCGGCCGCGTCGAGGAACTGCACCTGGGCGCTCTGCAGGCGGTCGGCGTGGGTCTGCCGCGCGTCGATGCGGAAGCGCCGTTCGCCCCGGCAGGTGACCAGCAGCACGCCCTGCTGGGGCATGTCCCAGCTGACGATGCGGGCGGTGGTGCCCACGCTGTGGGGCGTGGCCGCCTCGCCCACCTCCTGGCCATCCTGGATCAGGCACACGCCGAAGGGCATTCCGGCCTTCATGCAGCGGGCCGCCATGTCCAGGTAGCGCGCTTCGAAGATCCGGAGGGGCAGCACGCCGCCGGGGAACAGGACGGTGCGCAGGGGAAAGAGGGGCAGTTCGACGCGCTCCATGTTCACTCCGTTGCGTCTTCGCCCCAGCGGGGCAGCAGGCTGTGGGGCACGCGGAGCTGGTCGAGGATGCGCGCGACGACGAAATCCACCAGGGCCTCCACGCTCTGGGGGCGGTGGTAGAAGCCCGGATTGGCGGGCAGGATGACCACGCCCATGCGCGCCAGGCGCAGCATGTTCTCCAGGTGCAGCGCCGAGAAGGGCGTCTCCCGCGGCACCAGGATCAGCGGACGGCCTTCCTTGATGACCACGTCGGCAGCCCGCTCGATGAGCGTGCCGGCCAGGCCGGCGGCGATGGCGGCGAGGGAGCCCATGGTGCAGGGGCACACCACCATCGCGTCAGGCGGGTTGGAGCCGGAGGCGGGCGGCGCGAACCATTCGTCCCGGCCGAACACCTGCAGTTGCCCTTCGGCCGCGCCGAAGCGGGCGGTGAGCAGGGCCTGCGCCTCGGCCGGGCGGCTGGGCAGGGTGAGGTCCAGCTCCTGCCGGGCCACCACCTGGGCGACCTGGGAGACCAGCAGCCAGACCCGGCAGCCGGCGGCGAGCAGACATTCGGTGAGGCGCAGGCCATAGGCCATGCCGGAGGCGCCGGTGAGGGCGACGGCGACGGTGCGGATGCAGGGCGCGGGCTTCATGGCAGGTCGGACCGTGGCGGGGGAGATCGGTTCGCAGGATACGGGAAAGCGTGCTGGGCGGCGACCGGGGGGCGACACGGCATCAGGCATGTTGCATCGCCGGTGCATCTGCTAGCCTGAGAAGTGAATGCACCGCATCGCGCCTCGCCGCCCTGTCCGGAACGTCCGGAGGCGGCGGCCGGCCCGCCCGTTCCGGATACGTCCATGTACCTGCGCTTCGCGTCTCCCGCCCACGTCGCCGCCGAGCTGCGCCAATCCGCCGTGGCCGGCGAGTCGCCCCTGTGGCTGCTGTGCGTGGCCGACACCGAGTTGCCCCGCGTGCCGGAGCTGCTGGAGTCCTGCCGGGGCGAAGGCGTGAGGGTCTGCGGCGGGGTGTTCCCGGGTCTGATCCACGGGACGCGGGTCGTGCACAACGGTCTCCTCGCGCTGCCCCTGCAGGGTGCCAGCCAGGTGGCGGTGGCGGATCTGAGCGCCGCCGGCCCGCGCTGGCGCACGCCGCCGTCCGGCGCCGGGGCGCACAGCGCCTACGTGCTGCTGGACAGCCTGGCGGCCGGCATCGCCGCCTTCCTCGACGATCTCTTCGACCGCTTCGGCGGCAGCCTCCGTTACGTGGGCGCGGGTGCTGCCTGCCGCGACCTGCGCCGGGCGCCGGTGGTCTTCACCGGGGACGGTCTGTGGGCCGACGGGGCCCTGGCGGTGCTCACGCCCGAGCACATGGAGGTGCACGTCCGCCACGGCTGGACCCGGGTCCTGGGGCCGTTCGTGGCCTCGCGCAGCCGCGCCAACAGCATTCTGGAACTCAACTGGCGACCGGCCGCCGCCCTCTACCGGCAGAGCGTGGAGGCGCTGGCGCCGGCCTTTGCCGGCCGGCCCGTGTTTCCCGATCTGGGTGCGGCCTTTCCGCTGTGCATCGGACGCGAGGACAGCGAGGACGTGATCCGTGACCCCATGGGCGAGACGGACGACGGCGGCCTCGCGGTGCTGGCGGATGTGGCCGAGCATTCGCCGCTGTACATTGCCCACGGTACGCCGGAAAGCCTCGTCGCGGCGGCCCGTCAGGCGGTGGAGGCGTGTGCGGCCGGGCCGCGGCCGGCCCGTTATTTCATCTCGGACTGCTATTCCCGCGCACTGATGCTGGGCGCCGGTTTCCGGCACGAACTGGCGGGCGTGGCGACGGCCCTGGCGGCGCTCACCGACGCCGTGCCGGAGGGGGTGCTGGCCCTGGGCGAGATCGCGTCGGGCGGAACCCGCCTGCTGGAGTTCTACAACAAGACCTTTGTCATCGCCGCATCCCGGCCCTGACCGCATGAGTGCACAACAAGAAGACATCACCGCAGAGCTGCTCCTGTTGTATGAACTGTCCCTCACCGTCGGTCGCACGCTGGATGCGCCCGCCACGTGCCGGGACTTCCTGCGTGTGCTGATGGCCCGGCGCAACCTGACCTCCGCGTCCGTGTGGTGGTTCGAGCCCCCCGACGGGAACGACCCGGCGCCGGACGAGGCCGCGGCGCTGACCCTGATTCATGCGCTGCCGCGTCACGCAGTGCCGGCGGGCACACTGCCGTCCGGGCATGCCCTGGCCCGCTGGGCGCGGACCGCCCAGACGCCGCGCCACATCCCGGCGGGGACGCCGGAACACGGCGCCCTGTGTTTTGGCGAAGGCGAGGCGGAGGGGGCGATCGCCCTGTTTCCCCTCGACGGTCACGGCGTGCTGCGCCTTCATTCCCAGGTGGCTGCGACCCTGGGCGAACGCACCCTGGGCCAACTGCGGGCGGTGGTGGACAAGCTCGCCACGGCCATCGAAGGCGCCCGCGCCTACGCCCGCGTCCGCCGCGAAATCGACGAGCGGCGCCAGGCCGAGGCGCGCCTGAGCGAGGCGCTGGAGGAGCTGCAGGGGCTGTCGCGGGCGGTGCCTGACATCCTCGTGCGCATCGATCCGGCGGGCCGGTTGCGCTGGGCCAACGATCAGGCCCTGGCCGTGACCGGCCTGCCCCTCGAGACCTTGCTGGCCCTGCCCGCCACGGCGCACTTCGACGAGGCTGACCACGCCCGCGTGGAGGCGGCCATCGCGGCCGTCTTCGCCGGCGGGCAGGTGGATCTGGAAGTCCCTCTGCGCACCCGCCTCGGGCTGCGCATGTACCACTTCCGCGGCGTGCGCGTGCAGGCGGCGGGGGGCGAGGCGGCGCTGCTGGCATCCGGGCGGGACATCAGCCAGCGGGTGGAGGACCTGCGCGCGGTGGAGGAGTCCCGCAACCTGCTGCAGACGGTCCTCGAGACCATCCCCAGCCGGGTCTTCTGGAAGGATCGTGCGTCCCGCTATCTGGGCTGCAACAGCCTGTTTGCGGCGGATGCCGGGCTGGCCGGGCCGGCGCAGGTGATCGGCCGCGAGGATGGCGATCTGGCGTGGCGCGCGGCCGCCGAGACGATCCGCCACGAGGACTGCCGCATCCTGTTGAGCGGTGTGCCGATCCCGACCGGCGACCGCCGCCAGATGACCGCCGACAATCCGCGGGCATGGGTGCGCGGATCGCGCCTGCCCCTGCGGGATGCCGGCGGGCGGATCATCGGCGTGCTCGGGGTGTACGAGGACGTCACCCGCCAGAAGCAGACGGAGACCGAGCTCCAGGTGAGCCGCGAGCGGCTGGAGTACGCCCTGCGCGGGACCAACGAGGGCATGTGGGACTGGAACACCGACACGGACGAGGTGTATTTCTCGCCGCGCTGGTCCTCCATGCTCGGCTACCGCAACGACGAACTGCCCCATCGCCTGGACACCTGGGCGGACCTGATGGAACCGGGCGACCGGGAACGTACCCTGCAGCACGCGGTGGCCTACCTGAACGGCCGCATTCCCCGCTTCGAGGTGGAATACCGCATGCGTCACCGGGACGGCCACTGGGTGGACATCCTGTCCCGCGCCGTGGCGGTGCAGGACCTGACCGGCGGCACCCCGCGCGCCCGACGGCTGGTGGGGACGCACATGGACATCAGCGAGCGCAAGGCCCTGCAGCTCAGCCTGCAGCGGCAGGCCGCATTCACCCGCGCGGTCATCGACGCGGAGGCGGACGGGGTGGCGGTGTTCCATGCGGTGACGGGGGGGCCGGGCGTGCGCTTCACGGTGTGGAACCCGAGCATCGAGCTGCTCTGCGGATATTCCCTCGAAGCGATGAACGTGCATGGGCCGATCGGCACGGTCTTCCGCCCGCGGCGTCCGGAGCGGGCGCGGCGGCGTCTGGCGCAGATCCTGACAGGACGGCACCTGACGGGGGTGGAGCTGGCCCTGCATGCCCGCGACGGGACCCGGCGCATCGTTCAGGTGGTCACGTCCACCGTTGCCCGCGACGAGGATGGCGTCCACGTGCTGGCGGTGTTCCATGATGTCACCGCGCGCAAGGCCGCCGAGGCGGAGCTGCGGCGTCACCGCAGCCACCTGGAAGAGCTGGTGGCAGCGCGCACCGCCGACCTGTCGGTGGCCAAGGAGGCCGCCGAGGCCGCCAATCGGGCGAAGGGCACCTTCCTGGCCAACATGAGCCACGAGCTGCGCACGCCGATGAACGCGATCATCGGCCTGACCCACATGGTGGAGCGGCAGAGCAGCGATCCGGCCCAGTGCGAGCGCCTGCGCAAGATCGCCACCTCGGCCCAGCATCTGCTGCAGCTCCTCAACGACGTCCTCGATCTGTCCAAGATCGACGCCGACCGCCTCACCCTCGAGCGGGCGCCGTTCCGCCTCGGCACGGTCCTGGGCGCCGTGGAGAGCCTCGTCGGCGAACGTGCCAGCGCCAAGCGCCTGGGCCTCATCCAGCGCATCGCGCCCCAGTTGCAGGCGCGCGAGTTGATAGGCGACGCCCTGCGCCTGCAGCAGATCCTGCTCAATCTGGCGGGCAACGCCATCAAGTTCACGACGGAAGGGCATGTCACCCTGGCGGCCTCGATCGAACGGACGGCACCCGAAGGCCTGCATGTGCGCTTTGAGGTCGCCGACACCGGCATCGGCATTCCACCGGAGGCGCGCCAGCGCATCTTCGACCCCTTCGAGCAGGTGGATGGCTCCACCACGCGCCAGTTTGGCGGGACCGGCCTGGGCCTCACCATCTGCCGGCGTCTGGTGCGGCTGATGGGCGGCGACATCGAGGTGACCAGCCAGCCCGGTGCCGGCAGCACCTTTGCCTTCACCATCTGCCTGGAACAGGGGGCCGCCGGCATCCCGCGCCCGGACGGCGGGCTGCGTCCCTATTCCGGCGCCGAGGCGGAGGCGCGCCTGCGGAACCGCCATCGCGCGGCCCGCGTGCTGCTGGCGGAGGACGACTGGATCAACCAGGAGGTGGCCATCGAGCTGCTGCAGGAGGTGGCGGGCCTGGAGGTGGACCTGGCCATCGACGGCGCCCAGGCGGTCACCCTGGCGGCGCGGCGCGCCTACGCGGTGATCCTGATGGACGTGCAGATGCCCGAGATGGACGGGCTGGAGGCGGCGCGGCGCATCCGCGCCCTGCCCGCACACGGCGCGACCCCGATTCTGGCCATGACCGCCAACGTGTTCGAGGACGACCGGCGCGCCTGCTACGAGGCCGGCATGAACGATTTCATCCCCAAGCCGGTGAATCCGGATGTGTTGTTTGCGACAGTCCTGGACTGGCTGGAGGCGCCGGAGGGCCGGATGTGAGTCGCCGGCAGGGTGCCCATTTTGGGTGCGCATGGACGGCGGATGCACCAGTCCGGCCCGTTTTCCGGCCAGTTCGGGGCCTGCGGCAGGGTGGCGGAGGGTCGTGGCGCGGGCCGTTCCGGGCGCGGGACGGTGTGGAATGGCTCTTGCATCGTCCAAAGCGTTCGGTGCGGTTGTCTCGGATGGCCGCATGCCGAATCTCCTCCTCGTCTTTTCGGGCCCTCCCGTGCCTTCGCTGGCACCGCAGGGCCCGTTTTTTATGGTCTGATCGGATCCTGGGCGACGCGGCGCGCCACAACCGGCTTCAGACCGGTGGGGCGGCGCCGATGAAGTACGCGAAACGAGGGGGCGGAGGACGGACGATGGAAACGATGGCAGTCTGGGGAGCGCCGGAACATGGCTGCTGAGCTTCCCCTTGGGCCGCTGGGGGCCGATTGCGAGGCCTTGTTGGGCGTTGTGGACACGGGACTCCTGATCGCGGACCCGGATTCCGGGCAGGTCCTGGCCGTGAACGATGCCTGGGTCGCCACCTGTGGCATTGCGCGCGCGGCGGCCCTCGGCCGGCGGCAGGACGCGCTGGGCCTGTGGGGCGACGAACGCGATCTGCAGCGCTGCGCGGCCGCCCTGGGCGCCCACGGCGTGGTCCGGGACTTTCCGGCGGTCCTGCAGGTGCGCGGCGCGGCGCGGCGGATGCAGCTGGGCGGGCGGCACGTGACCCTTGGCGGGCGGACCCTGGAAGTGTGGTCCTTCCGCGACATGACGGCCCACGACGAGGCGCGGAGCGGGCTCGAGCGCTGCGATGAGCGCCTGCGACTGCTTCAGATGGGCGGGCGCGTGGGCGTGTGGGAGTGGCATCCGGAGCAGGGTGAGGCCTGGTGGTCGCCGGCCCTGGAGGCGATGTTCGGATTCCACGAAGGGGCGGCGCGCAGCCCCGCGGATTTCCGCGGGCGTGTCCATCCGGATGACCAGGCGGTGCTTGAGACCGCGGCGGCGGCCCTGCGCGGGACCGGCAGCTTTGCGGTGGAGTTCCGGGTGATCCGCGCCGCGAACGATGTCGCCTGGATCTCTGCCCACGGCCGCGCGGTGAGCGGCCTGGACGGCCGCAGCATGCGCGTGGTGGGCAACGCCGTCGTCATTACCGAGCGCAAACGCCTCGAACTGGAGGCCCACGATCTGCTGCGCATGCGCAACGTGATCCTGGACAACGCCAGCGTGGGCATCCTCTTCGTGCAGGACCGCCGCATCGCGTGGGCCAACCGGCATTTTGCGGCGATGTTCGGTCACGACCTGGGCGCGCTGATCGGCTGCAGCATGCGTGGCTTCTACGCGCACCCGGACGATTACCGCTCCCTCGGCGAAGAGGGGTACGCCACGCTCGCGCGGGGCGAGCCCTACCGGCGCGAGGTGGAGGTGCAGGGCCGCGACGGCCGGCGTTTCTGGGCGCGCCTCACGGGCAATGCGCTGGATGCCGCGGTGCCCCACGACGGCAGCATCTGGATCATCGAGGATGTCAGCGAGCGGCGGCGCTACGAGCAGATGCTGCATGCCAGCGAGGCACGCCTGCGGGACATCATCGAAGGCACCTCGGACGCCATCTTCATCAAGAATCTGGACGGCAGCTACCGCCTCGCCAACGAGGCCGCGGCGCGCTTTGTCGGGCTGCCCCTGGAGGAGATCGTCGGTCGCGACGACACCGCGCTGTTCGGCGCGGAGGATGCCCGCGCGATCATGGCCCGCGACCGGGCGGTGCTGGCGGCAGGGAAGGTCAGCACGGTCGAGGAGACCGTGACCACGGCGGACGGTTGCGTGCGCACCTTCCTGGCCACCAAGGGCCCCATGCGCGACGAGACCGGTCACGTGATCGGCCTGTTCGGCATCTCACGGGACATCACCGACCGGCGCCGTGCCGAGGACGCGCTGCGGGAGCGGGAGTCCCAGCTGCGCAGCATCAGCGACAACCTGCCCGGCGGCATGATCTACCAGCTGGAGGTGGATGCGGCGACCGGGATCTCGCGCTTGGTATACGTGAGTTCGGGCATCGAACGGGTTCAGGGCTTCACCGCCCAGGAAGTGATGGAGAACCCGGACCTCCTCATTGAGCAGGTCATCGAGGAGGATCGGCCGCGCCTGCTGGCGGCGCAGCAGGCCGCCGGCAGCGGGCCGGGACCGTTCCAGGCCGAGGTGCGCATCCGCCGCCCCGACGGCGAGATCCGCTGGCTGTCCCTGCGCTCCGCGCCGCGTCAGACCATGGACGGACGTCAGGTATGGGACGGCATCGCGCTGGACGTCACCGAGACCCGTGAGGCCCATCGGGCCCTGATGCTGGCCGAGCGCAATTACCAGATGCTCTTCAGCGAGATGCTCAACGGCTTCGCGCTTCACGAGATCGTCTGCGATACCGGTGGCCGCCCCGTGGACTACCGCTTCCTCGACATGAACCCGGCCTTCGAGCGGATGACCGGCCTGCGCGCGGCGGAGGTGATTGGGCGCACCGTGCGCGAGGTGCTGCCGGGCACCGAATCCTACTGGATCGACACCTACGGCAAGGTCGCCCTGGACGGGACGCCGGTCAAATACGAGAACTATTCCGCCGAACTGGGCAAGCACTTCGAAGTGATGGCCTTCCGCCCCTCGCCGGGCCGTTTTGCCTGCATGGTGCTCGACATCAGCGAGCGCAAGCAGGCCGAGCGGGAGCGGGTCCAGTCCGGGCGCGCCCTGCGCCTGCTCAGTCATTGCAACTTTGCCCTGGTCAAGGCCCAGTCAGAACGGCAGCTGCTCACGGACATCTGCCGCCTGTTCGTGGAGACGGGCGGCTACGCCATGGCCTGGGTGGGCGTACCCGAGGACGATGCCGGCCGCCGCGTGCGGCCGGTGGTGTCCTGGGGCGACCGGCACGGCTATCTCGACACGGTTTCGGTATCGTGGGATGAGGCCCAGGCTACCGGACGGGGGCCCTGCGGGCGGGCGGTGCGCAGCCGGGAGACGCAGATCAGCCGGAACATCCCGGGCGCGCCCGAGATGGCGCCGTGGCACGGGGCGTCGCAGCGTTCCGGGTTCCGCTCCAGCCTGAGCATTCCGCTGATCCACGGCGAGACCCTGTTCGGTGTGCTGAGCTTCTATTCCACCGAGGAGGACGCCTTCGGGGTGGGCGAGGTGGCCCTGCTCAAGGAGGTGGCCGACAACGTGGCCTACGGCATCCACACGCTGCAGGTGCGCCTCGAGCGGGACGCCGCCGAGGCCGCCACGGTGGCCAAGAGTGCCTTCCTGGCCAACATGAGCCATGAGATCCGCACGCCCCTCAATGCCATCACGGGCATGGCCCAGCTGATCCGCCGCGGCGGCCTCACGCCCCTGCAGGCGGACCAGATGGGCAAGCTGGAGAGCGCCGGCACCCATTTGCTGGAGATCATCAACGACATCCTGGATCTGTCGAAGATCGAGGCCGGCAAGTTCGTGCTGGAGGACACCGCGGTGGATCCGGCGGCGCTGGTGAAGCGGGTTGCGGCCCTGCTGGAACCGCGCATCGACCCGGCGCAGGTGAGCATGCAGGTGAACGTGCCGTCCCTGCCGGCCGGCCTGCAGGGCGATCCGACGCGCCTCCAGCAGGCCGTGCTCAACTACGCCAGCAACGCGGTCAAGTTCACCGAGGCGGGCACCGTCACGCTGGGCCTGCGGGTGCAGGACGAGGACGCCGACGGGGTGTTGCTGCGCTTCGAGGTGAGCGACACGGGCATCGGCATCGAGGCCGACGTGCTGCCCCGTCTGTTCTCGGCCTTCGAGCAGGCCGACAACAGCACCACCCGCAAGTACGGCGGCACCGGCCTGGGCTTGGCCATCACGCGCAAGCTGGCGCACCTGATGGGGGGCGATGCCGGCGTGAACAGCACGCCCGGCGAGGGCAGCACCTTCTGGTTCACCGCGCGCCTGCGCAAGGGCCGGCCGACGGCACGGGAGGGGGCGCCTGTCACCACCGTGCGGGCCGAGGATGCCCTGCGGCGGGAATTTCCGGGCGCCGTCGTGCTGGGGGTGGACGATGAGCCGATCAACCTGGAGATCGCCGCGGCACTGATCGAGGACGCCGGGCTGTGCGTGGAGACGGCGGGCAATGGCCGCGAAGCGGTCGCCCTGGCCCATGCGGGCCGCCACGCCGCGGTGCTGATGGACATGCAGATGCCCGAACTGGACGGGCTGGAGGCCACCCGGCGCATTCGCGCCCTGCCCGGCGGAGGGCGGGTGCCGGTCATTGCGATGACCGCCAATGCGTATGCGGAAGATCGGGAGCGCTGCCTCGAAGCAGGCATGAACGATTTTCTGGCCAAGCCGGTGGAGCCGGACCGCCTCTTCGAGATGCTGCTCCACTGGCTGCGGGCGGGTGCGACGCCGGTGAGCGGACCCGAGGACGAGTTCGTCTGGTCGGCGCGCTACAGCGTCGGCGTCGATCTGCTCGACCGCCAGCACCGCGCCCTGCTGGGCTTGTGCGCGGCGGCACGGCAGTGCCTCGCCCGTCCGCCGGGTGCCGGCGAGGGGCCGGATCTGCATGAGCTGCTGGCCGACATGGAGCATTACGCCGACGAACACTTCCGTACCGAGGAGGCGCTCCTCGCCGCGGCCGGCTTTCCCTACATGGACGCCCAGATCGCGGATCACCAGGCCTATCGGGAGTCGCTGGCCGATTTTCTGTATTCGGCCTCCTTCGATCGGCTCAAGGCTGGCACCGTGGAGCAGTTTCTCCTGAAGTGGTGGGTGCACCACATCCTGGAGGGCGACGCGGCCTACGCGGGCTGGCTCGCCCGCGACGCGACCGTGGGCACCTGATCCCCGTGCCGGGCGGGGGCGGCCCGCGGTGCCGATTCAGCGGGGTGTGCAGTCGTTGGCGCAGCGCTGGTAGGCCGCTTCGCAGCCGGACTCCCGCTCGCGGCGGCGGGCGCGGGCTTCCTCGAGGCGCTGGTTGGCCGCATCGGCGGTGGACGCGTAATCGGTCGGCGGGTAGGCATGGGGCCCTGTGTGGATCAGCTCGCCCTTCTCGCTGGCTTCCGTCTGGGCTGCGGTGAAGCGGCAGTCCTTGCGTTCGGACGCACAGTTCGCGTGGCACAGGTCGGCAGCGCCGGCGGTGCCGCTCAGGAGCGCGGCCGCCAATGCGGCTGCGAAGCGCGGGGATTTCATGATCGATCGCTGACCGGGCAGTTGAGTTCGGTGATCCAGTCCGCCGGGTTGGGGCTGACTTCCGGCCCGGCGGCATAACATTCCCACAGCCCGGGCCCGGTCTGCAGGTGCTGGGCGGCGATCCAGGCCATGAAGGCACCCCATGCCGCTCCGAGGCCCTCATAAGGACCCCGGTAGACCGTCTGGGCCACGCGCACGCCGGGCAGGGTGCTGGCGACGACGCGTCCGGCGGGTGTCACGGGCGCGTTGACGGGAAAACCCACCTCGAAATCGAAGACCTCGGTGGGGCGGCAGTGATGCAGCGAGAAACACGGCCCGGCCGGCGCATGGCCCTGGGCGTGCAGGGTGGCGATGACTTCATGGATGGCCGGGCCCATCACCTGGGCGATGTCGGCGCGCGGAACGATGAGGGGCACCACGGCCGTGAGGCGGGCGTCGGCGGTGATGAGGCGGGGGTTGTCGATCATGATGGACGTCGGGCGTTTGAGCGTTCAGGGAAAGACCGTGAAGAACAGGTAGACGGCGAACACCACCAGGTGGACGGCGCCCTGCATCATCGTCGTCCGCCCGGTGCCGAGGGACTGCCCGGCGATGAGCATGGAGAGCACCAGCAGCACCATGGACTTCTCGTCGAGGCCCAGCTGGACCGGCCAGCCGTTGACGATGGAGACGATGGCGACGGTGGGGATGGACAGGCCGATGGAGGCCAGCGCCGATCCGAGGGCCAGGTTGAGGCTGGTCTGCAGGCGGTTGAGGCGGGCGGCGCGGACGGCGGCGAGGCCTTCGGGCAGCAGCACGATGACCGCGATGATCACCCCCACCAGGGCCTGCGGGGCGCCCAGGCGGGCCACACCGGCTTCGATGGCGGGTGAAATGGCCTTGGCGATCAGGACGACGGCCGCCAGGCCGACCGGCAGCAGCAGGGCGCTGATGAGGGTGACGGCCCGGCTCGGTGGCGCGGCATGGACGGATTCATCGTGGTCGGCGTTGGCCGGCAGGAAGTAATCCCGGTGGCGCACGGTCTGGACGAACAGGAAGGTGCCGTAGAGGACCAGCGACACGATGGCCACGAAACCGAGCTGCTTGTTGCTGTAGTAGGGGCCCGGTACGGTCGTGGCGAAATTGGGCAGGATCAGGGTCAGGAAGACGAAGGCGGCCAGGGTGGACAGCGCGGCGTTGACGCCGTACAGGCCGAACTGCTGTTCGTGGAAGCGCCGCCCGCCCACCAGCAGGCACAGGCCGACGATGCCATCGAGGATGATCATCACGGTGGCGAACACCGTGTCGCGGGCCAGGGCCATGGCGGATTCCCCGCCGGCGAGCATGAGCGTGACGATGAGGGCCACCTCGATGGCGGTGACCGCCGCGGCGAGCACCAGGGTGCCGAATGGCTCGCCGACCCGGTGGGCGACCACTTCGGCGTGATGGACGGAGGCGAGCACACCGATCAGCAGGCCGGCGGCGAGCACGGCCAGGTAGGCGTCGCCCAGGTCGAGGCGGGTGCCGGCCAGGAGCAGCCAGCCCAGCACGGGGGCGACGAGGGTCCAGAGGGGGAGTTGCGGCAGGGCTTTCATCGGGTGTCCTGATGGGCGGGCGATGGACGACCGGCCTGCGGCGGGGCAGGATCGGCCGACCGATACGGGCGGTCGCACCCGATGGCGCGGGCCGACCGGGCGGCAACACCTCGCCGGCCACAGGTCGGGCATCCATCGGGTGCTCCGCAAAGTCCGGAGGGCGGGCATTCCCGCATCATCGCGGGGGCGTCCGGCCTCAGGGTGGGAAGGTATCAGAACCGCGCGGGGATCGGTACGCCTCGACGGCGTGGCGTGCGCCGGGCGGGGGCCGGACTCCCAGGGCCGGACTACAGGGGCTGGCTGAGGAGGGCCGCTCCGGGTGGGCGGAGGAGGGCGGAGGCCGGACCGGCGTCGTCGCCCTGCGGCAGGTCGGGCAGGACGATCTCGCCGACCGGGTGGCGGCGGCACGCACCGGCGAAGAAGTCTTCCGGCAGGGGCAGGCAGGCGCGCAGCAGGCGGCGCGGTGCGTCGGTCAGCCGGGCGCGGGCAGCGACGGGTTCCACCTCGGCGGCCCAGCTCGGCAGGTGGCCTTCCATCAGGCGGTCGAGCTGGCCGAGGCGACGCGAGGTGTGGGCAAGGTAGAGGTTGAAGCGCCGCCGCACGCGCCGGTCGACAAAACGGGCGAGGTGGTAGAGGCCGCCGTGGAGGCGGCTGGCGCGCAGCCAGGTCTCGCCCTGGGCGAGGGTGGCCAGGGCCTGGCCGACCTGCTCCGGATGGGTGTGGAAGGCGCGGGACATCAGCGGTACGAGCGCTTCCCGCTCGCTGTGCAGCAGCGGGCCCGGGCGGGCGAAGAGGTGGCCGCCCACGTGATGATCCATGGCCCATTCGACGGCCACATGGGTGGTGAGGTCGGATTCGAACCACAGGCGCTCGTGGGCTGGCACGAAGTGGTTGTGGGCGATGATGTCGGCCATCAGATGGCTGGCGTAGCCCAGGACCACGGCGCGTTCGGCATCGTTCCGGGCGGCGTCCATCAGGGCGTGGAGCTGGGGCCAGTGGTGGCTGGTGCCGAGGCGGTCGGCGCCGGCGCTGCGGGCGGTGAGGGCCACGTCCGGCAGACAGGCGCCGGCCATCACCAGGCGCGGATGGCGCCGGGCCAGGCGACGCAGGGCCGGGTCGGCCAGCGGGATCGCCCACAGCAGCAGCTGGGCGAAATACACGTGGGTGTAGAGGCCCCAGGCCAGCGCGTCGGTGCTGGTGAGGAGCAGGGGCACGAGCCACAGCAGGAGGGGGCGACGGGGCGGGAAACGCATCGCGCCACTGTGCCGGGCGCGGATGACGTGCGTGTGCAGCCGGAGTGTCAGGCGGGTGACGTCGCGGTTGCGGTTTGGTTTAGATCGGCTGGCGGGGTGGCCCCCGGCGCTGGCGCAGGGGGGCCAAAAGCGACTCGGCCCGACGGGGTCTCCGCCGGGCCGAGCGCTGTCAGGGTCGGTCTATCGTTGAGCGATGGTTCAGGCGGCCTTGGAGCCGGGCAGGCGGGTTTCCTGGATGTCCAGCACCAGCTCGGGGGCATCGGCCTCCTGGGCGGTTTCACCGTTGAGGTGGCGGTTCAGGGCATTGGTGTCCAGTTCCTTGCACCACTTGCCCACCACCACGGTGGCGACGCCGTTGCCGATCAGGTTGGTGAGGGCGCGGGCTTCGGACATGAAGCGGTCGATGCCGAGGATCAGGGCCAGACCGGCCACGGGCACGCCGCCCACGGCGCTGAGGGTGGCGGCCAGCACGATGAAGCCGCTGCCGGTGACGCCCGCCGCGCCCTTGGAGGTGAGGAGCAGCACGGCCAGCAGGGTGATCTGCTGGGTCAGGTCCATCGGGGTGTTGGTGGCCTGGGCGATGAACACGGCGGCCATGGTGAGGTAGATCGCCGTGCCGTCCAGGTTGAAGGAGTAGCCGGTGGGGATCACCAGCCCGACCACGGTCTTCTTGACGCCCAGGTTCTCCATCTTGGCCATCATGCGCGGCAGCACGGATTCGGACGACGAGGTGCCGAGCACGATGAACAGCTCTTCCTTGATGTACTTGATGAACTTCCAGATCGAGAAGCCGTGGAATTTGGCGATGAGGCCCAGCACGCAGAAGATGAAGACCAGACAGGTCAGGTAGAAGGTGGCCATGAGCTGGCCGAGCTGGGCGAGGGCGCCGACGCCGTGCTTGCCGATGGTGAAGGCCATGGCCCCGAAGGCGCCGATGGGGGCGGCCTTCATGATCATGTTCACGATCTGGAAGAAGACGTGGGACATTTTCTCGATGAAGTCGAAGACCAGCGTGCCGCGACCGCCGAACTTGTGCAGGGCGAAGCCGAAGAACACCGAGAACAGCAGCACCTGCAGGATGTCTCCCTTGGCGAAGGCATCCACGACGCTGGAGGGGATCACGCCGAGGAGGAACTCGGTGGTGGTCTGCATCTTGCCCGGCCCGGTGAAGGCGGCGATGCCCTTGGTGTCAAGGGTGTTGGGATCCACGTTCATGCCGGCGCCCGGCTGGATCACGTTGACGATGACCAGACCCACGATCAGGGCGATGGTGGAGACGATCTCGAAGTACAGCAGGGCGAGGCCGCCGGTCTTGCCCACCTTCTTCATGTCTTCCATGCCGGCGATGCCGACCACGACGGTGCAGAAGATGATCGGCGCGATGATCATCTTGATGAGCTTGATGAAGCCGTCGCCGAGCGGCTTCATGGCCGCGCCGGTGTCGGGCTGGAAGTGCCCCAGGGCCACGCCGATGGCGATGGCGGTGAGCACCTGGAAGTACAGCGAATGATAGAAGCGGCGTTTTGTCTCCATGGTCTTTCCCCCGGTTTTTGATGATTCCAGTGTAGGCACGGCGGAGGGGGAAATGAATTGTGTCCATCCCCATTGTGGAAAGCCGCAATCGGGCCGCGGCAGGCAGCCGGTCGCGCGGTTTCAGGGACCGGGCGACGCCAGCCGCTGCCGGCAGCGCTCGGCGAGGAAGGCACGCAGGGCCTGCACCAGCGGGCTGATCTGGCGCCGGTCGGCGCACAGCAGATGCAGCGGGGCCGGTTCGCCGCGCCAGTCGGGCAGCAGGCGCACCAGTCGCCCGGCGGCCAGATCGTCGGCCACATCCAGTGCCGACTTGTAGGCGATGCCCCGGCCGGCCACCGCCCAGCGCCGCACGGCGTCGCCATCGTCCGCCACCCGCGGGCCGGACACCTGCACGCGCTGCACCTCGCCGTCGCGAAAGAAACGCCAGTGGTCATGCACCGCGTCGCCCAGCAGGAAACACAGGCACTCGTGGCCGGCCAGATCCTGCGGGTGGCGCGGGGTGCCGTGACGGGCCAGCCATTCGGGCGCCGCGCACAGCAGACGCTGGTTGTCGGGCGCCACCGGCAGGGCGATCAGGGCGGAATCCGGCAGGCTGCCGTAGCGCAGGGCCAGGTCCACGGGCTGGCGATAGATGTCGGCGAGGCGGTCGCTGAGGAGCAGGCGCAGGTTCAGCTGCGGATGTGCGGCGAGGAAGTCGTCGAGCCAGGCCTGCACCGCATTGCGGCCCAGGTCGGAGGGCAGGGACAGGTGCAGGGTGCCGCGCAGGGCCGCCTGCCCGGTGAGCAGCGCGTCGCGCCCGTCGGCCAGCAGCTGGAGGGCCTGGCGGCAGTGCTCGAGGTAGATCTGGCCCGCCTCGGTGAGGCGCAGGCTGCGGGTGGAGCGCAGGAACAGGGGGACGCCGAGGGCGTCCTCCAGGCGCCTGAGGGCCATGCTCGCCGCCGCCGGGGTGATCTCCAGCCGGCGCGCCGCGGCCGACAGGCTGCCGCGCTCGGCCGCCTGGACCAGCACTTCCAGGTCGCGCAAGTGGGTCATGGATGGCGTTCCGGAGGGGAAGATTCTTCAGAATATCTTGAAAGTGAATCAACAGCATTGTGGTTTTTTGAAAGCGCGAGGCGGCGCATGATGGGCGCGTCCATTCGAACAAGGATTTCGTCATGAGCCTCACCCGCAACGTCTACACCCGCTACACCACCAAGGCCTTTGACCCCGCCCGGCGCATTCCGCCCGAGGTGTTTGCCGAACTGGAAACCCTGCTGCGCTTTGCTCCGTCGTCGGTGAATTCCCAGCCCTGGCATTTCTTCATCGCCGACGACGATGCCGGCAAGGCGCGCATCGCCCGCGCCACGCCGGCCGCCTACGCCTACAACGAGGGCAAGATCCGCAACGCCTCCCACGTGGTCGTGCTGGCGGTGCGCAAGGATCTGGACGACGCCCACCTGGCCGCGCTGCTGGAGCAGGAGGACCGGGACGGCCGCTTCCCCACACGCGAGGCCCGCGCCAATCAGGAAAAGGCCCGCGCCTTCTACGTCGGACTGCACCGGAACGAGTTGAAGGACGTGCAGACCTGGGCCTCGAAGCAGGTCTACCTGGCCCTCGGGGCGCTGCTGCTGGGCGCCGCCACGCTGGAACTCGACGCCGCGCCGCTGGAGGGCTTCGACACGCAGATCCTCGACGCGGAGCTGGGACTGGCCGAACGCGGCCTGACCAGCCTCGTCATTGTCGCCCTGGGCTACCACAGCGGCGATGACTTCAATGCCCGCCTGCCCAAGTCCCGCCTGCCTGCGGAGCGGGTCATCACGCGGCTCTGATCCCACCGCCGCCCGCCGCGGTGCTCAGTCCGGCGCCCGGTAGACCAGCACCTTCAGCGCCCGCTCGTCCGATACGTCGGCGAAGGCCGGCGGATTGGGCAGGCGTCCGACGAAACCGAGCGTGGGCGCCTGTTCGGCCATGCCATCCTGCAGGAAGGCCACGCCCAGCTTGGGCGAGTTGAGGCACAGCAGGGCGTGGCCGCCGGGGGCGAGGAGCTCCGGCAGACGGCGCATCAGGCGCGGATAGTCCTTCTCGGCGACGAAGCTGCCCTTCTGGTAGCTGGGTGGATCGACCACGATCAGGTCATAAGGTCCGCCGCGGCGCAGGCGTCCCCAGGAGGCGAAGATGTCGTGGGGCAGGAAGCTCGCCCCGCCGTTGAGGCCGTTGAGCAGGTGGTTGCGCTGCCCGATGGCCAGCGCGCCGCCGGCCATGTCCACGTTTGCCACCTGTCCCGCGCCGGCCTGCAGGGCCACCACCGAGAAGGCGCAGGTGTAGGCGAAGAGGTTGAGCACCCTGGCGCCCGGCCGCGCCGCCACGTGCTCGCGCACCCAGCGTCGGCCTTCCGCCATGTCCAGAAAGAAGCCGTGGTTGAAACCTCGCGGCAGATGCACGTAAAAGCGCGCGCCGGCCTCGCTCACCACGTGGGGCGCCGGCACCTGGCCGGCCATCGTGCGGGTGTCGGCGCGCACCTCGTCGCGGGTCTGATGCACCCAGCACAGGGGCTCGCCCGGCGCCAGCTGCGCCCAGCGGGCGCTCAGGGCGTCCCCGAGGGCGGCCAGTGCGGCGTCGTCCACCGGCTGGAAGCTGGTCGTCAGCCACACGGGGGGATAGACGTCCAGCGTCCAGTGCTCGCACCCGGGATGCAGGCTGCCGCGGCCATGAAACAGCCGTCCGGCGTCGGTCAGGCGGGGCGCGGAGGCGATGGCGGCGAGGAGGGCGTGCATGGGCGCAGGGACGGGAAGGACGGCGCGCATCCTACACCGGGCACGGGCTGTTCGACCGGTCCACGGCGCCTGGATGCGGGCCGCCTGCAGAATTTCCCCCGATCCGCGACATCCGGTGCTTGACGTCGGCAGGTGAAGCCCGCATCGTGCCCTTCCCTGTCCCATCGACGCCCGTCCGGCCCTCAGGCGATCCCCCATGCACGGCCCCACGCTCCTCCTCCTGACCTGCATCCTGCTGGGCATGATGACGCTGGCCCTGGCGGCGGCCCGCAGCGGCAACCGCCATATTCCGGGGCTGGGCGCGTGGACGCTCTCGTATCTGTGCGGCTTTCTGGGCAGCCTGAGCTTTCTGTTCCGCCCACCCGAGGTGTCGGTGACCTCCGTCCTGCTGGCGCAGGGCTTGCTCTTCACGCTGGCCTACCTGAACCTGGCTGGCGCCCGGGCGTACATGGGGCGACGTCCCTTTCCCGCGTGGAGCGTGGGCGCCATGTTGGTGCTGTTGCTGGGCGTGGCCGCGTTTTTCACCACGGCGGTTCCCAATACCCCGCTGCGGGTGGGCGTGCTGGGCGCCGTGTGCGGAGCCCTGTTCCTGGCCAGCGCCTTCACGATGGCGCGGGGCACGCCCCAGCTGTACCCGGCCCGCTACTTTCTGGCCCTGGCCTGTGCCGTGCACGGCCTCATCCTGATCGTCCGCCCGTGGCTGTTCGAGGCGGGCGGCGCCCTGGGGGTCCGGGTGGATGGCAGCTTCCTGCTGTCCGAATACGCCCTCCTGGAGTCCATCGTGGCCCTGGTCATGATGGCCTTTGGCGTTCTGATGGCGGCCCATGCCCACACCACCGAGGCCCTCCGCCAGCAGGCCGAGCGCGATCCGCTGACGGGCGTCTACAACAGTCGCGCGTTCGCGGTCCTGCTGGACAAGGCCGCCCATCTGGCCGGCCGCATGGGCACGCCCCTGACCCTGCTGGTGGTGGATCTGGACAACTTCAAGCGCATCAACGACACCTGGGGGCACCGCAGCGGCGACCTCGCCCTGCGCCATTTCGTGAATATCGCCACCCGCAGCCTGCGCACCGAGGACATCATGGGGCGAATCGGCGGCGAGGAGTTCGCGATCTGCCTGCCCAACACGCTGCCTGAGCACGCCCTCAGCGTGGCGGAACGCCTGCGCGCCGACGTGGTGGCCCACCCCGCGCTGGGCGAACATGGCACCCTGGCCTTCACGGTCAGCATCGGCCTGGCCCGCTGCAGCCCGGACGAGTCGCCGGCGGCCGCCCTGCACCGGGCCGACCAGGCCATGTACCGCGCCAAGCAGCGGGGGCGCAACCGGGTGGAAACCCTGCCCGCCAGCGAGCCCGGTCCGCTGGAGGCGATGCCGGCGCGCAGCTGAGCCGCTCCGCGAGTCGACACGTACGGTGCGCCGCGACAGGGGCCGGGCACCCAGCCCCACCGCCCGGGGCCGCCGGATTCCTGGCGCCCAACTTGCTTGCAGCGTGCCAATGCCTCCGCCTGTGCCCGCCATGCTCACCGACGCCGACGCCCGTGCCCGCCTCGCCACCCATCCTCTGCCGGACAATCCCTGGGTGGTGGCCACCGATCACGCCATCCTCATCAAGGCCGACTACACCGACACCATCGAACGCCTGCTGCGCTGGGCGCCCAGGGCGCGCTGGAGCGCCCGCCAGCGCTGCTGGATCGTGCCCCTGGGCAGCCTGGAACTGGTGCGCTCCATCCTGCCGGAACTGAGCCGTCTGGCCGAGGCCATGCAGCCGCAACCGATGGCCGCCGAGGCGAACGGCAGCAGCGCGCTGCCGGCCGACGCCATCGCCCGTGACGCGGCCGCGCGCAGGCTCTTCCGCGACCACGCACGCTGTCTCTACGGCAGCGACTGGCAGCGGGAGACCGCGCGGGCGCTGGGCCGCGACGAAGCCGCCCTGGCCGGCTGGCTGATCGGGCAGGGGGTGATGGAGGCGCCGCCTGAGGTGCTGCTCGCCGAGATGCTGGCGCTGATGCGTCGCCGCGTCACCGAGATCGGCGCCGCCGCCGACGCGCTGGAACGGCAGCTCATCGCCAGCGGCATCGCGCCGCTCAGCTGAGGCCGGGCGTTCAGATCGCCCGGATCGAATCGGCCCGGGCGGTGAATTGCAGCCGTTCGGCCCCATCGAAGACCGCGAGGGGCACGTCGAAGACCGCCTGATTCTCATACCAGGCGCGGCCGTAGGGCAGGAACAGAGGCGTCACCGGCAGGGCCAGCAGGACCACGTCACCCTTCAGCAGCGCCCCCGCAAAGCCGCCGTTGGCGCCTTCCGGCACGTTGTCGTCGCCGAAGACCTCGAAGGCCACGAAGACCTTGGCCGACTCCACGCCCCCCTCGGTGGTTCGCACCGCCGTCACCCGGATGTTCTGGTAACGCCGCCCCACCGTACCCTCGCCGGTGGATTGCAGGAATTCATGCAGCGTGCCCTTTTTCACCTGCGTGCCGTCGAGCACGGGCACCCCCAGCTGGGTCATGCCCAGGCCGGTGGCCTTGGCGGGTTTCAGTTCGATCAGGGCGGAATTTTCAACAAGGACCGGCACGATGCTCTCCGTGGTATCGAATGCGACAAGGACAGGGCGCGTGTGCGACACGCGACACGCCGAAAGGCGCGCCCGCGCGGCGACGGAGGTGGGGAAGCAGGTTCGGTGCCAGTGGGG
>DAOQMM010000035.1:9155-30399 GCA_035335645.1 Rhodocyclaceae bacterium | reverse complement strand
ACCGCTGACCTCTTGCATGCCATGCAAGCGCTCTCCCAGCTGAGCTATACCCCCAATCAACGAGCTGCGCATTATAAGAAACATTGCACAGCCTGTAAAGCACCGCCGCTCAAAATATTTTTGAAGCAACGAAACGATTTGAGAATTATAGATTCAAATAATATTGAAAGCAAGCTTCTATGAAAAATTTTTTGTGGAAGCCGTCCGCCTCTCATGCGTACCTGCCTGAAGCCCTTCTCTGCGGCGCGGCCAATCGGGATAGGGGCGGTCAGATCACCCGACCGTTCCCCTCCCACAGCACCCGGCATGCGGGTCCGCACCGGGCGGTTCGAGCAGTTGAGGTCATGAGAGTCGAGGTACACCGAGCCGATCAAAGTAGGCGACAGGCATGGCACGGTTCAGTAGGAAGCGGCTGTTACGCCACCCCCTCCGACTGTTCGCAGCCACCTGCCGAGCGTCCGTTTCCGAGGCGCCCATCGCCTTCAATTCCCGATACATCGTCGTGCCCCGACGCCAGTGCTTGAGCTGCACCGCACGCAGTCGATGGCGGATCCACTCGTCGAGTTCGCGAAACACCCCGGGCATCTGTGCAAGCTGGAAGTACGCCTTCCAGCCCGGCAGGTAAGCCCGCAGTCTTTCGACGATCTCTGGCAGGCTGCGCCCGCCCGAGCGTCTCGTCATCTCCCGGATGCGTTGCTTGAAGGCCTCTTTGGCTTTGTCGGCCACCTTGCACCGTACCTGTCCGCCTGACCCGTACCAGAATCCACGCGTCCTCCCCACGCTCGGTCCGCCCTCACGCAGTTGCGCTTCTCTTCGTTCGCTGTGATCAACTTACGGCGGGACTTGCACCCACAGGAGTGCCCCCATGTAGGGCGCACAAAACAAAAACGGCGGCCGAAGCCGCCGTTTTGCCGAGACAGAACCGCTCAGGCGCTCTTGCGGCGACGCACTGCCAGTGCAGCCGCACCCAGACCCAGCAGCGCCAGGCTGCCCGGCTCCGGAACGACGCGCAGACTACCGTCGGCGTACACGACGCCATCGATCATGGCGTTCGTCAGCGCCTTCGGGAGGCCCGGAATGGTGCCGGCATCCAGCGCCTTTAGCACGGATTCGATGCCAACGCCGGGATCTTCGGTGAAAGTCAGCGTCCAGGTATTCGCAGCGCCGTTCATGACCTGATGCACGAACACGTTGCCATCGCCCACATAGGTGGCGATGGTCGTGCCGACGGGGCCGAGGAAGGTGCCCAGCAGCAGCATGATGGCCGTGGAGTTGCCGGCGAAGTCACCCGTGGTCTGGGGAATGCCGTTGGACGTGAATGTGTCGGTGTCCCAGTTGTAGAGGAAATGGGTTCCAGTGATCCCGGACCAGTTGAAGTTGCCCGCACCGACCGGCACGTAGTTAGTGGTCTTGGAGCAAAAATCCCAGTTGGCCTTGCCCAAACCGCTACACACGGAAGGCGCCTGAAGGGTGGACGGAACAGAGGTGCCGTTATAGTCGAAGTCGAACTCGCCCTTGCGGGAAATGGAGTAGTAACCGGACGAGGCGGGGATGGTGGCATCCAGGTTGCCGCTGACGTTGCTGAACGACAGGGTAAAGGTGTGATCATCGCCCACAGTGCCCGCGTCGGAGAAACCCGAGAACACGTAGTTCGCGCTGAACTTGTTGGCATACTCATAGACATCAGCGTGGGCCACGGAGGCGCCGCCGATGGTCAGGGCCGCGCCCAGGGCGACGGCAAGCTGTTTTGTTTTGGCCATGTAACTCATCCTTATTTCAAGTTGAACCGAATCCAATTACCACCCGGGAAGGCCGTGAAGCGCTTCACGCAGTACTCTACACACAGATTAAAAGCAAGCATCACGCCAGGTCAGATAAGCCCATGTTATCCATTGCTAAAATGAACTGCGAAGCTGGCAGATCTGTCAGGAATGTAAAATTCTCCGACACAGACCCCTCCCGCCGTCCCGTGAGATCGTTCACACCGCGATTCCCCACAGGAAGCGCTGGCCACGGTGACCTCACAGCACTTTCCCCGGATTCATCCGCCCGGCTGGGTCCATGGCAGCCTTGATGCGGCGCATCAGATCCAGTTCCACCTCTGATTTGTAGCGGGGCAGCAGGCCTCGCTTGAGCTGACCGATGCCATGCTCAGCCGAAATTGATCCACCGAATCGATGCACCCGATCATGGACGAGGCCACTGACGTCCGAACTCCGGGCAATCAGCCCGGCATTGTCCGCCGACACAGGCAGAGACAGGTTGTAATGCAGATTTCCGTCTCCCAGGTGCCCGAAGCACACGATGCGCAGGCCCGGCCACACCTGTTCGAGGCGACCGGCCACGTCATCGAGAAAGTCGGGGATGGCGCTCACCGGCAATGAAATATCGTGCTTGATGCTGTAGCCCTCACGCTTCTGGGCTTCCGAAATGTGTTCGCGTAGCGCCCACAGTGCGCGCGCCTGTGCTTCGCTGCTGGCGACCGTACCATCCTGCACGAGGCCCGATTCCAGCACCTCGGCCGTCAGCGTTTCCGCCATGGCATCCAGAGAGGCGTCCCGGACGGTGTCGGTCAGTTCCGCCAGCACGTACCAGGGGTGAACCGTCGGCAAGGGATCCCGCGCGCCGGGCATGTGCTGCAGCACCAGATCGAGACTCACGCGGCTCACCAGCTCGAAGGCCGTCAGCCGGTCACCGGCACGGGCGCGCATCTGCCCGAGCAAGGCCACGGCGGCCATCGGATGGGGAATCGCAAGCCACACCGTCCGGGTTGCGACCGGGCGAGGAAACAGCTTCAGGGTGGCGGCCGTGACAATGCCCAGCGTGCCTTCGGCGCCGATGAACAAGTGCTTCAGATCGTAGCCGGTATTGTCCTTGCGCAGTGCGCGCAGGCCGTTCCAGATCTGGCCGTCGGGCAGGACCACTTCCAGGCCCAGGACCAGTTCCCGGGTGTTCCCGTAACGCAGCACCTGCACCCCGCCGGCATTGGTGGAAATCACGCCGCCCACCTCGCAGGATCCCTCGCTGGCCAAGGACAGGGGAAATTGCCGATCCGCCGCTTCGGCGGCCGCATGTACGGCTGCGAGCGTCACCCCTGCCTCAGCGGTGAGGGCATTGTTGCCGCCATCCACGTGGCGAATGCGATTCAGGCGCGACAGTTGGATGAGCAGCGCACGCCCGTCATCCAGGGGAGTCGCGCCGCCGCACAGGCCGGTGTTGCCGCCCTGGGGCACGATGGGCACGTCGGCATCCACGCAGACGCGCACCAGCGCAGCGACTTCGGCAGTATCGGCCGGAAAGGCCACCGCGCGTGCGGAGCCGGTATAACGGCCACGCCAGTCGGTCAGATACGGAGCGGCCGCTTCGCCGCACAGGCAGTGGGTCGGACCGACAATGGCCCGGACCGCATCGAGAAAGGCATCCATGAAGTGGATGCTAGAAGGACTCCAGGGCGCGACGCAAGGCCGGCAGCGCCAGTTCGACGGCGGCTTCGCCCTCGGCGATGCCTTCCCGACCGCGATGGAACTCCATCCAGCCTACCTGGGCCATGCGCGGTGCGATGAGCACGTCGGCCGGTTCGCCCGCCAGCCGGCTGCGGGCAATGCGCACGGACATGATGGAGATGCTGCCCTGGATGACCGACAGCATGGACGGCATGTCGATACCCTCGTCGTCGCCGGCGCCGCCCGCAGGTCGCTCGCCCAGGCCAAAGCGGGTCAGCAGCTTGCGCGCCCAGAACGGCCCGGCTTCTGGCGGGGGCGGAGGCGGTTCGTTTGGCGCACGCCAGGCGCGACCGACCACATCGGCGTTGAGATCGACGGCAATGACGAGATCGGCGCCCATGGCACGGGCGAGGGACACCGGCACGGGATTGACGACGCCGCCATCCACCAGCAGCCGGCCTTCGTGTACGACGGGCGTCATCAGGCCAGGCATGGCGATGGAGGCGCGCACGGCGGTCGCCACGCTGCCGTCCCGCAACCACACTTCGTGCCCCGTCTGCAGATCCGTGGCGACACAGCCGAAAGGGCGCCGCAGCGAAGCGAAGTCGTGGTCAACAAAGTGGCGCTGGAAGAAGTCGATGAGCTTGTCGCCCTTGATGAGCCCGCCCCGCAGACCCATGTCGAGCAGTCCGACCACCTGCTGCCAGTTGAGACTGTCCACCCAGTCGGCAAGCTTGTCCAGATCGCCCGCCGCGGCGATTCCGCCGACAAAGGCACCGATGGAACTGCCACAGATCACCGCGGGCTCGATGCCTTCCCGCGCCAGGGCGCGCAGTACGCCCACGTGGGCCCAGCCCCTCGCCGCGCCGCTGCCGAGGGCAATGCCGATGCGGGGCGGGCGGCGGGCCATGGAGCCGCTCGGCTACTCGAGGGGTTCGGCGTAGAGGTCGTGCACGTCGCAGTCGGTGATGCGCACGCGGGCGAACTCGCCGACCTGCAGGTGCTCGCCCGCCGGGATCGTCACCAGGCCGTCGATCTCCGGTGCGTCGCCGGGCGATCGGGCCAGGGCGCCCTCCTCGTCGATCTCGTCCACCAGCACGGTCATCTCGCGGCCGATGAAGCGCTCGAGGCGCGCCGTGGAGATGTCCTCCTGGAATTCCATGAGCTGGATGCGCCGCTCTTCGCGGAGTTCTTCCGGCACGGCGCCGGGCAGCTCGTTGGCGGCCGCGCCTTCCACCGGTGAATACGCAAAGGCACCGACGCGGTCGAGCTGCGCTTCTTCGAGGAACTGGAGCAGCGCTTCGAAATCGGCGTCGGTCTCGCCGGGAAAGCCGGTGATGAAGGTGGATCGGATCGTGAGGTCCGGGCAGATCTCACGCCAGCGGCGGACCCGCTCCAGATTGTTCTCTGCACTGGCGGGCCGCTTCATGGCCTTGAGGATGCGCGGGCTGGCATGCTGGAAGGGCACATCCAGGTAGGGCAGGATCTTGCCTTCGGCCATCAGCGGCAGAATGTCATCCACACTCGGGTAAGGATAGACATAATGCAGACGCACCCACACGCCCAGATCACCGAGCGCCTTGCACAGGTCGTAGAGCTTGGTACGCAGCGGCCGCCCACCCCAGAAACCAGTGCGGTACTTCACGTCCACGCCATAGGCGCTGGTGTCCTGGGACACCACCAGAAGCTCCTTGACGCCGGCGTTGACCAGGTTCTCGGCCTCGCGCATCACGTCGCCGATGGGCCGGCTGAGCAGATCGCCGCGCAGGGACGGGATGATGCAGAAGGTGCAGCGATGATTGCAGCCTTCGGAAATCTTCAGGTAGGCGTAATGATCGGGCGTCAGCTTGATACCCTGAGGCGGCACCAGATCGACGAAGGGATCGTGTCGTTTGGGCAGGTGCTTGTGCACCGCCTGCATGACCTCTTCGGTGGCGTGGGGCCCGGTGACGGCCAGCACCTGGGGGTGTGCGCCCATCACCACGTCTTCCTTGGCGCCAAGACAGCCGGTGACGATGACCCGGCCGTTCTCGTTGAGGGCTTCGCCGATGGCGTCGAGGGATTCCTCCACCGCCGCATCGATGAAGCCGCAGGTATTGATGACCACCAGATCGGCGCCATCGTAGGACGGTGAAATCTCGTAGCCTTCGGCGCGCAGGCGGGTGAGGATGTGCTCAGAGTCCACCAGGGCCTTGGGGCACCCGAGAGACACGAAGCCGACGCGGGGAACTCCCGCTTGCTTGGATTGGGTCATGCGTGCGAATGGGAAAAGGCACCGGCCGCAGCGCAGGCTGCGGCCCGGAGATCATTTCTTGGACGCGGCGGGTGGCGGCGCAACAGCCTCGTCGGCGTCGGCCTTGCCCGGGGCAAAGCCGCCGGAGAAACTGGGGAACTGGAAACCAGAGAACAGATTACGGGTCTGGCTGTCCAGTTGCTCCTGCATCTGGGCATACATCCGCTTGCTCTGCTCCATGTAGGCAGCCATCATACTCTGCATGGCGGGGCCCTGGAGGTTGAGAAACTGGGCCCACAGGTCATGGCTGACGGTGGCGTTGTCGCCATACACCGAGCGAACCTGATCCTGCAGCTTGGCCTGCATGTCGGTAAAGGCCCGGATGTTGTTTTCCAGGTACTTGCCCATCATCCCCTGCATGGCATTCCCGTAGAAGCGGATCATCTGCGAAAGCAGGTCGCTGGTGAACATCGGCGCACCGCCCGCTTCCTCTTCGAGGATGATCTGCAAAAGGATGTTGCGGGTTAGTTCCTCGCCGGTCTTTGCATCGACCACCTGGAAGGAGCCATGCTCGAGCACGAGCTGCTTCACGTCGGCGAGCGTGATGTAGGAACTGGTCTGGGTATCGTAAAGGCGGCGGTTCGGGTATTTCTTGATCAGGCGGACTTGATCGGCCATGTATTTATCTCCTCACTGGCGATCATGTCGCCTGTGATGATTATACTGCGCTGCGCAAAAAAAAGCCCCGCCGGACTGGCGGGGCTCAGTGACGCGTTTCGCGGCAGCTTATTGATAATACAGGCCGCCGTTGACGTTCAGGGTGGCGCCGGTGACGTAGCCAGCCAGTTCGGAGGACAGATAAACCACCGCAGCGCCGATCTCTTCCGGCTTGCCCAGACGCTTGACGGGCACGGTGTCGATGATGCCCTGACGGATCTCTTCCTTGATCGCCATGACCATGTCGGTACCGATGTAGCCCGGAGCGATGGCGTTACACGTCACGCCCTTGGTGGCCAGCTCGGCCGCCAGCGCCTTGGTGAAGCCGATCACGCCCGCCTTGGCGGCGGAGTAGTTGGTCTGACCGGCCTGACCCTTGACGCCGTTCACCGAGGAGATGTTCACGATGCGGCCCCAGCCACGCTCCGCCATCTTGGGGGAGATGGTGTGGGTCACGTTGAACAGGCTGGTGAGGTTGGTCGCAATGACCGCATCCCACTGGCCCTTTTCCATCTTCGGGAAGAACTTGTCGCGGGTGATGCCGGCGTTGTTCACCAGGATGTCGATCGGGCCGACTTCGGCAACGATCTTCTCAACGGCCGCCTTGCACTGCTCGTAGTCAGACACGTCGAAACCGTACAGGGGGATGTCCAGACCTTCAGCCGTGCGGGCTTCGACCCAGGCGTCTTTGGCGGGATCACCGGGGAAGAAGTTGCCGACGACACGGATGCCTTCAGCAGCGAGGGACTTGCAGATCGCGGTGCCGAGGCCACCGACCGCGCCAGTAACAAGAGCGATGCGTTGAGTCAATTCACTTTCCTTTTATTGCAGTTGCAGTGCCAAAGAAAGCGGCCATTAGAACATATGCTGACCGCCGTTGATAGAAATGTTGGCACCGGTCACGAACGCAGCCTCGTCGGAGGAGAGATAGGCGATCAGACCGGCGATTTCTTCCGGCTTACCGAGGCGACCCATCGGAATGTGCGGCAGGATCTTGCTGTCCAGCACTTCCTGGGGAATCGCCAGCACCATCTTGGTGCCGATGTAACCCGGAGAAATGGTGTTGATGGTGACCCCGGACTTGGCCACTTCCTGCGCCAGCGACTTGGTGAAGCCGTGCATGCCGGCCTTCGCTGCGGCGTAGTTGGTCTGTCCGAAAGCACCCTTGATGCCATTCAGGGACGAAACGTTGATGACGCGGCCCCACTTGCGTTCGACCATGCCATCCATGACCTGCTTGGTCATGTTGAAAACGCTGTCCAGGTTGGTGCTCATGACCGCATCCCAGTCGCCCTTGGTCATGCGCTTGAAGGTCATGTCGCGGGTGATGCCGGCGTTGTTCACCAGCACATCCACAGGCCCCAGCTCCGCGGTGACGGCCTCGATGCAGGCCTTGCAGGAGTCGAAGTCTGCAACGTCACAGGGATAGGCCTTGAAACCGTAGCCCATGTTGTTCATGGTCTGCAGCCATTCGCCCACCTTGGTGTTGCCCGGGGAATGGGTGGTGGCCACCTTGTACCCGAGCGCTGCCAGCTTGATGCAGATGGACTCGCCGAGTCCGCCCATACCACCCGTTACCAGTGCTACACGTGCCATGTTTCTCCCTCCTTATATGGTTTTGCAGGGGTCAGTTACCACCGGCGGCGCCCCCTTCACGCTGCGCCAGTGTGCGGTCCGTCCGTCCCGTATTCGATGCCAGGCATCGAACAACGAACAGGCTCAGACCTTTTCCTTCACATAGCGGCCGGGCGCGGCTTCGATGACCTTGTATTTTTTGGTGCCCGGCTTGACCCGTGCAGCGATCTGCTCGCCACTGCGGGTCTTGAGCCATTCGATCCAGTGCAGCCACCAGCTGCCCTTGCGCTCGGTGGCAGCCGCCAGCCATTCTTCCGGCACGGCGGCAGCCGACTCACTGGTCCAGTAGCTGCGACGATTCTTGGAGGCCGGATTGATGGCCCCCGCAATGTGCCCGCTCGCCCCCAGCACGAAGGTGGTTTCGCCGCCGAGGATCTGCCGGACCAGATAGGCGCTGGTCCACGGCACGATATGGTCCTCCCGCGTGGCGAGCAGGTAGGCGGGCAAATCCACCTTACCCAGGTCCACCTTGACGCCGAGCATCTCCAGCTTGCCCGGCACGCGCAGATTGTTTTCCAGGTACATGTTGCGCAGGTACCAGGCAAGGAAGGGCCCCGGCAGGTTGGTACTGTCGGAGTTCCAGTAAAGCAGGTCGAAGGCCTCGGGCGTCTTGCCCTTGAGGTAATTGCCGACCACGTACTGCCAGATCAGGTCGTTGGCGCGCAGGCTGGAGAACACCTGGGCCAGTTCGCGACCCATGAGCAGTCCGCCCTTGCCGATCGCCGCCTCGCGGGCCGCCACGGAGGTCTCGTCCACCAGGCAGCCCAGTTCGCCCGCGTCGCCGAAATCCAGCAGCGTGGTCATGAGGGTCAGGCTCTCGGCCGGGTCTTCTCCGCGTCCGCGCAGGACCGCCAGGGACGACGACAGCAGCGTACCGCCGACGCAGAATCCCAGCACGTTGGGCTTGTCGACCTGGGTAATCTCGCGCACCACCTGGAGGGCGGTAATCGGCCCTTTCTCGAGGTAATCATCCCAGGTGTGATGCGCCTGCTCGGCCTTGGCGTTCCTCCAGGACACGAGAAACACGGTGAAGCCCTGTTCAACGATGAACCGCACCAGCGAATTCGCCGGTTGCAGGTCCATGATGTAGAACTTGTTGATGCAGGGCGGGATGATCAACAGGGGGCGCTGGTAAACCTGCTCCGTCAGCGGCGCGTACTGGATGAGCTGCATCAGCTCGTTTTCGTAGATCACCGAGCCGGGCGTCGTGGCCAGGTTGCGGCCGATTTCGAAGGCGGCGTCATCGGTCATCGAGATGCGGCCCTTTTCCAGGTCGCCAATGAGATTCTTGATGCCGCGGGTGATGCTCTCGCCGTGGGTATCGAGGGCGGTCTGGATGAACTCCGGATTGGTCGCAGCGAAGTTGGACGGCGCCAGGGCGTCGATGTACTGACGCGTCAGGAACTGCATGCGTGCCTTGGCCCGACCGTCCGCCACCGGCAGCGCATCGGCCACCTTGTTCAGGAAGGAGGAGTTGAGCAGGTAGGACTGACGGATATAGTCGAAGATCGGACTGGAGGTCCATTCCGGTGCGCTGAAGCGACGATCGCCCGGTTCGGGATGGGCCACGGCTTCGGCTTTCTCACCCGGACGGGTCTGCGCCAGCGTGCTCCAGAGGCGGGCGTGGGATTCGGCGAGTTCCTGCTGGAGTCGCGCCAGTTCCTGCGCTTCAGGCAGCGGAACGGCCGGCACGGGTGCTCCCACCGGAGCCGCCTGCTGCATGGCGGAGCTCTGCTTGCCAAGGAAATCGAAATAATTCTGCGCCAAGGACTGGCCGAACTTGAACATGCCCTGCAATGCCTCTGTTGCCTGCTCCGGTGTCATGCACCTCTCCTGATGTTTTTATCCTTGCGGCCCGGCTCCCGACCCAACGCCGCATCGCCCGGGAGCGTCGTGTCGCCCCCGCGGACGCACGAACCCCCGCGAGACGTACGCGGCCAAGTAGAATCCGGGTATGTATATCGTTGCGATTGCCTGGCTGTATGTCGCGCTGCTTGCCACTGCAGCGGAGACCACCGTCGTCGGAGGTCTCCTGACGTTCTTCTTCTATGGTCTTGCGCCGCTCTCCCTGTTCTTGTGGCTCTTCGGCACACCAGCCCGCCGTCGCCGTTCAGCCCAGCGCGCCCTCGATGAGGGGATGGGCGATGGCGATCGTGGCGATACCGGCAGCAATCAATGATACCTGCTGGGCGGTGGCGCGCAATTCCGTCCTTTTGTGCAAGCCGGGAATGAGGTCGGCCACCGCAACGTAGATCATACTCGCCGCCGCGAGCGCGAGAAATACCGGAACCAGCGATTCGATCTGCGACAGGGCGAAATACGCCAGGAAGCCCCCCACCAGCGTCGCCAGACTCGACAGCAGATTGAAGGCCAGCGCCTTGGTCCGGCTGAAGCCCGAGTGGAGCAGGATCAGGAAATCCCCCACTTCCTGCGGGATTTCATGGGCGATGATCGCGAGCGCGGTCACGATGCCCAGGGCCGTGCTGTCGACAAATGCCGCGGCAATCAGCACGCCGTCTACAAAGTTGTGGAAGGTGTCGCCGACGAGGATCAGCAGCCCACTGCGACCGTGATCATGACCTTCGTGCCCATGATGGTGGTCATGCCCATGGCCATGACACCCCTCGTCATGGCAGTGGCGCCACAGGACCAGTTTTTCCAGCACAAAGAAAAGCAGGATGCCCGCCAGGACCGTCGCCGCCGCCCGTGTAGGCGTGGCGGCCGACTCGATGGCATGGGGCAGCACGTCGAGAAAAGCCGCGCCGAGCAGCGCGCCGATGGCGTAGCTGATCAGCACCGGAACCCAGGACTCCCGCGCCGCATAGGCCACGACGGACGCAGCCAGAACGCTCAGGGCGCCGCCGCCGACACTCATCAGGACAATCCAGGCCAGGGGCGTCATGGAATTCGGATACACAAAAAGGCCGGCGAGTATATACCCTCAGGCGTCCGGCGCGGCCAGCCACACCAGCGAGGCCATACGTCCGGTGAGGCCGTCCCGGCGATAGGAGAAGAACCGCCGGCGATCCGCCACGGTACACAGCCCGCCGCCGGACACACGCGTGACGCCTGCCCGCGCCAGACGTTGACACGCCAGCCGATAGAGATCCGCCAGCCACTTGTCGGGCGCAGCTCCCGGCAGAAAAGCGGACGCCGCCGCCTCATCGTCGGCGACGAAGGCCGCCCGCACCTCGTCGCCCACCTCGAAGGCCGCAGGGCCGATGGCCGGGCCGAGCCAGGCGAGCACCTCGTGTGGCGCCACGCCCATGGCGGCCAGCGTTGCCTCGATCACCCCGCCGTGCAGCCCGCGCCAGCCCGCATGGGCCGCGCCGACGACCGTCCCGGCCCGGTCGCAGAGCAAAACGGGCAGACAGTCGGCAGTCATGACGACGCACACGGCGCCCGACGCGCGGGCGATCGCGGCATCGGCGTCCGGAATGCCAGACACGACCGCCGCATCCACCACGGTCGTGCCATGCACCTGATTGAGCCAGACCGGGTCGGCCGGCAGCTGCGCACGGAGGATCGCCCGATTGGCAAGCACGCGGGCGGGATCATCCTGCACGTGGGTGCCGAGATTCAGACTGTCCCAGGGCGCAGGGCTCACGCCCCCCAGGCGGGTGGTGGACAGGGCCCGGACGCAGGCCGGGGCAGGCCAGTCCGGAACGATCCAGTTGCCGTTGGACATCCTTAGACGCTCCGCAAGGTGGCCAGCAGGGTTTCGAAATCCGCTGGCAGGGCGCGCTGCCAGACACAGGCCTCACCACTGCGGGGATGGATCAGGCCCAGCTGCCAGGCATGCAGGGCCTGGCGCGGAAAGGCATCGAGTCGCGGATCGGCGCTGCGGGCCTTGCCGTAGGTGGCATCCCCCACCAGTGGGTGGCCGATGTGGGCCATATGAACACGGATCTGGTGGGTGCGCCCGGTGGCGAGTTCGCATTCCACCAGCGTCGCGTGACGAAAGCGTTCGCACACACGATAACGCGTGAGGGCTTCGCGGCCACCGCGCACGACCGCCATCTTGGTTCGCTGCACGGGATGACGACCGATGGGCGCCTCCACCGCACCCTGCTCCGCGGGTTGGCCGTGTACGAGGGCATAGTAATGGCGCTTGACGCTGCGGGCCTGGAGCTGGCGGACCAGGTCGGTCTGGGCCTCCAGCGTTTTGGCCACCACCAGCAGGCCGCTGGTGTCCTTGTCGAGACGATGGACGATGCCCGCCCGGGGCAGGGCGCGGAATGCCGGATCGTGATGCAGCAGCCCGTTGAGCAAGGTGCCGGACCAGTTGCCGCTGCCCGGATGCACCACCAGTCCGACAGGCTTGTCGATGACGGCGAGGGTGTCATCCTCAAAAACCACCGCAAGGGGGATGTCCTCGGCCTGCTGGGCCAGGCTTTCCTCGGTGGGTTCGGCGCTCACCTCCACCGTCTCGCCGCCCCACACCTTGCACTTGGCGTCGGGTGAGGCGCCGTCGATGCGGATTCGGCCGGACTTCAGCCAGGCCTGCAGACGGCTGCGGGAATGCTCGGGAAACAGGCGCGCCAAAGCTTGATCGGCGCGCAGGCCGGCACAGTCGGCGGGAACGGTTTCGCGTTGCGGAGAAGGGGCGGGATCGGCTGGGCTATAATCGAGCCAGTCATCTTCCTGCGGAATATCAATGGCGCACTTCACCCTGCGTAGTTTAGCGTTTATCGGCGTTCTCCTGCTGGCCGGCTGCAGCGGCCTGTCCGACCAGGCAGACGAAACCGCTGGCTGGAGCGCCCAGAAACTCTACACCGAAGCCAAGGAATCCATGTCCGACGGGGCCTGGGACCGGGCCATCAAGATGTTCGAGAAGCTGGAGGCGCGCTACCCCTATGGCCGCTACGCCCAGCAGTCCCAGCTTGAGGTGGCCTACGCCTATTACAAGTCCGGCGAGCCGGCCTCCGCGGTGGCCGCCTGCGACCGCTTCATCAAGCTGCACCCGAACCATCCCAATGTGGATTACGCCTACTACCTCAAGGGCCTGGCGTACTTCAACGAGGATCTGGGCCTGCTCGGCGCCCTCGCCAACCAGGACATGTCGGAACGGGACACCAAGGCCTCCCGCGACGCCTTCGACACCTTCAAGGATCTGGTGACCCGCTACCCCAACAGCGTCTATGCCGCCGACGCCCAGGCGCGCATGCGCTACCTCGTCAATGCCCTGGCCGCCCACGAGGTGCATGTCGCCCGTTTCTACCTGCGACGTGGCGCCTACGTGGCGGCGGCCAACCGGGCGCAGGCTGCGGTGAAGGACTTTCCGGAATCCCCCTCGGTGGAGGAAGGCCTGTTCCTGATGATCAAGGCCTATGACGCGATGGGACTGACCGAGCTGCGCGACGACGCCGACCGGGTCCTGCGCAAGAACTATCCGAACAGCGCCTTCTATTCCGGACAGCCACGGCCGGGCGAAAAGAGCGCCTGGTGGAAGCTCTGGTAAGTCCCCGCCCTCGCCGGCACCGCGCCCACCATGGATGACATCGTCCGTCAGGCCCTTCTGAAGTGGCCAGACGTGCCTGACTGCCGAGGATGGCTGCACCTGACCCGGCGGGGCGCCTGGCGCGTTCCGACCGGCATCATCCACCACGCCGGACTGAGCGCCTTCATCGGCCGCAATTACGGCGCGGATGAAACCGGCCGCTGGTTTTTCCAGAACGGGCCGCAAAAGGTCTTTGTCAGCCTGGAATACACGCCTTACGTCCTTCGCCTGCGATCCGACGGCAGCCTGGAAACCCATACCGGACTGCCCGTCGATGCGCTTCAGGCGGGCTGGCTGGACGACGACGGCAGTCTCCTGCTCGACAGCGAGCACGGCATCGGTCTGCTGGACGATCGGGATCTGGCTGCAATGGCGGAGGGCCTGGAAGGGAATCCGGACTCCGCCGAGCCCCTGCACCTCCGTTGGCGCGACACGCGGGTGAGCATCGGGCGACTGAAGCGGGCCGAGGTGTCGGCCCGCTTCGGCTTCCTGGCGGAACCGACCTGACGCCGGTCCGCGTCGTCATTGCTGAGTTCAGCCGCGCCCGTACTTATCCTCAAACCGCACGATGTCGTCCTCGCCGGTGTAACTGCCGGACTGCACCTCGATGATCTCCAGCGGCACCTTGCCCGGATTGGCCAGACGATGCACGTGGCCCAGGGGGATGTAGGTCGACTCGTTCTCCCCCAGCAGGAAGGTCTTCTCGCCGTTGGTCACCTCGGCAGTGCCCTTCACGACGATCCAGTGCTCGGCCCGGTGGTAGTGCATCTGCAGCGACAGGCGCGCGCCGGGATTGACCACGATGCGCTTGACCTGGAAGCGCTCGCCGCTGTCGATGGAGTCGTACCAGCCCCACGGACGGTGGATCTTGCGGTGGGCAGAGGCCTGGCTGCGCTGGTCGGCCTTGAGACGGGCGACGATCTGCTTGACGTCCTGGGTGCGTTCCTTGTGGGCCACCAGCACGGCGTCGGGGGTTTCGACGACGATGGTGTCTTCCAGCCCGACGCAGGCCACCAGGCGGCTGTCGGCGTGGACGAGGGTGTTGCGGGTGTTTTCAAAGAGGACGTCGCCCCGCGCGGTGTTGCCGGCTTCGTCCTTGTCGGCGATCTGCCACAGGGCGTCCCAGGCGCCCACGTCCGACCAGCCGGCACTCATGGGGACGACACAGCCCGGGATGCCGAGCCCCTCGGCGCCAGCGAGCTTTTCCATGATGGCGTAGTCGATGGAGTCCGACGGGCAGGCCAGGAAGGCGGCCTTGTCCAGGCGCACGAAATCGGCATCCCGCGAACCGCCCGCCCAGGCGGCGCGGCAGGCGGCTTCCATGGCCGGCTGCAGGTGGGCCATGGCTTTGAGCCAGGTGCTCGCCTGCATCATGAAGAGGCCGCTGTTCCACAGGTATTCGCCGCTGTCCAGGTAGCGCTGGGCGGTGGCGGCGTCGGGCTTTTCGACGAAGGCGGCAATGCTGCGGGCGCCATCGTTGCGTTCGGCGCCGAAGCGGATGTAGCCGTAGCCGGTTTCGGGACGGTCCGGAACGATGCCGAAGGTGACGATGGCGCCAGCGAGGGCGGCCGGGATGCCGGTGGCGATCGCCCGCTGGAAGCCGGCCAGATCGCGGATGACGTGGTCGGCGGGCATCACCAGCAGGACCGGGTCGGCCTCTTCCACGGCAAGGGCGGCGAGAGTCAGGGCAGGGGCGGTGTTGCGTCCGGCCGGTTCGAGGACGATGTCGCGGCCGCCGCGCCCGCAGGCACGCAGTTGTTCAGCGGTGACGAATCGGTATTCCTCGTTACACACGACGAGGGGTGCCTGTTCGACCGGCAGCGCGCCGGCAAAGCCGGCCAGCCGGCCCGCGGTGGCCTGGAGCATGGTCTCGTGCCCCACCAGGGCGAGGAGCTGCTTGGGGTATTGCTCGCGCGACAGGGGCCACAGGCGGGTGCCGGAGCCGCCGGAGAGGATGATCGGTTGCAGGTGCATGGAGGACGTCATGATTGGACGAACGGGAGGGCTCTTACGAGCGATGCGCGATGATCTCACCCGGTCGTCGTGACGCCGAGTGAAAAATGTTGCTCGTCATGAAAAATTCAGGCGGGATCCTGCGCCGGCGCCAGCCACGCCCCCACCACCTGCTCCACCTCCTCGATGCCCGTCTTCTTGAGGCTGGAGAAGAGCTGCACCGTGACCTGGCTGCCCAAGGGCGCAAGTTCGCGCCGTACCGCCGTCAGCGTGGCAGCAGCCTCGTTGCGGGAAAGCTTGTCGGATTTGGTCAGGAGCACATGCATCGGACGGCCGCTCGGGGCGAACCAGCCGATCATCGCCTGGTCCCGCTCGGTGAGGGGATGACGGGAATCCATGATCAGCACCAGTCCGATCAGGTTCGGGCGGCGCGTGAGGTAGTTTTCCAGCAGATGCTGCCACTGGCGGCGGACTGCCTCCGGTACCTGGGCGTAGCCGTAGCCCGGCAGATCCACCAGAACTGCGCCATTCTGCAACCGGAAGAAGTTGATCAGTTGCGTGCGGCCGGGCGTCTTGGACACGAAAGCCAGCCGGGTATGATTGGCCAGCGTATTGATGGCACTTGACTTGCCCGCGTTGGAACGCCCGGCAAAGGCAACCTCCGCACCGTTGGGCGGGGGCAGGCCGCTGGGCTTGGCAATGGAAATCTCGAAGCGGGCGTTGCGGAACAGGGACATGAGGTGAGGCGGGCCCATCGCGGGCGCTCGCGGCAGACGGCGCGGCGCACAACGCAGGCATCGCGCAAATAACGGAAGTTGCTATAGAATAACAGGTTTGAGACACCACCATTCTTGGCTTCCGAGGACATCATGATCAAGCGTTCCCTGCTGCTTTCGCTGCTTCTGGCCGCCACGGCGGTCCAGGCTGAAGAGAAGGCTCCCGCCCAGCCCGACCTGGCCAAGGCCAAAATGACCGCCGAACAGGTCTGCGGCGCCTGCCACGGTGCCGACGGCAACAGCCAGATTCCCACCAATCCGAAGCTGGCAGGGCAACATCCGGAATACCTCGCCAAACAGCTCAAGAACTTCAAGAGTGTGGACGGCAAGCCCGCCGAACGCGCCAACCCGGTCATGGGCGGCATGGCGGCGCCCCTGTCCGACGACGACATCACCGGCCTCGCCGCCTACTTCGGCAGCCAGACCCTCAAGCCCGAGGCGGCCAAGAACAAGGCCAGCATCGAGCTCGGTCAGAAGCTCTGGCGTGCCGGCGACCTGAAGCGCGGCATCCCCGCCTGTGCAGCCTGCCACGGCCCCGCCGGTGCCGGCCTGCCCGCCCAGTTCCCGCGTATCGGCGGTCAGTTTGCCGATTACACCGAAGCCCAGCTGAAGGCCTTCCGTGCAGGTGAGCGTGCCAACGATCCGGCCAAGATGATGCGCACCATTGCCCTCAAGATGACCGATCCGGAAATCAAGGCCGTTTCCGACTTCGCCGCCGGCTTGCGCTGAATCAACGCAATCCCGACGCGCCGACGCTAAAAAGGGGTGGTTTCGACCACCCCTTTTTCATTCGGCACGCTCGTCGGCCGTCACACTGCTCTCCGCCTCCATCGCCCACCCCAGCCATGCAGCGCAGCACCCTTCGCAAGACTTACGAACTCCTGAGCTCGATGCGCTTTGCGATCAGCCTGCTGACGGTCCTGGCCATCGCCTCGATCATCGGCACGGTGATCAAGCAGAACGAGCCCTATAACAATTACCTCAACCAGTTCGGACCGTTCTGGTTCCCGGTATTTGAAAAGCTCGGACTCTACGCGGTCTACAACGCCGCCTGGTTCCTGCTCATCCTCGGTTTCCTGGTCCTGTCCACCGGCGCCTGCATCGTCCGCCAGACCCGCCCGATGCTCAAGGACATGCGCAGCTTCCGCGAGCATGCGCGGGAAACCTCCCTGGCCGCCTTCCAGCATCATGCCCTTCTGGCCGTCGGCCTCCCCTTCGACGAGGCGGCCCGCTTTACCCGTGAGCACCTCATCCGCAATGGCTTCCGCTTCCGCGAGAACGTCCGTGACGACGGCGTCCTGTTCGCCGGCCGGCAGGGGAGCTGGAGCCGCATCGGCTACTTCCTGGCCCATGCGGCCATCCTCCTCATCTGCCTGGGCGGCCTGCTGGACGGCAACCTGCCCCTCAAGGTCCAGATGGCCCTGGGTGGCAAGCACACCACCAGCGGTAACCAGCTGATCGCCGACATCGGGCCCGAGAGTCGCCTGGGCCGGGACAACTGGAGCTTCCGCGGCAACGTCTTCGTCCCCGAAGGCAAGAGCAGCAACGTCGCGGTGCTCAACGTGAAGGACGGCATCCTGCTCCAGGACCTGCCCTTCACCGTGTCCCTGCGCAAGTTCACGCTGGAACACTACGATTCCGGGATGCCCAAGCGCTTCGCCAGCGACGTCCTCATCACCGGCGCGGATGGCAAGACCTACGAGAAGACCATCGAGGTCAACAAGCCTGTCGAGGTGGACGGCATCATGCTCTATCAGGCGAGCTTCGAAGATGGCGGCTCGCGCCTGCGCCTGCTGGCACGCGACCTGCGCGTCGACGGCACGCCGGATCAGTCCGTTGACGTCGCCGTCGGTGATTCGCTGCCCCTGAAGCGCAATGGCCTGGACCTGACCCTGGAGCTCATTGCCTTCCGCCCCTTCAACGTGGAAAACCTCGCCGATCCCGACACGGGCGCGGCGTCCGGCACCCTCGGCACGCTGGAGAAGCATCTGGGCAGCGGTGCTCGCAGCACGGCGCCGAAGGATCTTCACAATGTAGGCCCGAGCTTCCAGTACAAGCTGCGCGACAACACCGGCCAGGCGCGGGAATATCAGACCTACATGCAGCCCATCGCCCAGGACGGTGCCTGGTATCTGCTCGCCGGCATGCGCGACACGCCCGACGCGCCCTTCCGCTTCATGCGCATCCCGGTGGACGCCGATCAGAAGGCTGATGCCTGGTTCGCCTTGCGCCGGGTGCTCCTCGACCCCCGCCGCCATGACGAGTTGGCCCGCCGCTTTGCCGCCACTGCCCTGGACCGGGGCGACGACGCAGCCCTGCGTGAACGCCTGCAGGAAACCGCCCGTCGCACCCTCGACCTGTTCGCCCGCGGCGGCTTCGAGAGCGTCGGCAAATTCATCGAAAGCACCATCCCGGAAGGCGAGCGCGACCGCGCCGCCGGCGTCTTCATCAAGGTCCTGGAAGGGGTGACCTGGGAAGCCTGGCAGCTCGCCCGTCAGGACGCCGGCCTGCCGCCCCTCAAGAACGACGCGCAATACGCCCGTTTCGTGCGTGACAGCCTCAACGCCGCCAGCGACAGCCAGCACTACGGCGCGCCCCTCCTCTTCCAGCTCGACCGCTTCGACGAAGTGCGCGCCACGGTCCTCCAGGCCACCCGCTCACCGGGCAAGCCCATCGTCTATCTCGGCTCCCTGCTGCTGGTGCTGGGCGTGTTCGCCATGCTCTACATCCGGGAACGCCGCCTCTTCGTGCTCGTCAAACACTCTGGCGAGGCCCTCGTGGCCCTCAGCTCCAACCGCAAGTCCCTGGACGTGGACACGGCCTTCGCCGCCCACCGGGACGCCCTTGCCACCCGCTTCACCCCTCCGGCAGACGCTCCACCTGCCATCGAACCGAGGTAATCCGCATGGACATCGCCCACCCGGACACTCCTTCCCTGCTGCGCCGCCTCCAGCCCGGCGACTGGCTGTATGCCCTGGCCGTGGCGGGCGGCGGCATGTTTGCCCTGCGTCAGTACGGTGGCTTCATGGACGTCTACGACATGGCCATCCTGGCCCTCGTGGTGCCGGCCGTGATCGCCGTGGGCTGGCGCTGGAAGCCCTTCCGCCTCTTCCTGGCCGCCGTCGCCGCCCTCGCCCTGACAAGCGTCGGGCTTTACGAAGGCGATCTGGCGCGGGCCGAAAAGATCTTCCTGCTCAAGTATTTCCTGTCCAGCCAGACCGCCATCATGTGGATGAGCGCCCTGGTCTTCGTCGCCACCGGAAGCTACGGCCTGGGCCTCGCCGCCCGCTCCGACTTCGCCGAGAAGACCGGCTCCGCGCTGACCTGGACCTCCGCCACCTTCGGCACCACGGGTCTCTTCGTGCGCTGGTACGAGAGCTACCTGATCGGCCGCGACGTGGGCCACATCCCCCTCAGCAACCTGTACGAAGTCTTCGTGCTGTTCACCCTGCTCACGTCCCTGCTCTACCTGTATTACGAGGGCCGCTACGCCACGCGGCGGATGGGCGCCTTCGTGCTGCTGGTGATCTCGGCCGCGGTGAGCTTCCTGCTCTGGTACACCTTTTCCCGCGAAGCGCAGGAGATCCAGCCGCTGATCCCGGCGCTGCAGAGTTACTGGATGAAGGTCCATGTGCCGGCCAATTTCATCGGCTACGGCGCCTTTGCGCTGGCCGCGATGATCGGGGTGGCGGACCTGCTGGTGCGGCGCGGCCTGCTCGCCAGCCGTCTACCGGCGCCCGAGGTGCTGGACGACGTGATGTACAAGGCCATCGCCATCGGTTTCGCCTTCTTCACCATTGCCACCATCCTCGGCGCCCTGTGGGCGGCGGAAGCCTGGGGCACCTACTGGCAGTGGGATCCCAAGGAAACCTGGGCCTTCATCGTGTGGCTCAACTACGCCGCGTGGCTGCACATCCGCCTCACCAAGGGCCTGCGCGGCGCGCTGCTGGCCTGGTGGGCGGTGGTGGGACTGCTGGTGACGGCCTTCGCCTTTGTCGGCGTGAACATGTTCCTGTCCGGCCTGCACTCCTATGGCTCGCTCTGAGGCACCTTGCCGCGCGGACGTCCGGCCTCCAGCCGGACGATCTCTGCGGCACTGAAGCCCGCCCGCCGGCGGGCTTCAACGTTCAGGGGCCCGGGCGGCCACGGCGCGTCGAAATCCGCCATCAGCGCCAGATAGGTTGCTTCGGGCTCAAGCCCGCGCTCCGCGCACAGGTGGCGGAACCAGCGATCCCCCAGGGCCACGTGGCCCACCTCGTCCCGCAGGATGATGTCCAGCACGGCGATGCTGTCCGCGTCGCCGATGCGGTGCAGGGCCGCCACGATGGGCGGCGTGGCGTCCAGTCCACGGGCTTCCAACACGCGCGGCACCAGGGCCATACGTGCAAGGGGGTCCTCAGCGGTCTTCACCGCCATGTCCCACAGGCCCCGATGGGCCGGGAAATCGCCGTAGGCATGCCCCAGCGCGGCCAGCCGGGTGCACACCCGCGCGAAGTGATCCGCTTCCTCCGCCGCAACCTGCAGCCAGCCGGCGTAAAACTCGTCCGGCAGGCTACGGAAGCGATACACGCAGTCCAGGGCCAAGTTGATGGCATTGAACTCGATGTGAGCGATGGCGTGGAGGAGCGCCGCGTGGCCTTCCGGCGTGGTGGGCTTGCGACGGGGCAGGTCGGTGTGAGGCAGGAGCGCCGGCCGTGCGGGCCGGCCGGCATCGGGCACAGCAAGGACGGGGGCGTCACGACCGTCCGCCGCCGGCAGCCGGCCGGCCTGCCAGTCGGCCACGAGGACGGCCACCCGCGCCGCCTTGACCGCCGGGTCGACCGTCATGAGTGCCGTGTAGGCACGCCCGTAAAGGGTTTCAGGCATGGGAAGGCACGTGGACGCCCCGTCGGGCGCACCGGATCTCAGCGCAGTCCGCCCCCGGGCATCAGGCCCTTCATGGCGCGCATCATCTTCTGCATGCCGCCCTTGGAGAACTGCTTCATCA
>DAOQMM010000035.1:0-9055 GCA_035335645.1 Rhodocyclaceae bacterium | reverse complement strand
CCCTTCATGGCGCGCATCATCTTCTGCATGCCGCCCTTGGAGAACTGCTTCATCATCTTCTGGGTCTGCTCGAACTGGCTGAGGAGGCGGTTGACCTCCTGCACGGTCACCCCGGCACCGGTGGCGATGCGGCGCTTGCGGGAGGCCTTGATCAGCTCGGGCTTGGTCCGCTCCAGCGGCGTCATGGCGTTGATGATGCCCTCGATGCGGCGGATCGCCTTTTCCTCCACGCCGCCCTGCAATTGGCCCGCGGCTTGGGCGAACTGGGCGGGGAGCTTGTCGAGCATGCTGCTGAGGCCGCCCATCTTGCGCATCTGGCCGATCTGGTCCTTGAAATCGTTGAGATCGAAACCCTTGCCGCTCTTGAGCTTCTGGGCAAACTGCTTGGCCTTCTCCTCGTCCACGCCACGGCGGGCGTCCTCCACCAGGGACAGGATGTCGCCCATGCCCAGGATGCGGCTGGCCATCCGCTCGGGGTGGAATTCCTCCAGGCCGGCGAGCTTCTCGCCCACGCCTGCGAACTTGAGGGGCTTTCCGGTGACATGCCGTACCGACAGCGCCGCGCCGCCGCGGGAATCGCCGTCCAGCTTGGTGAGCACCACGCCCGTGAGGGGCAGCGCCTCGTTGAAGGCGCGGGCAGTGTTGACCGCGTCCTGACCCAGCATCGCGTCCACCACGAAGAGGGTCTCGACGGGATTGACCGCAGCGTGCAGCGCCTTGATCTCGTCCATCATCGCCTGGTCGATGGCAAGCCGCCCGGCGGTATCCACCAGCAGCACGTCCATGTAGTGCCGGCGGGCGTAATCCACCGCTGCGAGGGCGATGTCCACGGGCTTCTGGTCCGGCGTGGACGGGAAGAACTCGACGCCGGCCTGCTGGGCGACGGTCTGCAACTGGGCGATGGCCGCAGGACGATAGACGTCGGTGGACACCGCCAGCACCTTCTTCTTCATCCGCTCCACGAGCAGCTTGCCGAGCTTGCCGGTGGTGGTGGTCTTGCCCGCCCCCTGCAGACCTGCCATGAGGATGATGGCCGGCGGCTGGGTCGCCAGGTTGAGCCCCGTATGGGCCCCCCCCATCAGCTCGGTGAGCTCCCGGTGCACCACGCCAACAAGGGCCTGGCCCGGCGTGAGGGAGGAGATGACCTCGGTGCCGACGGCCTTTTCCTTGACCCGGGCGATGAAATCCTTGACGACCGGCAGGGCGACGTCGGCTTCCAGCAGGGCCATGCGCACCTCGCGCAGGGCATCCTGGATGTTGTCTTCGGTGAGGCGGGCCTGACCCCGGAGGGTCTTGACGACTTTGGCCAGGCGCGTGGTGAGGTTGTCCAGCATGATGGTTCGTGACCGGGGCCTTGGAGTAAACTTGAACGATGCCGGTCATTCTACTGCATCTCCTCCCCGCCTCCCTGTACGCCCTGCTGGGCCTGCATTTCTGGCGATCCCGCTGGCTTCAGCCTGCCCTCGGCCCCCGTCAGGAACTTCTTCCCTGGGAACGGGGCGCGCTGCTGGCCGCCCTCGGCGCTCACGGCTTCGCGCTGCATCATGCCTTCTTCGCCTCCAATGGCATGGTCTTCGGTTTCAGTCTGGCCCTGTCCCTGATGCTATGGCTGGCGGTGCTCTTTTACTGGATCGAGAGCCTCTACGCCCGCCTCGACGGCCTGCAGGCCCTGGCCATGCCGGCTGCGGCCCTGTGCGCGCTGCTGCCGGCCTTCTTTCCGGAACAGCACGTTCTGGAGAACGCCCACTCGCCCCTGTTCCGCGCTCACTTCGTGGTGGCCATGCTGGCCTACAGCCTGTTCACCCTGGCTGCGCTCCATGCCCTGCTCATGTCGGTGGCCGAACGGCGCCTGCACGGCGCCCGCCTGAGCCGCGCCTTCGCCTCCCTGCCGCCGCTGCTGACCATGGAGGCCCTGCTGTTCCGGCTGATCGGCATCGCCTTCGTGCTGCTCACCCTCACTGTGGGGTCCGGCGTCCTGTTCTCGGAAGTGCTCTTCGGACGTGCCTTCCGCTTCGATCACAAGACCGTCTTCGCGATCCTGTCGTGGCTGATCTTCGGCGGACTCCTGATCGGTCGCCACACCCGCGGCTGGCGCGGTCGCAAGGCCCTGCGCTGGACGCTGGCGGGCTTCGTGGCCCTGATGCTGGCCTACGTGGGCAGCCGCTTCGTCGCCGAGGTGCTGCTCGGGCGCGCCGCTTGACAAGGCCCCATCCGGGCTGAATACTCGGCCGGTCGTCATCTCCCCGTCCTCGCTTGGACAGCATCCCCCTCTCCGTCCAGTCCGCCATCCTGGCAGCCCTGCTGGCGCTATCCGGTTTTTTCTCGATGGCCGAAACGGCCATGATGGCGGCCAACCGCTACCGCCTGCGCACGCTGGCCAAGCAGGGTTCCCGCGGCGCCCGCCTCGCCCTTGATCTGCTCGGCCAGACCGACAAGCTGCTGGGCATCATCCTGCTGTTCAACAACCTCATCAACGCCGCCTCGGCCACGCTGGTGAGCGTGATCACCATCCAGCTCTTCGGTAACGAGGAATGGGCCCTGGGTGTGAGCACCCTGGGCGTCACCTTCCTGATCCTCGTGTTCTCGGAGATCACGCCCAAGGTCATTGGTGCCAACCACGCCGATCACATGGCGTGCGTCGTGAGCTATCCCCTGTCGATCCTGCTGCGCGGGCTGTATTTCGTGATCTGGTTCGTGAACCTGTTCGTTGCCGGCCTGCTCAGGCTGTTCCGCCTGCAATCGAACGGCGAGGGCGAGAATCAGCCCATGTCCACCGAGGAATTGCGCACCATCGTGCTGGAAGCCGGCTCCTTCATCCCGCCCAAGCACCGCAGCATCCTGGTCAATCTGTTCGAACTGGAGGACATCACCGTCGAGGACGTGATGATTCCCCGCCATCAGATCGAGGCCCTGGACCTCTCCCAGCCCCGCGACGTGATCCTGCACCAGATCGCCACCTGCTATCACACGCGCATCCCGGTATTCGACGCGCACATGGACGCAGTCGCGGGCGTCCTCCATGTCAGGCGCATCCTCGCCCAATCCCTCGAACACCCGGTGGATGCGGCGGACATCCGCGGCATGCTGTCGCCCCCGTATTTCATTCCGGCCAGCACGCCGATCTACTCCCAGCTCCAGTTCTTCCAGGAAAACCGCGAACGCATCGGCCTGGTGGTGGACGAGTACGGCGAACTGCTGGGTCTCGTGACCCTCGAAGACATCATCGAGGAACTCATCGGCAAATTCACCACCAGCGCGCCGGACGCCTCCGACAAACTGGCCTGGAACAAGGACGGCAGTGTCATCGCCGATGGCAGCCAGACGATCCGCACCCTCAATCGCAAGCTCGGCCTGGCCCTGCCGGTGGACGGGCCCAAGACCCTCAATGGCCTGCTTCTGGAACATCTCCAGGACATTCCTGAATCCGGTGTCTCCGTGCGCATTGCCGGCGTCCCCATCGAAGTCATCCAGGCCGAAGACCGGCGCATCAAGAACGCCCGCCTGTTCCGCCCGCGCAGCGCCGGATAAAAACACTGTGAGTGCGGCTTTACAAGCCCACCGCCGGGCGGCATGATCCGCCCAATTCCACCCACACCCCCTCACGCCCCCAGCCCGGCATGTCCGCGTCGCCTCAAGTCGCCCTGAGCGGGCTCGCCCGCGCCCTCGTCCAGCACGGTCGCCTCATGGAATCCGAGGCCCTGTCCTGCACGACGCCCTCCGGCAATCCCAACGAATTCATCATCGAGGCCATCAAGCGTGGACTGATCAGCGCCGCCGAGGTCGCCCGCTTCAGCGCCGCCACCTTTGGTTATCCGCTGCTGGATCTGGGCAGCTTCGATGAAGCTCATTTCGCCCTCGACGCCATCGACCGCAAGCTGATGGCCAAGCACCAGGCCGTTCCCCTGGGGCGCCGCGGCAACCGCCTCACCCTCGCGATGGCCGATCCGTCGAACCTGCGGGTGCTCGACGAAATCCGCTTCCAGAGCGGTCTCGCCGTGGACCCGGTGGTCGTCGAGGCGCCCAAGCTCGTCGAGTTGGTCGAGCGCCTGTCCGAATCCGCGTCCACCGTCCTCAAGGACATGACGGGCGACGAGTTCGACATGGATCTGCTGGGCAAGGAAGGCGCCTCGGAAGCCCAGATCGAGGACGTTAACTCGGAGGTAGACGACGCCCCGGTGGTGCGCTTCATCCAGAAGCTGCTCATCGACGCCATCAACGAAGGCGCCTCCGACGTCCACTTCGAACCCTACGAGAAGTACTACCGCATCCGTTTCCGCACCGACGGCATCCTGCGGGAGATCGCCCAGCCGCCGTTGGTGCTCAAGGAAAAGATCGCCGCGCGGATCAAGGTCATCTCGCGCCTGGACATCTCCGAAAAGCGGGTGCCCCAGGACGGTCGAATGAAGCTCGTCCTGTCCAAGAACAAGGCCATCGACTTCCGCGTCTCGACCCTGCCGACCCTGCACGGCGAAAAGATCGTGATGCGCATCCTCGATCCCACGTCAGCCATGCTGGGCATCGACGCCCTCGGCTACGATCCTGATCAGCGCGAAGCCCTGCTCGCCGCCGTCGAGCGCCCCTACGGCATGGTGCTCGTCACCGGCCCCACCGGCAGCGGCAAGACGGTGTCTCTTTACACCTGCCTGAACATCCTCAACAAGGCCGGCGTGAACATCTCCACCGCCGAAGACCCGGCGGAAATCAACCTCCCCGGGATCAACCAGGTCAACGTGAACGAAAAGGCCGGCCTCACCTTCGCGTCGGCCCTGCGCGCCTTCCTCCGGCAGGATCCGGATGTCATCATGGTGGGCGAAATCCGGGATCTGGAAACCGCCGAAATTTCCATCAAGGCCGCCCAGACCGGCCACCTGGTGCTTTCCACGCTGCACACCAACGATGCGCCCTCCACGCTGGAACGCTTAAGAAACATGGGCGTCGCGCCGTTTAACATTGCGTCGTCAGTGATCCTGATCACCGCCCAGCGCCTGGCCCGGCGTCTGTGCTCGTGCAAGCAGCCGATGGACATTCCGATCGAAGCCCTGCTCACCGCGGGATTCACCGAACAGGATCTGGACGGCACCTGGCAACCCTATGGGCCCAAGGGGTGCGAACGGTGCAAGGGCTCCGGCTACAAGGGACGGGTCGGCATTTACCAGGTGATGCCGATCTCGGAAGAGATCGCACGTATAATCATGACGAACGGCAACTCCATGGACATCGCGGCCCAGGCCCAGCTCGAGGGCGTGAAAGATCTGCGCCAGTCGGGGTTGCTCAAGGTCAAGCAGGGCGTCACCTCCCTGACCGAAGTCCTCGCCTGCACCAACGAGTGACCGCCTCCCGCGAAAGTTTTTGATGGCCACCGTACCCAAAAAGACGTCCTCCCGCGCTCCCGTCACCGCCAAGGAATTCCTCTTCGTCTGGGAAGGCAAGGACAAGACCGGCAAGATCATCCGCGGAGAAATGCGCGCGACCACTCCCAATGTGGTCCAGACGGTATTGCGCCGCCAGGGGATCCTGGCCCACAAGATCACCAAGCAGGCCTTCGCCCGTGGCAAGAAGATCACCGACAAGGACATCGCCCTGTTCACCCGGCAACTGTCCACAATGATGCGCTCCGGCGTTCCCCTGCTCCAGTCTTTCGACATCGCCATCAAGGGTTGCGGCAATCCGTCCTTTGCCCGCCTGCTCAACGAAGTCCGCTCGGACGTTGAAACTGGCAGCAGTCTGTCCCAGGCATTCCGCCGACATCCTCTGTATTTCGACGCCCTGTTCTGCAACCTGGTGGCTGCTGGCGAACAGGCCGGCATCCTCGACTCGCTGCTCGATCGCCTCGCCACCTACAAGGAAAAGATGCTGGCGATCAAGTCCAAGATCAAGTCGGCCATGTTCTACCCCATCGCGGTAGTCGTGGTAGCTGCGCTGGTCATCGCGGTGATGATGCTGTTCGTGGTGCCCGAGTTCAAGAAGGTCTTCACCAGTTTCGGCGCGGATCTGCCCGCGCCAACAATGGTCGTCATCGCCATTTCCGACTTTTTCGTCGAGTATTGGTACCTGTTCTTCGGCATCCTCGCGGGTACCGTCTTCGGCATCTCGTTCACTTACAAACGCTCGCAGGCCATGCAGATCGCCGTAGACCGGGCGATCCTGCAGATTCCGGTGATCGGCGAAGTGGTGCGCAAGGCCACCATCGCACGCTGGACCCGTACCCTGTCCACAATGTTCGCCGCCGGCGTACCGCTCGTGGAAGCCCTCGACTCCGTCGGCGGTGCGGCCGGCAACATCGTCTACAAGACCGCCACCAAACAGATCCAGTCCGATGTCAGCACCGGTACCAGCCTCACCGTGTCCATGCAGAATTCCCTGGTGTTCCCCACCATGGTGGTTCAGATGGTGTCCATCGGTGAAGAATCCGGCCAGCTCGACTCCATGCTCGGCAAGGTCGCCGAATTCTTCGAGCGGGAAGTGGACGATGCCGTCGCCGGCCTCAGCCAGTTGCTCGAACCGATGATCATGGTCTTCCTCGGTGTGGTGATCGGCGGTCTCGTGGTGGCCATGTACCTGCCCATTTTCAAGCTGGGTGCCGTCGTGGGCGGCTGACGCCCGGGCCCGTCTCGATCCATGCAGATCTTTACCGAACCTCCGGTCTTCACGGCCGTCTGCGTGCTGCTCGGACTGTTCGTCGGCAGCTTCCTCAACGTCGTCATCCACCGCCTGCCCATCATGATGGAACGGGAGTGGCAGGCCGAAGCCGCGGCCCTGCGAGGCGAAGCCGGCGAGGGCGCCGATCCGTTCAATCTGGCCACTCCGCGCTCCCGCTGCCCCCATTGCGGCCATCTGATTTCTGCGCTCGAGAACATCCCGGTGGTCAGCTACCTGCTCCTGCGGGGTCGCTGCCGGCATTGCAGTGCGCCCATCAGCCTGAGGTATCCGTTGGTGGAAGTGATCTGTGCCATGCTGTCCGGGATCACCGCCTGGCATTTCGGTTTCGGCGCAGCCGGGCTGGGCGCCCTGGCCTTCGTGTGGGCCATGATCGCCCTGACCTTCATCGATCTGGACACGCAGCTCCTGCCCGACAGCATCACCCTCCCGTTGCTGTGGCTGGGGCTGTTACTCAACCTTCAGCAAGCATTTGCAACGCTGCCCGATGCAGTGGTCGGCGCGGCGGCAGGCTATCTCACCCTGTGGTCGGTCTATTGGCTGTTCAAGCTCACCACCGGCAAGGAAGGCATGGGCTACGGCGATTTCAAGCTGCTGGCGGCCATCGGCGCCTGGTTCGGGTGGCAGATCCTTCCCCTGACGATTCTCCTCTCCTCCGTCGTCGGTGCGCTGGTGGGCGTCGGGCTGATCGTGTTCCGGCGTCACGGCCGGGAGGTTCCGATCCCCTTCGGCCCCTATCTGGCGGCCGCCGGCCTGCTGGCGCTGTACTGGGGCCGCCCGCTCACGGACGCCTGGCTGGGCGGATTCTGACGCGCGGCACGTCTGCCGATCACCCCGTGCAGGCCCCGCGGGGCTTGAAACTTCGCCCCTCACCCCCAAGTGCCTGAATGCGCGCCTGTTTCGCCCGATGTTGCGATGCGCTAAACTTCACCGAATTGACTTCCGGGAGTTCGTCATGCCCATCTACGCGTATCGCTGCAACGCTTGCGGCTTTCAGAAAGACCACCTCCAGAAACTGAGCGACGCCCCGCTCACCACCTGCCCGTCCTGTGGCGCCGACAGCTACGCCAAGCAGCTCACGGCGCCCGGCTTCCAGCTTAAGGGCAATGGCTGGTATGCCACCGACTTCAAGGGCGGCAGTTCGTCTGCCTCCAAGGCCGAGCCGGCCAAGGCGGACGCACCGGCCACGCCCTGTGGCGGCAGTTGCGCCTGTCACTGAAGGTTGTGGAAACCGACCTGACCCGATGAAAAAATACTTCGTCACCGGCCTGCTGATCTGGATTCCGCTGGTCATCACCGCCGTGGTGCTGGCCTGGATCGTCAATACCCTCGACCAGATCCTGCTGGTGGTGCCCCCCTCAGTGCGCCCGGAGGCCTTCATCGGCTTTCACGTGCCGGGGATCGGCGTCGTGGTGTCCCTGCTGCTCATCCTGCTCACCGGCCTCGCGGCAGCCAACTTCGTCGGCCAACACCTGGTGAAGTTCTGGGAAAAGCTGCTGTCGCGCATCCCGGTGGTGAAATCCATCTATTACAGCGTCAAGCAGGTCTCCGACACCCTGCTTTCCAGCAATGGTCAGGCGTTCCGCAAGGCGCTGCTGATCCAATATCCCCGTGAAGGGATGTGGACCATCGGCTTCCAGACCGGCATCCCTGGGGGCGACGCAGCCCACCATCTGGGCAGCGATTTCGTCAGCGTCTATGTGCCCACCACGCCCAACCCCACGTCGGGCTTCTTCCTGATGCTGCCGCGCCGCGACGCCATCGAACTCGACATGAGCGTGGATGAGGCTCTCAAGTACATCATCTCCATGGGCGTCGTTGCGCCGCCGCCCCACCGGGCGCCCGCGCCATCGCACGCGGCCACGCCGGCCCTGCAGAATCCGTAAGCCGCGGCTGCCCCGTCAGCCGCGTTCCGTTTCCTCAAGAACCTAGATCCCACCATGCGAACTCAATACTGCGGCCTTGTCTCCGCCGCCTACCTCGACCAGATCGTCACCCTCTGCGGCTGGGTCCACCGTCGTCGCGACCACGGCGGCGTGATCTTCATCGACCTGCGCGACCGGGAAGGCCTGGTCCAGGTGGTGTGCGATCCGGACCGCCCGGAGATGTTCCAGGTGGCCGAGTCGGTGCGCAACGAGTTCGTCCTCAAAATCACCGGCAAGGTGCGCCGCCGGCCGGCCGGCACCGAGAACAGCCAGCTCGTCTCTGGCGAGATCGAAGTCCTGTGTCACGAGATCGAAGTCCTCAACGTCTCCGCCACGCCGCCCTTCCAGCTCGACGAGGAAAACCTCTCCGAGACCACCCGCCTCACCCACCGGGTGATCGACCTGCGCCGCCCGCAGATGCAGAAGAACATGATCCTGCGCTACCGCACGGCCATGGCCTTCCGCCGCTTCCT
>DAOQMM010000034.1:0-30418 GCA_035335645.1 Rhodocyclaceae bacterium | reverse complement strand
TTTTGCTTGCAGATCAACAACCTGCCGGAATTCGATGTGGAGCGGGCGATGGGAATCGAACCCACGGCTCTAGCTTGGGAAGCTAGGGTATTACCATTATACGACGCCCGCTCGAAGGACGAGGATTGTACGCATCCGGCGGCCGGGGGGCAACCGGGATGGGCGTGGTAAACTGTGCCGATGTTTACCGATTCCCGGCCGCCCGGCGGCGCTGTCCTGTCCCTCATGGTCAATGGCGAGGCGCGTGTGCTGCCGGCGCCGGCCACGGTGTTCGAGCTGCTGACGAGCATGGGGCTGGTGGGCAAGCGGGTGGCCGTGGAGCGCAATGGCGACATCGTGCCCAAGGGCCTGCACGCCGGCACCGCGCTGGCGGACGGTGACCGGCTCGAGATCGTGGTGGCGGTGGGCGGCGGCTAGGCCCGCGGCGCCCGGTCTGCGGCCCGGCGTTCTTCCTCTCCGGCTTCATTCCCCAGAATTTTTCGCGACGGATCTTCCCATGGACGATGCACTGACGATTGCAGGCAAGCGCTATTCCTCCCGGCTGCTGGTGGGCACCGGCAAGTACCGGGATTTTGCCCAGACCCGCGAGGCGGTGTTGGCGAGCGGCGCGCAGATCGTGACGGTGGCGATCCGCCGCACCAACATCGGCCAGGATCCGAACGCGCCCAGCCTGCTGGACGCGCTGCCGCCGTCGGAATTCACCTATCTGCCCAACACCGCCGGCTGTTATTCGGCCGAGGACGCGGTGCGCACCCTGCGCCTGGCGCGGGAGCTGCTGGATGACCACCGCCTGGTCAAGCTGGAAGTGCTGGGCGATCCCCACACCCTCTACCCCAACATGCCCGAGACCCTGCAGGCGGCGCGCACGCTGGTGAAGGAGGGCTTCGAGGTGATGGTGTACTGCTCCGACGACCCGATCCAGGCCAAGATGCTGGAAGACATCGGCTGTGTGGCGGTGATGCCCCTGGCCTCGCTGATCGGCTCCGGCATGGGCGTGCTCAACCCGTGGAACGTGCAGCTGGTGCGCGACGCGGTGAAGCTGCCGCTGCTGCTGGACGCGGGCGTCGGCACGGCGTCGGACGCCGCCATCGCCATGGAGCTGGGCTGCGACGGGGTGCTGATGAACACTGCCATTGCCCTGGCCCAGGACCCGGTGCGCATGGCCGCCGCCATGAAGAAGGGTGTCGAGGCCGGGCGCGAGGCCTTCCTGGCCGGGCGCATGCCCCGCAAGTTCTACACCGCCAGCCCGAGCTCGCCCACCACCGGCCTCATCGGCAGCTGAGCGCCGGCCCACGCGCACCGAAGACTTTCCCCAGATGACCCGCGGCGCGTGGCGCCGCGTCTGCCCGCACGATCCATGAACGACACGCCGCACATCCCCGCCGACGCCCAGCCGGCCGACGCGCCGGAGGGCGCCTCCGCGCCGCGCCTGACCTCCCAGTCCATCCGCAGCTTCGTGCTGCGTCAGGGCCGCATGTCCGAGGCCCAGCACCGTTTCCTCGACGAGATGATGCCCCGCGTGGGCCTGGACTACCGGCCGGCGCCGGTGGATCTGGACGCGGTGTTCGGGCGCACCGCGCCGCACATCGTGGAGATCGGCTTCGGCATGGGCGCCAGCACCGCCGAGATCGCGCGGGCGCGGCCGGACGAGGATTTCGTCGGCATCGAGGTGCACGCCCCTGGCGTGGGCAGCCTGTGCAAGCTCATCGACGAGGGCGGCCTGCACAATCTGCGCATCGTCCAGCACGACGCGGTGGAGGTGCTGCGGGACATGATCCCCGAAGCGTCTCTGGCCGGCGTGCATATCTATTTTCCCGATCCCTGGCCCAAGAAGCGCCACCACAAGCGGCGTCTGGTGCAGGGGCCCTTTGTCCGGCTGATCGCCTCGCGTCTGGCGCCCGGCGGCTACCTGCACTGCGCCACCGACTGGGAGGACTACGCCGTGCAGATGCAGGACGTGCTCTCCGCCGAGCCGCTGCTGGCCAATACCGCCGACGGCTACGCGCCGCGGCCCGATTACCGACCCCTCACCAAGTTCGAGCAGCGCGGCCTGCGCCTCGGCCACGGGGTGTGGGACCTGATCTTCCGGCGGGTGTGAGCATGGGGCTCAAGCGACTGCCGGCCGGCGCCTGGCTGATGGGCGTTCCCGGCCTTGCCTGCCTGATCGCCGGGGCCCTGCTGCTGGCGGGGTTTGGCGCGGAACTCCACCCCCTGTTGCAGGAGTCCGGCGCCGGGTTGGTGTTGATCGTGTCCGGCGTGGCCCTGGTGGGCAGCGCGGCCTTTCCGCTGGTGCTGGCCGAGCTGGCGGCCAAGGACGATCCGACGGAATGAGCCGGCGCCCCGGCCGGCGGGGCGCGCTCAGTAGATCGGCGGCTCGCCCGGCGGACGGGTCTTGAAGCGCCGGTGCACCCAGTAGTACTGGGCCGGCATGCTGCGGATGCGGTCTTCCAGGAAGGCGTTCATGCGCCGCGCGTCGCCTTCCACGCTGGGGCCGGGGAAATCCTGCCAGGGCTCGCCCAGTTCCACCACATACCCCAGTCCGCCCGGCAGCATGCGGGTGACGCAGGGCACCACCACGGCGCCGCCCAGCTTCGCAAAGCGCGGCAGCGCGGCGAGGGTGGCGGCCTGCACGCCGAAGAAGGGCACGAACACGGACTCCTCGGCGCCGTGGTCCATGTCGGGCAGGTAATAGAAGGGGCGCAGGGCCTTCATCGCCTTGATGGACGCGCGGATGCTCTCGTCCCGCGCCAGCAGGAGCTGGTTTCCGAAGCGGCTGCGGCCGTGGTAGAGCCAGCGGTCGATGACCGGGTCGCTCTGCCTGGCGTAGATGCTGACGCTGTCGAAGGCGATGGCCATGCGCGAACCGCCCAGATCCAGGCCGAGGAAGTGGGGGGCGAGGAGGATCACCGGCTGGCCGCCCTCGATGAGGCGGCGCAGCATGGGCTCGTTGTCCAGGCGCACGATGCGCCGCACCCGCTCCTCGGAGGCGAACCAGGCGATGCCGCGCTCCAGCAGGCTGCGTCCGGCCAGGGCGAAGTGTTCCTTGCACAGGGCCACCCGCTCGGCTTCGGACAGTTCCGGAAAGCACAGGCGCAGGTTGGTGAGGGCCACCTTGCGGCGCGGCGCGATGAGCCAGTACAGCAGGTGGCCCAGTCCGCGCCCGATGGGCGCCTGCACGGACAGGGGCAGCCAGTGGATCAGCCACAGTAGGGCGACGAGAAGACGGCTCATGCGGGGGGCACCTCGGCGGTGGGCGGCGCTGCGGGGGCGCCGGCGGGTCGTTTGTAGCGGTTGTAGCCCCACAGGTACTGGGCCGGACAGGCGCGGATCTGGGCTTCCATCTCCCGGTTGATCGCGGCGCAGCGCGCGGCGGTGTCGCCCGTGAGGGGAATCAGGGCCGGGCGCAGGTGCAGGTGGAAGCCCCGTCCGCCGGGCAGGCGCTCGGCCCACGCGAAGAGGGTGCTCACGCCGGCGACTTCGGACAGGCGCGCGGCGAGGGTCATGGTGTAGGCGGGACGTCCGAAGAAGGGCACCCACTGACCTTCGCCGGCGCCGGGCACCTGGTCGGGCAGCATGCCCACCGCTTCGCGAGCGCGCAGCGCCTTGACCAGACGGCGCACGCCGGCCGTATCTGCGGGGGCCAGGTGCATGTTGCCGCGGCTGCGGCCGGCGTCGATGAGGGGTTGCAGCAGGGCCTTTTTGGGTGGCCGGTAGAGCACGGTGATGGGCTTGTGCAGGGAGAAGTACTGGGCAGTGATCTCGAAGCAGCCCAGGTGCGGCGTGATGAAGAGCACGCCGCCGCCGCGGGCCTCGGCGGCCTCCACGTGCTCCCAGCCGCTCACCGCCACCATCTTGCGGGCCAGGTCGGCCTGGGGGCGCAGCAGGATCCAGGGCAGCTCCAGGGCCTGGCGTCCGGCGTCGGCAATGGCTGCGGGCCGGACGCGCGCGGCGGCCTCGGGGCCGAGGGCGCGCTCAAGATTTTCCCGCAGGCGCCGACGGTAGCTCCCAGACAGGGCGTAAGTCAGCCAGCCCAGCCCGGCGCCGAGCTGCTGGAGCAGCCCGAGGGGCAGCCGGGCCAGGAGGGAGAAGAACAGGGAAGCCATCGGAAACGGTCGGGCGCGCGGCGCGGGCGGGGCGGAAAATTGACGAGGGAAGGCGCGAAGATATAATTGTGATTCCGCCGAGTTAATCCGACAACTTGCAGGGCGGGTGCAGTGTGCGGACACCCCGTGCGCAGGCCGACAAATACTGCTAAAGCGTCGCCGCTCCGAGATCCCCCGAGACGGCTACGACGCCAGGACAGGGGATTTTTCATTTTCAGGAGCAGTGCATGGCCAAGGAATATCTCTTCACTTCGGAATCCGTCTCCGAAGGCCATCCCGACAAGGTCGCCGACCAGATTTCCGATGCGGTGCTGGACGCGATCCTCGCCCAGGACCCGCGCGGCCGAGTGGCCTGCGAGACCCTGGTGTCCACCGGGCTGGTGGTGATCTCCGGCGAGATCACCACGAGGGCCGACATCAACTACATGGACATCGCCCGCGAGACCGTCAAGCGCATCGGCTACGACGACTCCGAGATCGGCTTCGATTACAAGAGCTGCGCGGTGCTGACCGCCATCAACCGCCAGTCTTCGGACATCGCCCAGGGCGTGAACGAGGGCGAGGGCCTGGATCTGGACCAGGGCGCCGGCGACCAGGGCCTCATGTTCGGCTACGCGTGCAATGAAACGCCCAGCCTGATGCCCTTCCCGATCTACTACGCCCACCGCATCATGCAGCGTCAGGGCGAGGTGCGGAAAGACGGCCGCCTGCCGTGGCTGCGTCCGGACGCCAAGAGCCAGCTCACCGTCAAATACGTGGACGGCAAGCCGGTGGCCATCGACACCGTGGTGGTGTCCACCCAGCATCATCCGGACGTTTCCCACGCGGCGCTGTCCGAGGCGGTGATCGAGGAGGTCATCAAGCCGGTGCTGCCCAAGGAGATGCTCACGCCGGCGACCCGCTTCCTGATCAATCCCACCGGGCGCTTCGTCATCGGCGGGCCCAACGGCGACTGCGGCCTGACCGGGCGCAAGATCATCGTGGACACCTACGGCGGCGCGGCCCACCACGGCGGCGGGGCATTCTCGGGCAAGGATCCGTCCAAGGTGGACCGTTCCGCCGCCTACGCCGGTCGTTACGTGGCCAAGAACATCGTCGCTGCCGGGCTGGCGGAGCGCTGCGAGGTGCAGGTGGCCTACGCCATCGGCGTGGCGCGGCCGGTGAGCCTGATGGTGGACACCTTCGGCACCGGCAGGATCTCCGACGAGAAAATCGTCGAACTGGTCGAGGCCCACTTCGACCTGCGTCCCAAGGGCATCATCGCCAGCCTGGATTTGCTGCGGCCGATCTACTCCCGCACCGCGGCCTACGGGCACTTCGGGCGGGACGAGGTGGATTTCACCTGGGAGACGACCGACAAGGCGGCGGCCCTGCGGGAAGCGGCCGGGCTGTAAGCCGCGGTGCGTCGGCCTTCGTCCGCCGCGAGCGCTTTGGCGACCCCTCCCGCCTAGCGCATGAGTGCCACCCACTGCATGCCATGTCTTCCATGACCGCCCTGCGATGATCGACGACCTCTGCCTGCTGGACGATGCCCTCGACGGGGCGGCGGAGTGCCTGCAGCGCTGGCGCGCGTCGCGGCCGGCGGCCGGCGTGCTGGCCCTGGTGGCCGAGGCTTCCCGCGATCGGGTCCCCGCCTTGCAGGCGATCGCCCGTGCGGCGGCGATGCCGCTGGTCGGGGCGGTCTTCCCGGCGCTGGTCACGGCGACCGGCTTTGCGGTGCGCGGAACGTGGCTGCTGTGCCTCGACCCCATGCCGCCGACCTTCCTGCTGGAGGATGTCGCGACGGCGGACGGCGTGGAGCGTCTTGCGGCGGCGATGGGCGCGCACCTCCAGAGTCCGGACGGCCGTGCGCCACCGTTGATGTTCACGATCTTCGACGCCCTGGTCCCGAACATCGGCACGCTGATGATGACCGCCCACAGCCGTCTCCCTGCGCCGCCCCGGCATGCCGGGGCGAATGCGGGGAGTGAGCGCTTCCAGCCCATTCCCTGCCTGTTCGATGCCACCCGCGAGGTGGCTGGCGGGGTGCTGGGACTGTGTCTGCCGCCGGACATGGCGGCGGTGGTGCGCCACGGCTATCCCGTGAGCGGCACCCAGATGCGTGCGACCTCCACGACGGGCAACCGTATCGACCGCATCGATGGCCGCCCGGCCTTCACGGTGTATCGGGAGGTGATCTGGGCGAGCTTCGGCGTGGCGCTGACCCACGCGAATTTCTACGAGTACGCCGTCCATTTTCCCCTCGGGGTCATCACCATGTTCGACGTGCTGGTGCGGATCCCCGTGGGCTTCACCGATGACGGGGCCGTCGTCTGCGTGGGCGAGGTGCCCCCTAATTCGGTGTTGCGGGTGCTGGAGGCGCCGGCGGCGGCCGACGATGCGCTGCTCGATGGCATCGTCCGTGGCCTGAACGTGGCTCCCGGGACCATGCAGACGCCGTTGCTGACTTTCTACTGCGCCGGCCGGCGGATGCATTTCGGGGCAGCGGAAAGCGGTCGCGAGGTCGAGCGCCTGAGGGGGCGCGCGGGGGCCGCACAGATCGTCGGGGCCTTGTCCCTGGGCGAGATCGACAGCATCGAGGATCTGGGTTTTCCGCGCTTCCACAACGCGGCACTGGTCTGTCTGGCCCGGACCTGAGGCGCGCCCGTGTGGGGCGCGCACCGGAGCGGCTGCATCGCGGGCGGTGCGTCGGGGTGAAGCGGACCGGGGGCCGGCCTCCAGTCCGCTGTGTCTGACGTTTTTTCGCCGCCCGCGACCGCGGGGGCTTACTTTGCCCTGTCGCGCAGGGGGCTGTACTCCACCGGCACCCAGGCGAAGGCCTTGCCCTCGCTGCGGATGTGGCCGAGGCCGGGGAAGGGCAGGTGCATGCCGGCGACAGCGAGCTTTTCCCTGGCGGCCCAGGCGAAGAGCTTCTTGCGGGTGGCGACGGCCTGCTTCTTGTCGGTGTCGAACTCGATGGCCACTTCCGGCCGGGCGAACTGGACGGCGTAGCTGTGCACCGTGTCGCCGAGGATCAGCAGGCGCTCGCCCTTCGATTCCACCACATAGGCACTGTGGCCCGGTGTGTGGCCGACCGCGGGGACAGGCTTGATGCCGGGCGCGACTTCGGATTCGTCGTGGAAGGGCTTCCACTGGCCGGAGGCCTGGTAAGGCGCGGCGGCGGCCTGGGCCATCTTGAAGAAGGGTTGGAAGTCTTTGGGGGCCTTGGCCGTGTTGTCGGCGGACAGCCAGAAGTCGCTCTCGACCTGGGCGACGCGCACCTGGGCGTTGGGGAAGAGGGGCTTGCCGTCGGCCCCCAGCAGGCCGTTGACGTGGTCCGGGTGGAGGTGGGTGAGCAGCACCACGTCCACCTGCTCCGGCGTGTAGCCGGCGGCGCGCAGGTGGTCCGCGACGAAGCCGAGGGTGGGGCCGAAGGCCTTGGCCGTGCCGGTGTCGATGAGGATCAGCTTGCCGCCGACATTGACCAGGTAGGTGTTGACGGCGGTCTGGACCTTCTCGCCGGCGATGAACATGCGCGCCAGCAGGCGCTGGATCTCGGCGGGGCTCGCGTTGCTGAGGATTTTCGTGTCCAGGTCGATATACCCGTCATAGAGCGCGGTGACTTCGGCGTCGCCCAGGGCCATGCGGTAAAAGCCGGGGACCTGGGTGCGCACGGCCGGCGCCTCGGCGTGGGCCGCGCCGACCAGCGGGCCGACAGGGGCCACGGCGGCGGTGCAGGCAAGGGCGCTGAAAGTGAGAAGGGCGATGCGACGACGGATCATGGTGGTTTCCCGAGGAGTGAATCTATCCGCTTAGGCTAACCGATCCGCGTGACAGATGCACGGCCAGCCAGACGGTGTCCGGCCCGGTGGCCGCCACCCGGTGACGACAGCCGGCGGGCAGGGTGAGCCAGTCGCCGGGCCGCAGTTCCGTGCGCTGCCCGTTGTCGAATTCGAGGGTTGCGCTGCCGTGGACGAGAAGGACCCATTCGTCGCCCGGCTGCTCGTACCAGAAGTCCGGTGGGCTGGCATGCCGATGGGACAGGATCCGTTCGATGCGTGCCTGGGGATGGTTCAGCAGGGTGTCGAAGTGTTCGTCCGGGCCGGCGGACGGGCGGTCGGCAAAGAGGTTGCGGACCGTCGGGGGGCGGCCAGGATCCGGGGGCGGCGTGCTCGATGTCATGGATGTCCCGTCGGGTTGAAGGGGCGGACGTGCTCGCCTGCGGGCCCGTCCGGCCCGGACAGGTGCCCGGAATGGGGAATCCGCCCGCAGGGCGACTACGTCGAGAGGCATATAGTCGTCTGTGGTGGAACAATGTACAACAACGCGGTCGGCAAGCATCGGCCGCGACGACGAGAGGCGGGCCCCGGCCCGCCGTGAGCAGGAGGAGCAGTGGTCCGGAGAGCTGGAACGTGAAGGTGACCGGGATGTTTGCGCAGTTTCGACGGTCCCTGCGGGCGCGCATTGCGGCAGGTGTGCTGGGCGGGGTCTTCGTGACCCTGTGGCTCACCTACGTCACGCTGGATTATTTTCTCCGCCGGGAGATGGAGGCGACCCTGTCGGCCCAGCAGTTCTCGGTGGTATCGCTGCTCGCCGACGACATCGACCGTTCGGTGCGCGAGCGTTTGCAGGCCCTGGAGGCGGTTGCCGAGGTGCTGCAGCAGGCGGGGCGGGGCGCGTCCGGTACGCCGTCCGACGTCCTCAGGCAACAGCCGGCCCTGCTGTCCCTGTTCAACTGGGGTGTGCTGGTGACCGACCGGGAGGGGACGGCGCTGGTGAGCCTGCCCGAATCCATGGGGCGGCAGGGGGTGAATTATGGCGAGGTGGAGTCGATCCGGCTGGCGGTGTCCGAAGGGCGCGCCCAGATTGGCCGGGCCGTGTTCGGCAAGACCACCGGCAAGCCGGTGATTCCGATGGTGGTCCCTGTGCGCGACCGGGACGGGCGGATCAGTGGCACCCTGATCGGGCTCACCAACCTGGCGGCAGCCAATTTCCTGGACGACATCAGTTCGAACCGTTTCGGGCGGCGTGGCGGCTATCTGATCACCGATCCTGAGCAGCGCATCTTCATCGCCGCAACCGACAAGACACGGGTGATGCAGGCGGGGCCGCCGGTGGGCGTCAACCCGGTGTTCGACCGCTATCTGGAAGGCTACGACGGCTCGGGGGTGGCGCGCAGTTCGCGGGGGGTGGTGGAGTTGTCATCCAGCAAGCGGGTGCCGTCCACGGGCTGGCTGATGCAGGCGGTGCTGCCTTCCGAAGAGGCCTTTGCGCCCATCGACGAGGTGCTCCAGCGCATCGTTGTGGCATCGGTGGCGGTGGGTCTGCTGGCGGCCGGGCTGGTGTTGTGGTGGCTGCGTCACGAGCTGCGCCCTCTCGGCGAGGCGGCCAGCATGCTGGGGCAGATGCGCGACGGTCTGATTCCGCGCCAGCCGCTGCCGGTCCGGCGCGACGATGAAACCGGTGCCCTGGCGGGCGCCTTCAACGGGCTGCTGGCGGCCATCGTGGCGGAGGAGGCACGGGCGGCGGAGCATCTGTTCAATCAGCGCCTGCGGGCCATCGTGTCGCGGGTGCCGGGCATCGTGATCCAGTATCAGCGGTACGACGACGGCCGCTACGCGCTGCCCTTCGCGAGCGATGCCCTGCGCGAGATCTGCGGGCTGGAGGCGAGCGCTGTCGAGCATTCCGCGGACGACTTCCACGCCCTCCTGCATGCGGACGATGCCGAGGCATTCTTTGCCTCCCGCGACCGCTCTGCCGAGGCGCTGGAGCCGTGGCATTGCGAGTTCCGGATCCGCCACCCGGAGGCAGGCGTGCGCTGGCTGCTCCTGGACGCCATGCCGGAACCGGACGCTGCGGGCCTGAGCTGGCACGGCTTCGTCACCGACATCACCGGGCTCAAGGAGATCGAGAGTGAGTTGCGCATTGCCGCGGCCACCTTCGAGACCCAGGAAGGCATCTTCATCACCGATGCGGAGAAGCGCATCGTGCGGGTCAACCAGGCCTTCACGGCGATGACCGGCTATTCCGTGGAAGAGGCGGTCGGCCAGCGTCCGTCCCTGTTGCGTTCGGGCCTGCACAGTGCGGATTTCTATCGTCATCTGCATGAGAGCCTGGCGAAGGACGGCTTCTGGCAGGGCGAGATCTGGAATCGACGCAAGAACGGCGAGATCTACGCCGAATGGGTGACGATCTCCGCGGTTCAGGATACGGCGGGTCGCGTGACGAACTACGTGGCGGCGTTCTCGGACATCACGGAACACAAAAAGAGCGAGGAGCAGATCCACCGTCTGGCCTTCTACGATCCGCTCACCCAACTGCCCAACCGGCGCCTGTTCTACGACCGCCTGGAGCAGGCGGCCGTCGCCAGTGCCCGCGCCGGTTATGGCTGTGCCTTGCTGTTCCTCGACATGGACGGCTTCAAGAGCCTCAACGATCGCTATGGCCACGCGCTGGGCGACGAGCTGCTGGTGACGGTGGCCCAGCGCCTGAGCGTCTGCGTGCGGGAGTCGGACACGGTGGCGCGCCTGGGGGGCGACGAATTCGTGGTGATCCTGGAGCACCTGGGGGACGAACCCGCGGCGGCGGCCCAGGCCGAAATGGTGGCCCAGAAGATCCGCGAGGCCCTGGTGGCGCCTTACGAGCTGCGGGGGCGCAACGGCGATACGCACGTCACCTTCAATTGTTCGGCGAGCATCGGCGTGAGTCTGTTCCGCGGCCACGAGCTGTCGCGGGAGGACATCATCAAGCGCGCCGACATCGCCATGTACGAGGCCAAGGCTGGCGGACGCAACACGATCCGCTTCTACACGCCGGCCTGCGAAGTGGCCGCGGGGCTGAAGGCGGCGGCTGGCTGAGCGCGTGCTGCGGGGCAGGGGCTGCTATTTCACCGGATCGGCGATGACGAGCCTGAGGCCGCGGGTGCCGGGCTTGACGGGGCCGACGCTGGCGGTGAAGTCGCCCGGCCGGGCAAGGGCGTCGCCGGACCTGGACACCCGGGCCTCGATGCGCAGCTGGGCGGCGCCGGAGAGGCGCAGGTCCGGGCTCATGGCGAGGCTGTCGTCGAGGGTGAAGTCCATGGGCAGCGCGGAGGCCTTGGTGCGGATCACCGCCAGGGGCATGCGCGGGCCATCGAAGGCGCGGGCGAAGATGAAGACGGTATCGTCCGGCGCGGCGTGGACGCCCGGCGCGAGCTCCACGCGGCCTTTCACCGCGCTGGCCGCGGCGTCCTTGACGGGCGTCGCCGTGGCGGGCCGCGCGGCCGCTGTGCCCTGGCCGAGCTGGGCACGGGCGCGCTCGATGCCGGCTGTCAGGTTGGTGGCGTCTTCGGAGTCGGGAGGCACGAGTGCCAGCACTTTTTCCCAGTGACGGATCGCGGCGGCGAAGTCCTTGCGGAAGAAGGCGTCGGTGCCGGCGATGACCAGAGCCTGAGGATTCTCCGGTGCGTCCTTGAGCACCCGCAGGAGCAGCTCCCGGGCGTGGCCTTCGACGCGGCCCTCGTTGCGGTCGGCGGAGAGTTCGGCGAGTTCCAGCATCAACGCCGGTTCCGATTCCATGACGGGACCGGCGCGTCCAAAGGCCTTCTCGGCCTCATCCAGGCGGCCCATCACGCGGTAGCTGCGCCCGAGCATGACCCAGCCCTGGGGGTTGTTCGGCTCCTTGTCGAGCTTGGCGGCAAGGGCGGCGACCATCTTCTCGATGTCGGCCTGGCTGGGTGCCTGCTCGGTGCCGGCCACGCGGGCGGGATCGAGGGCGGCGGGCGTGCCGAGGACGAAGTACAGCCCCACGGCCGCGGCGGGGAGGAGCACGGCCAGGCCGACGGCGCTGCGGGGCAGGCGTCGGCGGGTGTCGGTCGGCGTGTCGTCGGCGGCTACGTCTTCGAGCACGCGGCGCTCCAGCTCGTCACGGGCGACGGCGTAGTCGTCGCGGGACAGGACGCCGCTCTGCAGATCCCGCTCCAGTTCGGCCATCTGGTCCCGGTAGATGGCGGCGTTGAGGGCCTTGCGGGAGGCCCCGGTGGCATCGCGACGGTGCAGCAGCGGGCGGCACAGGAGGGCGAGGACGAGGGCGGTGAGCAGCCCGGCAGCGATCCAGAAGGCGGTCATGCCTGGTCTTTCGGCGAGGAGGTGGAGCCGGCCGGCGCGTCGGCCGACCCGGCGAGCAGGGCTTCGGCGGCGGCCCGGTCGGCGGCGGACAGGGTGGGCGGGGCGACGCGTCCGGCGCGGCGCCGCAGATAGGCGACGAGGCCGGCCACGCCGCCGGCCAGCAGCAGGAAGGGGCCGAACCACAGCAGCCAGGTGGTGGATTTGACCGGCGGACGGTAGAGGACGAAGTCACCGTAGCGGGTCACGAGGTAGTCCTTGATCTCGGTGTCGCTCTTGCCCTGGCGGATCAGGCTGCGCACCTCGCGGCGCAGATCCTCGGCCAGCTCGGCGCGGGAGGCGGCGAGGGTCTCGTTCTGGCAGACCAGGCAGCGCAGTTCTTCGGAGATGGTCAGCATGCGGGCCTCGACGATCGGGTCGTCGGCGAGGGGGCGGGCGTCGGCGGCGAGGACCGGCGAGCCGGCCACGAGCAGGGCGGCGGCGGTCGCGAGGAGGCGACCGCGCATCGTGATGGCGGGGCGCACGCGCTGCGCGCGGGAGGGCATCGTCACCTCAGGCCTCCTGTTCCAGCTGGCGGGCGAGGGGCAGGATCTTCTGTTCGAGCGCCTCGGGGGTGATGGGGCCGATCTGCTTGTAGCGGATCACTCCCTTCTTGTCGATCAGGTAGGTCTCGGGCACGCCATACACGCCGTAGTCGATGCCCACCCGACCGTCCATGTCGAGGACCGACAGGCTGTAGGGGTTGCCATGGCGCGCGAGCCATTCGGCGGCGCGCTGGCGGGTGAGGGCCTGTTCGTCGGCGGGGGCGAGGCCCTTCACGTCGGTCTGGCCGTCACCGCGTACCTCCTTGTAGTTGAGGCCCACGATGGGCACGCCGCCCTGCTTGCTGAAGGCCACCAGCAGCGGATGCTCGGCCCGGCACGAGACGCACCAGGAGGCCCACACGTTGAGCAGCCAGACCTTGCCGCGCATGTCGGCGGGGGTGAAGGTCCGGCCCGGCTCGGCCAGCACCTCGAGGCGGAAGTCCGGTGCCGGCTTGCCTACCAGAGGCGAGGGTACCTCGTGGGGATCGCGGTTGAGGCCGATGGCGAGGAAGCCCACCAGCACGAGGAACAGGGCAAGGGGAATCAGGAATCGTTTCACGAGGCGGCTCCCTGGCCGGCCAGAGCGGTGGCCCGGGCAGCCTTGGCGGTGAGGCGGTAACGCCGGTCGCTGGCGGCAAGCAGGCCGCCGAGGGCCATCAGCAGCGCGCCGGCCCAGATCCAGGCGACGAAGGGTTTGTAATACACGCGCACGCTCCAGGCGCCGTCCTCGCCGTCCAGCGGGTCGCCGAGGGAGACATAGACGTCGCGGGTCAGGCCGGAATCGATGGCGGCCTCGGTCATGGGCATGGCGGAGGAGAGGTACTTGCGCTTCTCCGGCTGCAACTGGAGCACCACCTGGCCGTCGCGGATCAGGTCCAGGTCACCGCGGGCGGCCGTGTAGTTGGGGCCCGGCACGGATTCCACACCTTTGAAGCGCAGCACGTAGTCGCCGGCCTTGACCGTATCGCCGGGGGCCATGCGCACGTCCCGTTCCGACTCGTAGTTCTTGACCATGACGATGCCCAACACGGTCACCGCCACGCCCACGTGGGCCAGGTGCATGCCCCAGAACGCGCGGGGGGGCCGGCCGGTCTTGAGGCGCTCACGGATCTGCACGATGGCCGAGCCGAAGATCCACAGGGCCAGGGCGAGGCCCAGGGCGACGCCGGCCGACCAGCCACCGCTGACGAAGGGCAGGCTCACGCCGGCCGCCACCGCCACGCCAAAGGCCCAGCGCAGGCGGCGGGCGATCTCGCCGAGATCGGCCTGCTTCCAGCGCGCCACCGGGCCGGCTGCCATCAGGAAGAGCACGGGCACCATCAGGGGCACGAAGACCGTGTTGAAGTAGGGCGGGCCGACCGACAGCTTGCCCAGGTTGAGGGCGTCGATGATCAGCGGGTACAGGGTGCCCAGCAGCACGGCGCCGGCGGCGGTGAGGAGCAGCACGTTGTTCACGAGCAGCAGGGTCTCCCGCGACACCAGCGCAAAGGCGCCGCCCAGGCCGACCTTGGGGGCGCGCCAGGCGAAGAGGGTGAGGGAGGCGCCAATGACCACCGCCAGGAAGGCCAGGATGAAGATGCCGCGCTTGGGGTCGGCGGCGAAGGCGTGCACGGAACTCAGCACGCCGGAGCGGACCAGGAAGGTGCCCAGCAGGGACAGGGAGAAGGCGCCGATGGCGAGCAGCACGGTCCAGTTCTTGAAGCTGCCGCGCTTTTCGGTGACGGCGAGGGAATGGATCAGGGCCGTGCCCACCAGCCAGGGCATGAAGGAGGCGTTCTCCACCGGATCCCAGAACCACCAGCCGCCCCAGCCCAGTTCGTAATAGGCCCAGATGGAGCCCAGGCCGATGCCGAGGGTGAGGAAGATCCACGCCGCCGTGGTCCACGGCCGCGACCAGCGCGCCCAGGCCGCATCCAGGCGACCCGACAGGAGCGCGGCGAGGGCGAAGGCGAAGGCCACCGAGAAGCCCACGTAGCCCATGTACAGCATGGGCGGGTGGAAGATCAGGCCCGGGTCCTGCAGCAGCGGGTTCAGGTCACGCCCGTCTTCGGCGCCCGGCAGCAGGCGCTCGAAGGGGCTGGAGGTGGTCAGGATGAAGAGGATGAAGCCGGCCGCCACCAGCCCGAGGACCGCCTGCACGCGGGCCACCATGTCCTCCGGCAGGCTGCGCGAGAAGGCCGCCACCGCCAGCGACCACAGGGCCAGCATCTGCACCCACAGCAGCAGGGAGCCTTCGTGGCCGCCCCACACGCCGGCGATGCGGTATTCGACGGGCAGCCTGGAGTTGGAATGCTGGACGACGTAGAGCACCGAGAAGTCATTGTTGATGAAGCTCGCCGTCAGGCAGCTGAAGGCCACGGCGACCAGCAGAAACAGGGTGGCCGACGCCGGTCGGGCGAGGGCGATCCACGCCGGGATGCCGCGCTGGGCGCCTACCAGGGGCAGCACGCCCTGGACGAGGGCGACCAGCAGGGCGAGGACGAGGGCGAAACTGCCGAGTTCCGGGATCATGAGGATGCCTCCGGGCTTACTGCTTGAGGGACTTGGCGGCCTGGTGGGCCTGGTCCACGGCCGCCTTGGCTTCCGGCGGCATGTAGTTTTCATCGTGCTTGGCGAGGACTTCGCTGGCGGTGAACTGGCCGTCCACCCCCAGGCGTCCCTGGGCCACCACGCCCTTGCCTTCACTGAACAGGTCGGGAAGGATGCCGGTGTAGGTCACCGGGATTTCCTTTGCGGTGTCGGTGACGGTGAAGCGGGCGGTGATGTCCGTGCGCTGCAGGCTGCCCTCCTTCACCAGCCCGCCGATGCGGAAAGCCCGGTCTTTGGGCGCCTCTCCGGCGGCCACCTGGGTGGGGGTGAAGAAGAACACCAGATTGCTCTGGAAGGCGTTGAGCACCAGGGTGGCGGCGATGCCCAGCGCGGCGAGGCCGCCGAGGACGATGGCGAAGCGTTTGTGTCGGGCTTTCATGGGTGATCTTGACTCTCTCTGTCGGCGGCCAGTTCCCGGCGCAGGGCGCGGCGGGCGGCCCGGAAGCGGGCGCGGGTCAGCAGGGCTTCGATCAGCAGGGCGCCAAAGGTGACGCCGAAGCTGCCCCACACGTAGAGGCCATAGCCGCCCATGGCGAAGAATTCACTCGCGCTGCCCCAGTTCATGCCTGCATCTCCGGCAGTTCGGCCACCCAGGCGGCGTGGCGCTCCCGTTCGAGGATGATGGCGCGCACGCGATACAGGGCGGTGGCGATGCTGTACATCCAGAAGGCCAGGGCCATCAGCAGCATGCCCCACAACATGGTGGTGGCCATGGACGGGGCCTTGGTGAGGGACACGGACGCGCCCTGATGCAGGGTGTTCCACCACTTCACCGAGAAATAGATGATGGGCACGTTGATCACGCCCACCAGGGAGATGATCGCGCCGGCCTTGTCGGCGCGGCGCGGGTCGTCGATGGCGCTGGTGAGGGCGATGTAGCCCAGGTACAGGAAGAAGAGGATCAGCTCCGAGGTGAGGCGCGCGTCCCACACCCACCAGGCGCCCCACATGGGCTTGCCCCACAGGGCCCCGGTCCACAGGGACAGGAAGGCGAACAGCGCGCCGGTGGGCGCCAGGGCGGAACACATCATGCCCGACAGGCGGGTGTTGAGGGAGATGCCCAATGCCGACCAGAAAGCCATCACGCAGTAGATGAACATGGACATCCATGACGCCGCCACGTGGATGAAGATGATCCGGTAGCCTTCGCCCTGCTGGGCATCGGTGGGGGCGACGAAGAAGCCGAGCCACAGCCCTGCCGCCGCAAATGCCGCCGCCAGGGCGGCAAACCAGGGCCAGGCCCGGCCGGCGAGGGGGTAGAAGCTGGCCGGCGAGGCGAACTTGAACCAGTTGATGAGACGCTGACTCATGGAGGGGTTCCGCAGGAAACGCTATTCGAGGGCGATGCGCAGGGCCGCCGTGGCCGCCCACGGGGCGAAGAACGCGCCGAGGGCCAGCACCGCGCCCAGCAGGGACAGGTGACCGCCGGCGCCAAGCCCGGCCATCTCGGCCTCGACCGCGCCGGCACCGAAGATCAGGGCTGGAATATACAGGGGCAGCACCAGCAGGGACAGCAGCACGCCGCCGCCGCGCACCCCCAGCGTGAGGGCTGCGCCGATGGCGCCGATGAGGGACAGCACCGGCGTCCCCAGCAGCAGGGACAGCATCAGGATGCCCAGCGCCTGGGGCGCCAGGTCGAACTGGATCCCCAGCACCGGTGCCAGCAGCACCAGGGGCAGGCCGGAGGTGAGCCAGTGGGCGACGATCTTGCCGCCCACCAGCAGGGCCAGGGGCACAGGCGACAGGGCCATCTGTTCCAGAGTGCCGTCCTGGTGGTCGGCGGCAAACAGGCGGTGCAGGGACAGCATTGCCGCGAGCAGGGCGGCCACCCACAGCACGCCGGGGGCGATGCGCCGCAGCATGGCGGTTTCCGGGCCGATGCCGAGCGGGAACAGGCTCACCACGATGAGGAAGAAGAACAGGGCGGTGAGCACTTCGCTCTTGCGCCGGGCGGCCAGCAGCAGGTCGCGGCGGACGATGGCGATGAAGGCGTTCATGCGCCCAGCCTCAGGCTGCCGCCGGCGCCGCTGAGCTGCACCGCCTGGTGGCTGGTGAACAACAGCATGCCGCCGCGCCCCAGGTGGTCGTCGAGGATGGCGCAGAGCTGGTCCACCGCTGCCACGTCGAGGGCCACGAAGGGTTCGTCGAGAATCCACAGGCGGGCCTGGCTGCACAGCAGGCGGGCCAGGGCGACGCGGCGCTTCTGGCCCTGGGAGAGAACCCGGCTGGGCAGGTCTTCGCGCCCCTTCAGGCCGATGCGACGCAGGGCACCGAGGGCGGCGGCCTCGTCCAGAGGTCGGCCGGCCACGGCGGCGGCGATGGTCAGGTTCTCGAGGGCGCTCAGGTCGTCCTTGATGCTTGGCGCGTGGCCCAGGTAGAGCAGGCGGGCGTGGTATTCGTCGCGCACGTCGGCCACCGGCCGGCCTTCCCACTCGATGTGGCCGGCGGCGGCTGGCGCAAGGCCGGCGAGGATGCGCAGCAGGCTGGTCTTGCCGGCGCCGTTGGGGCCTTCCACCTGGAGCCATTCACCGGGCGCGACGGCGCAGTCGACACCGGAAAACAGGCGGCGGTCACCGCGGTCGCAGGCGAGGCCGTGGGCACGGAGCATCGTGATCGGGGGGAAAGTGGAGGCCGGGGCGAATTCTGCCCGACGTGGGCACCCCGGTAAACCGCCGGGGGGTGGGCGGGCGGCGTGCGCGGGTGTCTGTCACGCCCGCAGGCACGTCACCCGGACCTGTTCCGCAGGTGGGCGCGGCGGATCGGGTGGACCGTCGCGGATGCGGGGGGCGGCGGACTCAGTGATGGGCCGTGCTGGCGTAGCCGGCCGGCAGGACGGTGGGGGCGGGCAGCGAGTGGGCGGCTTCGTGTGCATCGGTGCCCAGGGCGTCGGCGTCGGTTTCGAGCACGTCCATCACCTGGCGGGCCAGCGCACGGCAGGCGTTGCCCAGGTTGGAGGGCAGACTGGCGGGGATGTGCTTCTGGAGCAGCAGCTTGGAGGCGGACAGGCTGGCCACCGGGTGCAGCAGACGGTCCCGGTGGTCGCCCAGCAGTTCGAGCACGGCCCGGTCGGCGGCGTCGCGCTGCCAGGCGTTGGTGGCCCACTGGGAGGGCAGGCCGTAGGCGCGGGGGAAGGTTTCCAGGTCGCGGCGGACGGTGCGCATGTCTTCGTGGGAGTCGCGGAAGGGCAGCAACACAATGTCGGCGTAGCTGTCGAGGAGGCGGTCCACCTCGCTGCGGTTGCCGCCGCCGTCGATCACGCCGATCCAGTCCTGCATGGTGCGCAGCTTGCCGACGACCTTGTGAAGGGCTTCCGGGCTGCGCCCGTCGGCGGTGACGTAGCGCCGCCCGTCGGGGCTGAGGGGCTCGCGGGAAACGTCGGTGAGGACGCAGGCGGAACGCTGTCCGAGCAGCCCGAAACCCTGGCAGAGCATGTGGGACAGGGTCGTCTTGCCGGTGCCGCCCTTGTTGCCGATGATGCAGATGATCGTGGACATGGTGAAAACCTCTCGCAGAACGCACGGCGCGGTGGCGCCATTATTCGTGCCCTAACGGCACGGCGAGGGGTGGAATTGAGGGGCGTTCCGGGGGTAATTCCGGACCAGCGTGCCTCAGGGGAGGAGACCGACCGGAGACCCGACGGGACGGCCGTCCGGCGGCAGCGGTCCGGCGGGGTGGTAGCAGTAGAGGCGGGTGCCGCGGCGGTCGGCGACGTGGATGATGTCGTCGGGCTCGATGCCCTCGACCGGAAAGCTGTTGCTCACCAGCAGGGCGCCGGGGCGCAGCTCGGCGCAGGCCTTGCGCCACACCTCGGGCATGGGGACGGGGGACAGGAAGGCGTAGATCAGGTCGTAGTCGGTCCACGGGATCTGCCAGAAATCGCCTCGCGCCAGGGCGATATTGGGGTGGCGGCGGGACAGGAGGCGGGACAGCAGATAGGGCGCCGGGGCGCTTTCCATGCCTTCCAGGCGGCAGTCCGGGCGCAGGCGGGCGAGGGGCCGCAGCAGGGCGCCGGTGCCACTGCCCAGGTCCAGCACGCGGGCGGAATGACCGGGGGGGACGAGTTGCGCGACGGCCGCTGCGGTGGCCGGATTGGACAGGAACAGGGGCACCTGGGTGCGGAAGCTGCTCCAGTACACCAGCGCCAGCAGCGCAAAGGCCGCCAGATACCAGGCCGGATGCAGACCCAGTTGCAGCGCCAGCGCCGCCAGCGGCGTAAAGCCGGCGTGGATCCAGCGCCACCAGGGGGCGCTGCGCAGGGCGACGGCGGCGCTCACCGCAGCAATGGCTTGGGCCAGCACCAGGGCCCAGGCCTGGCCGGGCAGGAGGCCGGCGCGCAGCAGCCCGATGGCGACGGCCCAGCCGGCGAGCTGGGCAAGGAGGGCTTTGAGGGCAGGGGGAAGGCGCATCGGATGACTGATCGGGAGGCTGCCCCTGCAGTGTAGGGTGAAACGGCCCGGCGGGGGGCGCAGCCGCTCAGAGCAGGCTGCGGCGCGCCAGCAGCAGGATCAGGAGCACGGTCTGCAAGGCGCACAGGATCTGCCAGAACAGCAAGGGATTGCGCTCGATCAGGGGGGGCGGGCGCTGGCCCAGGAGGGCCGCATTGGGGTGGCGCAGGTCGTAGGTGAATTCGCTCAGTTCCGCGTAGCGGCGCAGGGGATCGGGATGGACCGCCTTGGCCAGCGCGGCGTCCAGCCAGGCCGGGATCTCGCGGGTGTCGCTGAGGACGCTGCGGTAGCGGAGCTTCTTCTGGGCGCTGCGGGTGCGCGCCTGGGACACGTCGGTGCCGTAGGGCAGGCGGCTGCAGAGCATCTGGTAGGCGATGACGCCCAGGGAGAAGAGGTCCGAGCGGGACGTGCCGGGCTCGCCGAGGAAGTATTCGGGCGCGGTGTACTGGCAGGTGCCGAGGATGGGTGCCAGGGTGTCGTTGGCGGCGGTTTCCTGCAGGCCGTTCACGTGGGTGGCGCCGAAGTCGATGATGCGGACGACACCTTGCGTGTCGATCATGATGTTTTCCGGGCGCAGGTCCTGGTGGAGCATCTCCAGGCGATGGAAGGCCAACAGGCCGCGGGCGATCTGTTCGACGATGCCGCGCACGGTCTCCACGTCCGGCGTGGGGTGGTCGCGCATCCACTGGGCCAGGGTGGAGCCTTCGATGTACTCGGTGGCGACGTAGAGGTAGCTGCGCTGCCGGGTAACCGGGCAGGGCTTGAGCACGTGGGGGCTGTCGAGGCGGCGGGCGATCCACTCCTCGAGCATGAAGCGCTCCCGGTAGGCCTTGTCCTCGCGCTGGTCGATGGACGGGAGCTTGAGGGCGACGCGGGTGCCGCTGGCAATGTCCTCGGCCAGGTAGAGGTGGCTGCGGCTGCTGCCGTGGAGCGTGCGCAGGATGCGGTAGCCGTCGAATTCCATGCGGGCGTCCAGCAGCGGCGGCAGGGGCAGTTCGGCGAACTGCTGGAGGTGCTCGGCGGCGGCCTGGACGGGCAGGGTGTCGACGCGGATGAGCTGGATCGTGAGGTTGTCGGCACTGCCCTGGGCAAGGGCTGCGTCGGCGATGCGGCGGGCCGCGGCGTCCAGGTCGGGGGCTGCGCGCAGCGTGGCGACGATGACGTCGGCGCCGACGTGTTCGTGCACGCCGTCGGTGCTCAGGACGAAGACGTCGCCCGCCGCGATGGGGACCTGGCGGTAGTCCAGTTCCAGTTGAGCCTCGAAGCCGAGGGCGCGGGCGAGGTAGCTCTGCTCGGGCGAGACGACGATGCGGTGGGCGTCGGTGAGGACCTCCAGGCGGCCGTCGCGGAGGCGGGCGATGCGGCTGTCACCCACGTGGAAGAGGTGGGCGGTGTGGGACTTGAGCACCAGCCCGCTGAAGGTGCAGATGTAGCCCCGATCCTTGTCGTAGCGGTGGGGGCTGTTGCGGGTCTGGGCGTGGAGCCAGGCGTTGGTGGCCTCCAGCACGCGCTGGGCGGAGGTGCGCACGCTCCAGGTCTCGGCGGTGCAGTAGTAGTCGCCGAGGAAGCTCTTGACCGCCGATTCGCTGGCCAGATGGCTGACTTCGCTGCTGCTGATGCCGTCCGCCACCGCCGCCGCGATGCCCTTGGTGGTGAGCTGCGGCTCCACGGGGATGCAGAGCCCGTGGAAGTCCTGGTTGGCGGGCTTGCGGCCCTTGTCCGAGTATTGCCCGACGGTGACGGTGAGGGAGGTCGGCATGGACGGCTCCGGCGCGGCGTCCGCGCGAGGCGGACGCCGGGAGGGACGGCGGATCAGGCGTTGCGCTTGGGGGCCGTGCGCACGTGGGTGGAGTAGAGGGTCAGGCCGACGAAGGTGATGCCGCCCACCAGATTGCCCACCACGGTGGGGATTTCGTTCCACACCATGTAATCGTACAGGGAGAAGTTGCCCCCCAGCATCAGGCCGGACGGGAACAGGAACATGTTGACGATGGAGTGTTCGAAGCCCATGTAGAAGAACACCATGATGGGCATCCACATGGCGAAGATCTTGCCGGTGACGTGGGTGGACATCATGGCTGCGACGACGCCGGTGGACACCATCCAGTTGCACAGCACGCCGCGGATGAAGAGGGTCAGCATGCCGGCGGCGCCATGGGCGGCGTAGCCGACGGTGCGGCTCTCGCCGATGGTGCCGATCTTCTGCCCGATGGCGTTGGGCGCCTCGGTGAAGCCGAAGGTGAAGATGATGGCCATCATCACCGCCACCGTCAGGGCGCCGGCGAAGTTGCCCACGAAGACCAGCCCCCAGTTGCGCAGCAGGCCGCCGACGGTGACGCCGGGACGCTTGTCCAGCAGGGCCAGGGGCGCCAGCGTGAACACCCCGGTGAGCAGGTCGAAGCCCAGCAGATAGAGCATGCAGAAGCCCACCGGAAAGAGGATGGCGCCGGCCAGCGGCTGGCCGGTCTGGACATTGATGGTGACCGCGAAGGCCGCCGCCAGGGCCAGGATGGCGCCGGCCATGTAGGCGCGGATCAGGGTGTCGCGGGTGGACATGAAGATTTTCGATTCCCCAGCGTCCACCATCTTGGTGACGAATTCGGTCGGGGCGAGATAGGACATGGTGCGTCTCCTGCGGTCGTGAAGATTCCGGAATGGCGTTTCCGCATCGACAGGCAATGCGGAAACGAAAAACGGCGTCCGTTTCCTCCCGCGGTGCGGGACGGAAATGGACGCCGTTATCCATCAAACAAAGGAACACTGAACCAGCGTTGGTTCAGCTCTGGAGGGTGATAAAGCAGGTTTCACGCCAAGGCAAATGAGGGCGGCGCTGCGGGTTTTCGCAGGGCATGGATGGCAGAATGCGCCCCGATTGGGTGCGGTGCTGCGGATCAGGCACGTTATTGGTGCGTAGCGTGTCAGGCGCCTGGGCGTGCGCCGCGGAAAGGTGCGTCGACCCGCGCGGCCTCAGTCGATGAAGACCGACATCACGCCGAACACGGCGTACAGGAGCATCCACGGAAAGCTCACGACGAAGAGGCTGTTGTGGGGCCCGCGGGGCGGATAGTGTCCGCCGCTGAGGGCCAGCAGCAATGCCCGGCCGAGGGGATACTGGATCACGGCGACGCCCGGTGCGATGAGGTGGGTGGCCCAGGGCGCGCGCCACGGATTGGGGCCGCGGGCGCGCTTCGCGAGCAGGCGCTCGGCTTCGGCCCGCGCCGTGTCCAGGCTCGGGAGCGCCTTGGAGATCAGCTGCTCGCCGTCCTGGACGAAATAGCGGCGCGCCTGCGCATCGCGGCCGCCGATGGACACGATGTGCAAGCCCTTGTGGTCGGTGATCGGTTCGAGCATGGCGGTTCCGGTCGATGCGGGCGGCATGAGTATAGTCGAGGCGCGGGCGCCGCCGGTCGCCATGTTCTCCGGCTGGCGGTTCAGGTGCCGGAGGGGCGGCGCAGCGCGCGCAGGGCGGCGAGTTCTGCGAGCAGCGCGGTCCGGCGTTGCGCCGCCTGGGCCATGGCGTCGGCCTTCACGTGGCCATAGCCGCGGATCGTCTCGGGCAGGCGGGCGACGGCTTCGGCGACGTGGAGGGTGGTGGCGCTGAGGTCGCTCAGCAGGTCGGCGATGTCGGCCTCGTAGTGCGCGGTGAGGGCGCGTTCGGCCTTGCGTTCCGGGTGGTAGGCGAAGAGGTCGAAGGGCGTGCCGCGCAGGCGTCGCAGCCAGGCCAGGCCGCGGAAGGCCGTCATCAGCCAGGGGCCGAAGGCGAGCTTGCGGAGGCGTCCGGTGGCCGGGTCGGGGCGGGCGAGGAAGGTGGGGGCGAGATGGAAGCGCAGCCGGTAGTCGCCCTCGAAGGCGGCGTCCACGGCGGCGCGGAAGGCGGGCGCGGTAAACAGCCGGGCGACTTCGTACTCGTCCTTGCAGGCGAGCAGCCGGAAATAGCCGTCGGCGACGGCCTCGCCCAGGCGTTCGCTGCCGAGGGGCGCTTCGGCGGTCCGCACGCGGGCGACGAAATCCGTATAGCGGCGGGCGTAGGCGGCGTCCTGGTAGTCGGTAAGGAAGGCGGCGCGGCGGGCAATGCGGGCGTCGAGGCCGTCGGTTTGGGTGTCGTCCTGCGGTGTCGCCGCCGGGCGGGCGAGGGCTTCGACGGCGGCCCGATCCACGGCACTCCGGCGGCCCCACAGGAAGGCGGCGCGGTTCAGGGCGACGGCGGCGCCGTTGAGTTCGATGGCCCGGTCGAGGCTGGCCTCGCTGACCGGGACCCAGCCCTTCTGCCAGGCGTAGCCGAGAAGGAACAGGTTGGTGGCGATGGCGTCGCCGAGCAGGCGCGTGGCCAGGTCGGTGGCGTCGAGGAAGTCGCAGGCGTCGGCGCCCACCGCTTCGACGAGGGCGGCCTGCATGCGCTCGAGGGGGAACTGCCAGTCCGGGTTGCGGGTGAAGTCGGAGGTGGGCGTCTCGGCGCAATTGACGACGCCGTGGCTGCGTCCGACGGCCATCTTGGCGAGGGCGTCCACGCTGGCGGTGACCACCACGTCGCCGCCGATCACGGCGTCGGCCTCGCCGGCGGCGATGCGCACGGCGTGCAGCGCCTCGGGCCGGTCGGCGATGCGGATGTGACTGAAGACCGAGCCGCCCTTCTGGGCGAGGCCGGTCATGTCGAGCACGGTGACGCCCTTGCCGTCCAGGTGGGCGGCCATGCCGATGAGGGCGCCGATGGTGACCACGCCGGTGCCCCCCACGCCGGTGACGAGGATGCCCCAGGGCCGCCCGGTGGGCGGCAGGACGGGGGCCGGCAGCGCCGGGAAGCGGGCGTCGGTGGCGTGCCGGGCGCTGCCGCGGCGGAGGGCGCCGCCTTCCACGGTGACGAAGCTCGGGCAGAAACCATCCATGCACGAGAAATCCTTGTTGCAGGCGGACTGGTCGATGCGGCGCTTGCGCCCGAATTCGGTTTCCACCGGCAGGATCGCCATGCAGTTGGAGGCGCGGCCGCAGTCGCCGCAGCCTTCGCAGACGGCTTCGTTGATGAAGACGCGGGTCTGCGGGTCGGGGTAGGTGCCGCGTTTGCGGCGGCGGCGCTTCTCGGCGGCGCAGGTCTGGTCAAAGACCAGCGCGGAGACGCCGGGCACACTGCGCAGCTGGCGCTGCAGCACGTCCAGCTCGTCCCGGTGATGGATCGTGACGCCGTGGGGGATGTCCGCCACGTGCCACGGACGCGCGGTGCCGTCGGTGACCAGGGCGATCGTGTGCACGCCTTCGGCCTGGAGCTGGCGCAGGAGGGCGGGGACGGTGAGGACGCCGTCTACGGGCTGGCCGCCGGTCATGGCGACGGCGTCGTTGTAGAGGATCTTGTAGGTGATGCCGTGGGTCGCGCCAGGGCGGTTGAAGGCGGCCACGGACTGGCGGATGGCCAGCAGGCCCGAGTGGAAATAAGTGCCGTCACCCAGGTTGGCGAAAATGTGACGTTCGTCCGTGAAGGGGGCCTGGCCGACCCAGGGCACGCCTTCGCCGCCCATGTGGGTGAAGGTGCCGGTGCGGCGGTCGGGCATGAAGCTGACCATGTAGTGGCAGCCGATGCCGGCCAGGCCGCGGCTGCCTTCGGGCAGGCGGGTGGAGGTGTTGTGGGGGCAGCCGGGACAGAAGGTGGGCACCCGGTCGAGGGCGAAGACCCGGTGGGCGAGGGCGTGTTCCTTGGCGTCGAGGAAGGCGAGGCGTGCCTGGATGTGTTCCGAGGTGAAGAAGCGCCCGATGCGCGCGGCGATGACGCGGGCGATCATCGCCGGGGTGAGTTCGCCCGCCGCCGGCAGCAGCCAGTCGCCGTGGTCCACCGACGCGCGGCCGTCCGGCCCGACGGTGGTGAGGAGGGCCCATTCGCCCTTCTCGTCGAATTTGCCGACGACCCGCGGGCGCACGTCCTCGCGCCAGTTGTAGAGCTCTTCCTTGAGCTGGTATTCGAGGAGCTGGCGTTTCTCCTCGATGACCAGGATCTCGTCCAGACCTTCTGCGAAGCGGCGCACGCCCTCGGCTTCCAGCGGCCATACCATGCCCACCTTGTAGAGGCGCAGGCCGATGCGCGCGGCGAGGGTCTCGTCGATGCCCAGGTCGTCGAAGGCCTGGCGCACGTCCAGGTAGCTCTTGCCGCTGGTGAGGATGCCCAGGCGCGGTTCGGGCGAGTCGATGACCACCCGGTTGAGGTCGTTGGCGCGGCAGTAGGCGAGGGCCGCGTAGAGCTTGTAGTGGAGCAGGCGCCTTTCCTGTACCAGGGGCGGATCGGGCCAGCGCAGGTTGAGGCCGTCCGGCGGCAGGGCGAAGTCCTCGGGCAGACGGGTGACGACGCGCAGCGGATCCACGTCCACCGAGGCTGAGGTCTCCACCGTGTCGGCGAGAGCCTTGAAAGCCACCCAGCAGCCGGAATAGCGGGACATGGCCCAGCCATGCACGCCGAAATCCAGGTATTCCTGGACGCCTGCCGGCGCCAGCACCGGCATCATCATGGATTTGAAGAAGTGGTCGGTCTGGTGCGGCAGCGTGGAGGACTTGGCCGCGTGGTCGTCGCCGGCGATCACCAGCACACCGCCGTGGCGGGCGCTGCCGGCCGCGTTGGCGTGGCGGAACACGTCGCCGCAGCGGTCCACGCCCGGCCCCTTGCCGTACCACATGGCGAAAACGCCTTCCACGCGCGCGCCGGGGGAGAGGCTCACCTGCTGGCTGCCCCACACCGCGGTGGCGGCCATGTCCTCATTGAGGCCGGGCTGGAAGACGATGTCGTGACCGGCGAGGTGGGCCTGGGCCTTCCACAGGGTCTGGTCGAGCCCGCCGAGCGGGGAGCCACGATAGCCCGAGACGAAGCCGGCGGTCCTGAGGCCGGCGGCGCGGTCGCGGTCACGCTGGATCAGCAGGAGGCGCACGAGGGCCTGGTAGCCGGTCAGATACACGCGGCCGGTGGCGGCGGTGTATTTGTCGTCGAGTGTGGCGCCGGGCGGGCGGGCGCGGACGGGATCCTGTTCGGCCATGGTGAACCTCCTTGCGCAAAATCATGTTCGGGCTGCGTCCGGGGCGTTAGGCTTGTGGCCTTTGCCATGGAGGTGTCGCACTTGCAGCGTAGTCTGGAAGGCCCTGCCGCTCAAACCTTGGAACGCAGGCTGTGCCACAGGTTGCACGACGGCTGCGGTTTTCACCGATGTGCCGGCAGGCCGTCTGCATGATGCTTACAAACAGAAAAGATTTTTTCGACCGCAAGACTTCTCCTTTCCGGCCTTCCGGGCGTTAATGGGCTGAATTGCCGCTGCGGCCCGCGTCTGCGCTGCCCGACCCTGGACATACACCATGAAATCCCTGATCCCCGTCTCCTGCCTCATCCTGCTGTGCGGCTTTGCCCAGGCCCAGGCGAGCGAAGCCCACACGCTTCGCGCTCCGCCCGCCGATCGGGCGGACACGTGCGCCCACGGCGGAGAGCGTCACGGGCTGGAATACGCCCACTGGAACGAATACCTGGCCACCCGCGCCGGCGACAGCCAGAGCGCCCGCGACTGGGCCGAGCGCGCCCGCGCCGAGTGCCGGGAGCTGGCGAGTGAGCGTCGCGACGGCCCCGAGCGGCCCGAAGCGCGGCCGGACGTGCGCCAGGAACGTGCCCGGCGGCGGGAACTGGCGCGGCGCTGACCCGCTTCGGCCATGTCACGTCGGCGCATTCCCGCGACGCCCGAGCCGGCCCGCGGACCGTCTCCCCGCCAGATCCTGAATCGGCTGGGATTCGGCATCGGTCCGTCCGACGAGCTCGCCCGGCTGGCCCGCGACGGCCTGCCGGCGTGGCTCGACGCGCAACTGGCGCCGCCGCCCGGTGACGACGGCGAATGCCTGCAGCGCCTGGGCGCCGCACGACTGCGCATCCGCTACGACGCGGGCAAGGCGCCGGGACCGGAATACCCGGCCGTGGACGAGAACCGGCCGCTGGAGACCCTGCAGGCGCCCATCGAGACCCTGTGGCCGCGCACTGATTACAAGCGCCCGATGGCCGGGTCGGAGCGTTTCCGGCCGCGGGCCGAGGTCGCGGCTGCAACCCTGATCCGCGCCGTCCACAGTCGCTGGTCGCTGCGCGAAGTGCTGGCGGATTTCTGGCACAACCACTTCAATGTAGATGCCTCCCAGATCGTGCAGGTGGCGGTGGCCCTGCCCGCCTACGACCGGGACGTGATCCGCGCCCACGCCCTGGGCAACTTCCGGGAATTCCTTGAGGCCGTCGCCACCAGCACGGCGATGCTGTATTACCTCAATAATCGTTCCTCGCGTGCTGGCGCCGCCAACGAGAACTACGCGCGGGAGCTGTTCGAGCTGCACACCTTCGGGCGCGGCGCGTACCTGAACGAGTTCTACAACCGCTGGCGCGATGTGCCCGGCGCTCTCACGGGGCAGCCCAAGGGCTTCATCGACCAGGACGTCTATGAGGCCGCCCGCGCCTTCACCGGCTGGACGGTGGAGGACGGCAGCGGCCTGGGCGGCAGCGACCGCCTGCCGGCCACCGGCCGCTTCGCCTACGTAGACAGCTGGCACGACAACTACCAAAAGCGCGTGCTGGCCACCGAGTTCGACCCCTTTCGGCCGGCGCTGGAGGATGGGCGCAAGGTGCTCGACCTGGTGGCGGCCCATCCGGCCACGGCGCGTTTCGTGAGCGGCAAGCTGTGCCGCCGCTTGCTGGGTGTCGAGCCCTCGGCCGGAATGCTCGCGGCGGCGTCCGAGACGTGGCGCGCGGCGCTGCGGGCGCCGGACCAGATCGCCCGGGTGGTGCGCACCATCGTGCTCAGCCCGGAGTTTGCCCGTTCGGCGGACCTGCGGGTGCGGCGGCCACTGGATCTGGTGGCGGCGCTGGTGCGGGGGGCGGGCATGGACTTCGTGCCTACCGAAGGGCTGGTCAACGAGATGGCGGCCGCGGGGCAGCGTCTGTTTGGTTGGGGCGCGCCAACCGGCCACCCGGAGGAGGTTGATTACTGGTTGTCGTCGAACGGCATGCGGCGCCGCTGGCTGCTGGTGCAGGGACTCATCGAGAACCGCTGGGGCAACGGTGTGGTGGAGGTTCGCCCACCCACCCCGGCGTCCACCTGGCGCGAGGCGGCCGATGCCTGGGCCGAGCACCTGCTGGGTGAGGCGCCGGGGAGTACCCCCGTCGGGCAGATCCTGGCCGGCCTGCGCCAGGACGGGGCTACGCCCTTCGATCCGGGCAAACCGGCCCAGGCAGCTCAGATGCGGCGGGTACTGGGTTACCTGGCCATGGGGCCGGGCTTCCAGCGGGGATGAGGACATGACGACACGGCGCAGCTTTCTCAAAGCCTGTGCGGCGGCGGGCGCCCTGATGCCCGGCCTGGGCATCGGGCGCCTGGCCTATGCAGCGACCGACGCGGCGGCGCCGTTGACGGTGGTGGTCTTCCTGCGCGGGGGGTGTGACGGGCTACTGTTGGCCGGGCCCGCCAACGAGCCGGCCTACGTGGAGGCGCGTCCCCCGGAGCTGCGGGTGCTGGATGGCGGCGAGCGGGCGGGCCTGCCCTTGGCCAACGGGCTGACCGCGGATCTGGATTTCCGGCTCCATCCGGACGCGCGCCCGCTGTACGAGCTCTATCAGGCGGGGCGCCTGGCGCTGGTCCATGCGGTCGGCCTGACCAACGGGACGCGCAGCCACTTCGAGGCCCAGGATCTCATCGAGCGCGGGGTGAGCACGCTGGAACAGGCGTATCGCACGCCCGAAGGCTGGCTGACCCGCTACCTGACCCTGTACGGCGGCGCGGACGGCAGTGCCGACCACCTCGCGGCCCTGGCGGCAGGCGCGGGTCTGCCGGCCTCCCTGGCCCGCCAGGGCGACGCCCTCGCCCTGCCTGATCTGCAGGGCGGCGTCGGACTGCCCGGTGGCACGGACGGCGCGGCGCTGCTCGGGCAACTCTACGCCGCGGGCGATTCGCCGGTGCATGAGGCCGGGCGCCGGGCGCTGGCGCGCCTGTCCCAGGTGGATGCGCATCTGCCGCGCACGCCGGACGGCAAGCTCGCGCCATATGCGCCCGACGGCGCAGGCTACGAGTCCGGCGCATTCAGCCTGGGCCTGCAGGCCATTGCCCGGGTGGCGCGGATGAACGTCGGCCTGAGGGTCGCGTGTATCGACCACGCCAGTTGGGACACCCACGACGCGGAAAGCGGGCGCTTCGGCGGGCTGGTCGGCCAGTTGTCGCGGGGGCTGGCTGCATTTCACCGGGACCTAGCCAGCGCGGGGATTCCCTTCCGGCTGGTGGCCATGAGCGAGTTCGGGCGGCGTCTGCGGGCCAACCGCAGCCAGGGCACGGACCACGGGCATGGCGGCGCGATGCTGGTGCTGGGCGAGGGCGTGCGCGGCGGCCGCATGCTGGGGCGTTGGCCGGGGCTGAGTACGCCGGCCCTCGATCAAGGGGTGGATCTGGCCGTCACCACCGATTGGCGTGCAGTGCTGGCCGAGCTGTTGGCCCTCGACGGGCGCGGACGCGGGCTGGTGTTTCCGGGCCTGCCGGTCGAAGCACCTCTTGGTGTGCTGGGCTGAGGCTTTGCTCCGGTGCCCGGCCGGCGTCAGAACAGATCCACCTCGCCCGCATGCACGGCGGTCTGCTGGACCGCCT
>DAOQMM010000033.1:6792-30487 GCA_035335645.1 Rhodocyclaceae bacterium | reverse complement strand
TCATCACCATCGGCGACCGTTCCGTGGGCGGCATGACCGCCCGCGACCAGATGGTCGGCCCGTGGCAGGTGCCGGTGGCCGACGTGGCCGTCACCACCATGAGCTTCCTGGGCTATCGCGGCGAGGCCTTCGCCATGGGCGAGCGCACCCCGGTCGCCACGCTGGACGCGCCGGCCTCCGGTCGCATGGCCATCGGCGAGGCGATCACCAACCTCGCCGCGGCAGACATCGCCAGCCTCGGAGACGTGAAGCTCTCCGCCAACTGGATGGCCGCCGCCGGCCATCGCGGTGAGGACGTCAAACTGTTCCGCACCGTCGAGGCGGTCTCCCGCTTCTGCCAGAGCGCCGGTCTGTCGATTCCGGTGGGCAAGGATTCCCTGTCCATGCGCACCGCCTGGCACGACGACGGTGAGGACAAGCAGGTCGTCTCGCCCTTGTCCCTGATTGTCACCGCCTTCGCGCCGGTGCAGGACGTGCGCCGCACCCTGACGCCCCAGCTCCAGCTTCCGGAAGGCGTCGAGACCGAGCTGCTGCTCATCGATCTGGGCAACCACCGCAACCGCCTCGGCGGCTCGGTGCTGGCCCAGGCCTACAACTCGGTGGCGGAACACGCGCCGGACGTGGATCCGGCCCAGCTCAAGGCCTTCTTCGACCTGATCCAGCAATGGCGCCGGGACGACCTGCTGCTGGCCTACCACGACCGCTCTGACGGCGGCCTCTTCGCCACCCTGTGTGAAATGGCCTTCGCGTCCCACTGCGGTTTGTCGGTGATGCTCGACACGGTGGCCTACGACCCGTTCATGAATGACGTGGACGGCCTCGACAAGCGCCCGGACGCCCTCAAGGGGCGCTTCAACGACATGCTCTTCAAGGCCCTCTTCGCCGAGGAACTGGGCGCCGTGATCCAGATCCGCCGCGAAGACCGCAGCCGCATCACCGAGCCCCTGCGCCAGGCCGGCCTCAATTACCACTTCGTCGGTGAGCCCAATGACCGGGACGAGCTGCGCTTCTGGCGCAACGCCAAGCTTCAGTTCGCCGCACCGCGGGCCGAGCTGCACCGGATCTGGTCCGAGACCAGCTACCAGATCGCCCGCCTGCGGGACGACGCTACCTGCGCCCAGGAGGAGTTCGATGCCCTGGCCGAGGCCGGCAACCCCGGCCTGAGCGTGGTCCTCGGCTTCGATCCGGCCGAGGACATCGTCGCGCCCTTCATCGCCACCGGCGCGCGTCCCAAGGTGGCGATCCTGCGCGAACAGGGCGTCAATTCCCAGGCCGAGATGGCGGCCGCCTTCGCGCGGGCCGGCTTTGCGCCCTACGACGTGCACATGTCCGACCTGCAGGCCGGGCGCGTCCATCTGGAAGACTTCAAGGGCCTCGCGGCCTGCGGTGGCTTCTCCTACGGTGACGTCCTCGGCGCCGGTCAGGGCTGGGCCAAGTCCATCCTCTTCAACAGCCGCCTGCGCGACCAGTTCGAGGCCTTCTTCCAGCGCACCGACACCTTCGCCCTGGGCGTCTGCAATGGCTGCCAGATGATGTCCAACCTGGCCGAGATCATTCCCGGCGGCGACTGTTGGCCGCGCTTCCAGCGCAACCGCAGCGAGCAGTTCGAGGCCCGCTTCGTGATGGTGGAGGTGGTGGACAGCCCGTCCATCCTGCTCGCCGGCATGGCCGGCAGCCGCATGCCCATCGTGGTGTCCCACGGCGAAGGACGTGCCGTCTTCGCGGGCATCGACGCCCAGGACAACGCCCGCGTGGCCCTGCGCTACGTGGACAACACCGGCGCGGTGGCCGAGCGTTATCCCTTTAATCCCAACGGTTCGCCGGCCGGCATCACTGGCCTGACCACGCCGGACGGCCGCTTCACGATCATGATGCCGCACCCGGAACGCACCGCCCGCACGGTGCAGATGAGCTGGCATCCGGCCGGTCTGGGTGAGGATTCGCCCTGGCTGCGGATGTTCCGCAACGCGCGCCGCTGGGTGGGCTGAGACCGGTCGGTGGTCCGCGCACCGGCCTCCGGGCCGATGCGGGCGCGCTGTGGAGGCGTTCGCGGGGCGCGCCGGACCCTCAGCCCGGGCGGCGGGCGCGCAGGGCTCGCGTAAATTCCGCGATCTCGGCGTCCAGGGTGGCCAGCAGGTCGTCTGCGTAGGGGGTGTCGGACTGGCTCAGGCGTAGGGCCAGCTCGTCGAGGAGACGGATGGCCGGTTCGGCCCGCACGGTGTCGAGGAGACCCTTCAGGGTCCGGATCCTGGCCTGGATGGTGAGGGGCGGCGCGCCGGACAGGCTGCTGCGCAGCTGGGCGATCTCGCCAGGCAGCTGCGCCAGCAACTGCTCGCCGATCATGTCCACGATCTCCCGGTCGGCGTCCAGCAGGGCGCGGGCGTAGTCGAAACGGGGCGCTGCGGTCGCATGGCGGGCCGCGTCCCGGACATCGCAGCGGGTTGCCGCGAGGACGTCCAGGGCTGCGCGCAGGGCGCCGGTCTGCAAGGGCTTGGCGAGGACGTCGGCGATGCCGGCGGCGACGCAGGCGTTGCGCACGTCTTCGTCCGGATCCGCGGTTACACCAATCACGGGCGCGTCGATGCCGGCCGCCCGCAGGCCGGCGATCACGCGGCTGGGGGGCAGTTCCGGCACTTGCAGGCTGGCCAGCACGACATCCACCGGTCCGCCGAAACGTCGCGCAGCGGGGGCGATGCCCGCCAGCGTGTCTGCCAGCTCGACCTGATGCCCGAGGCGCGTGAGGAGGGCGATCATCAGCCGGCGACTCACGGCCTGGTCTTCCAGCACCAGCAGGTTGAGGCGGGGGCCGTCCTCGCCGAGCACATGGCGGGTGACCAGCGACCGGGGCGCGGGGCGCGGGCGGGCGGCCATGACCCGCTGCAGGGTCTGGCTGATTTCGTCCTGGCTGACCGGCCGGGTGAGATAGGCTTCGATGCCGATCTCGCGACAGCGGGCGGCATCGCCCTTGGCGCCGGCCGAGGACAGCAGCACCAGGGCGGGGCACGGATCGAAGCCTTCGGCGACGATGGCCTGAGCCAGCGTGAAGCCGTCCATGCCCGGCATGCAGCTGTCGATGAGGACAACCTCCTTGGGGGTGCCCTCGCACTGGCTGGCGTTCAGGATGGCCACGACGTGATCGCTGGCGCCGGTGCTGCAGGCCTGCATGCCGATGCGCCGCAGGCTGCGTTCAAGCACGAGCCGATTGGTCGGGTGGTCGTCGACGATCAGGACCCGTCTGCCGGCCAGTACCGCCGGCGGGGCCTCCCGAGGCGCTGCCGCCGGATTGGCCGCCGGGAGGGTGAAGTGAAAGGTGCTGCCCGTGCCGGGTGTGCTGTCCAGCCACAGCCGCCCGCCCATGGCTTCCACGAGGCGGCGGCAGATGGTGAGGCCCAGGCCGGTGCCGCCGAAGCGGCGGGTGGTGGAGCCGTCTTCCTGGCTGAAGGGCTCAAAGATGGCAGTGTGTTTGTCCGGTGCGATGCCGATGCCCGTATCCCGTACGGCCAGATGGATGCGCGGACCGGCTTCGCCGGCGTCCGCGGCGTAGCGCACCGTGACGGCGACTTCACCGCCAGGGGTGAATTTGATGGCATTGCCGGTCAGGTTGAGCAGTACCTGACGCAGCCGGCCGGGATCGCCGGAGATGCGCTGGGGCACTGCCGGATCGATGTCGCAGAGCAGTTCGAGGTTTTTTTCGTAGGCGCGCACCGCGAGCGTCTTGAGGGCTTCGGTGACGGTGCGGTGCAGGTCGAAATCGATGTGCTCGACGAGCACCTTGCCAGCCTCGATCTTGGAGAAGTCGAGGATGTCGTTGATGATGCCCATCAGGGATTCGGCGGAGGTCTGCACGAGCTGCAGGTACTCCCGCTGCTCCGCGTTCAGATCGGTGTCGAGGGTGAGTTCGGTCATGCCGAGGATGCCGTTCATGGGCGTACGGATCTCGTGGCTCATGTTGGCCAGGAAATCGCTCTTGGCCCGATTGGCGTTTTCGGCGGCATCGCGGGCCTGGCGCATGGCCTCCTCAGCCTGCTTGCGCGGGGTGATGTCATGGATCACGCCGATCAGGCCGGTGACGGCTCCGTGGGGGTCGCGCAGGGCCACCTTGCGGTAGTCGCCCACCCGCGTGCCGCCGGGGAAGGGCCATTCGAACTCGAACTCCTGCACGCCGCCACATCCCAGCACCTCCTCGTCCAGAGCGACATGGCGCCGGGCCAGCGACTCGGGTAGCACTTCGAGTGCGGTCCGGCCCAGCCAGTCCTCGCGGCGGATGCCGAAGAATTCCTCGAAGGCTTTGTTGAAACGTTGGTAGTGCCCGCCCGCGTCCTTGATGTAGATCGGTATCGGGATGGTCTCGAAGAGCGTCTCGATCAGCGCGAGCTGCTCCCGCAGCGCCTGTTCGAGCTGCTTCATGGCGCTGATGTCGGTACAGATGGCGATGTGACGGGAGATGGCGCCCCCGCCGTCGCGGAAGGGGACGATGGTGGTGTCGAGCCAGTAGGGGCGGCCGTCCCGCTGCCGGTTGCAGATCTGGCCATGCCAGACGTCGCCGCCATTGACGGCGCGCCACAAGTCGATAAAGAAGCTGCGGGGGTGATCGCGGCTGGTGAGCATGTGCCGGTGGCGGCCCACCAGTTCGTCGGACTGGTAGCCGGAAACCCGGCAGAAGCGGTCATTCGCGTATTCGATGATGCCGTGCGCGTTCATGACCACGACGATGGCGTGCTGGTCGAGGGCAAATTTCTGGTAGTCCAGCTCCCGTGCCTTCTGCTGACGGCTCTCGACGAGGCGGGCGAGGAGGTGGGAGGTGGCTTCGAGACCTTCGGAGGAGGCGTCCGCTGAAGGCGCCGCCGGTGCGTCCTGGAGTTCGATCAGGGTGGTCCGCAGCGCGGCGAGGGCGCGCGAGCGGCTTTCCAGATCATCCTGAAGCCGGGCGTTGAGGGCATTGAGTTCGGCAGAGCTGTGTTCGAGGCTGCGGGTGCGCAGGTCGAGGTCGCGCTCGAGCTGACGGTAGCCGCCGCCCACCCGCTCGAACAGGCGTTCGAGCCCATGAGCCAGGGCCGCAGCGCTGCCGTCCAGGCGCCCATCCAGGCTGGCCTTGCGCAGCTCGGCAAGGGCGGTTTCAAGTTCCGCCGCATCGCCCAGGCTGCACGTGCGCCGGAGCTGACGCAGGAGCAGCGGATGGAATACGTCAGGCATCAGGCCTCCTCGTGGAGGCGGGTGATCGTCATGGTCTGATTGTGCAGGGTGCAGTCCGCGTCCGCGCCGTGGGGTGCGATTTCACCATAGGAATAGAAGCCCGCGAGGCAACTTGTCGGACCGAGGACACGGGCGACGGCTTCGACCTCCTCGTCCACCCGGTCGCCCATGACCAGTTTGCGGCCCACGCAACTCACCAGCAGGGCCAGTCCATCGCTGCGCTGGGGCGCTTTACCGATCCGGGCGGCCGCTTCGGCGGCGCCGTCCACCAGGCGATCCGTGCTGGCGTGCATGAGACGGAGGTAGCCGTGCGGATCGATTTCTCCGGCCAGCAACAGGCTGCCCGCCTCGGCGTCGATACCCAAAATGGTTCTGATGATACCGGTTTCATCCCGGTCACCGTTGAGCATTGCAAAAGGAAACAGCAGGCCGGACGCCGGGAGGTCCTTGGCGTAGTCGCCCAGGTAGCGCCGATAGACATCGAGGGCGCGCTCTCCGTCCAGTTCGTACAGGATGTTTTCATGGGCCCGCGTGACCCGTCGAACGGGTCCAAAGGGCGTCCAGCCACCGAAGCTTCCATGGCAGACCTTCAGGCGGGGGCTGTGAAACCCCACGGCGACCACGTCCCGCTCGCGGATGCCATCCGGTCCGATGGTCCAGGTGGTACGAAAATGCCCCGCATCGCCCGCCAGACCGCCGGCCAGTGTGGTGGCGCCAGGCAATCCTGCCGCCATGCCGGCCACCAGTGACGAGCCGTTGAGGCGCACCCCAGGACCGAAGACCAGTACGGAATGAGGCGAGTGGGGCGCCAGGGCGACCGCCAGCCGTTCACCGGCTGCGCGGGAGTCGCGCATGTCGTCCACGTGCGTGCGGGTGACGGTGAACGCCGGGTCGTCGAAATGGACCGCGGTCAGCACGCAGGAGTTTTCCTGAACGCCGTGGCCCGCCACTTCGCCCGCCGTGGAGCAGCCGACCAGCTGCGCGGGCGTCAGGGCTTGGAGGAGCGGCGAGAGCCGGTCTTCGCCGACGCACCAGGACGGGTCGGCGAACACAAATACGAGGTGGGGCTGGATCGCGGTGAGGGTCGCGAGGCTGGAACTGACGGAGGATCCGTTCAGGACGATCTGGGCAGTCTTCATGGTGGCAGGTCGTGGGACGGACCAAAAGGATATCCGCCCTAACGGCCTGCCCCATGATGACTTGAGGTGGGGCGGGCGCAGGGTGCTACGCCCGCTGGACGACGGGCGCGCTACATGCCCTGGTAGATCGGGCCTTCGCCGCCTTGAGGCGTGACCCAGTTGATGTTCTGGGTCGGATCCTTGATGTCGCAGGTTTTGCAGTGGACGCAGTTCTGGGCGTTGATCTGCAGGCGCGCGGCACCGTCGTCGCTGCGTACGATCTCGTAAACGCCAGCCGGACAGTAGCGCTGCTCGGGGGCGTCATAGCGGGCCAGGTTGACCGAGATGGGAATCGAGGCATCCGCCAGACGCAGGTGGCAGGGTTCGTCTTCCTCGTGGTTGGTGTTGGACAGGAACACCGAGGAGAGGCGGTCGAAGGTCAGCTTGCCGTCCGGTTTGGGATAGGCGATCGGCGTGCATTCGGCGGCCGGTCGCAGGGCGGTGTGATCGGCGTGGTTGTGGAGGGTCCATGGCAGCTTGCCGCCGAAGACCTTCTGGTCGATACCGAAGAGCAGGGAGCCCATCCACAGCCCTTTTTTCATGTAGGGCTTGAAGTTGCGAGTCTTGTGCAACTCGGAATACAGCCAGCTCTCGCGGAAGGCGGCGGGATAGGCGTCGAGGCTGTCCTGGGCGCGACCGGCGGTGACGGCCTCGAAAACCGCCTCGGCGGCGAGCATCCCGGACTTCATGGCGGCGTGGGTGCCCTTGATGCGGGCCGCGTTGAGGAAGCCGGCATCGTCACCGATCAGGGCACCGCCCGGGAAGACCAGCCTGGGCTGGCTCTGCAGGCCGCCGGCCGCGATGGCTCGGGCGCCGTAGGCGAGGCGCTTGCCGCCTTCAAGGAATTTGCGGATCTCAGGATGGGTCTTGAAACGCTGGAATTCCTCGAAGGGTGACAGGAAGGGATTGCTGTAGTTGAGGCCGACCACGTAGCCGACGGAGATGAGATTGTCTTCCAGGTGGTAGACGAACCCGCCGCCATAGGTGGATGCCTCCATCGGCCAGCCTGCGGTGTGCACCACAAGACCCTGCACATGCTGGGGCGCGGGAACTTCCCACAGTTCCTTCAGGCCGATGCCGTAGGTCTGGGGGTCGACGCCTTCGCGCAGATTGAAGCGCGCTTCGAGTTCCTTGCCCAGGTGGCCACGGCAGCCTTCGGCGAACAGCGTGTATTTTGCGCGCAGCTCCATGCCCGGCTGGAAGTTGGGGCCTTCGGTCCCGTCCTTGAGCAGGCCCATGTCGCCGGTGATGACGCCCAGCACCGCGCCGTTGTCACCGGTGAGCAACTGGGCGCCGGCAAAGCCCGGATAGATCTCGACGCCGAGGCCTTCGGCCTGTTCCCCCAGCCACTTGGCCAGATTGCCGAGGCGGACGATGTAATTGCCGGCGTTGTGAAAACTGTCCGGCAGGAAGGCGTTGGGCACCTTCAAGCCGCCGGTTTCGGACAGGAAGATTACCCGGTCCTCGCTCACGGGCGTGGTGAGCGGTGCGCCGAGGGCCTGCCAGTCCGGGAAGAGTTCATTGAGGGCGCGGGGGTCGACCACCGCGCCGGAGAGAATGTGGGCGCCGACCTCGGCGCCCTTCTCGATGAGGCAGACGGAGACGTCCTGCCCCTTTTCTGCTGCGATCTGCTTGATCCGGATCGCGGCGGACAGCCCGGCAGGCCCTCCCCCCACGATCAGGACGTCAAAGTCCATGGAATCGCGTTCCATACTGCCCTCCTTTTGTTTTGGTATGTCTTGTTTTCGTTAGACGTCGAGCGTACATCCGGGCGCAGGACGGGGCAATCCCGGCGTCACAAAAAAGCCTGCCCGACGCCCTCCGGTGTGTTGGGCATACGCCACCGTATGCTAAATTCCTCGTGCCCCCGCCTGGGCGTGATGGGCGGGTGGCCACGACAACGAATCCAGCAAACCCACAGGAGACAGCCCATGAACACACCCGCCTCTGCGCCTGATCGCAAACTTCTGCTCACCACCCGCATCCCCGTACGCTGGGGAGACATGGATTTCTACGGGCACGTCAATAACACGGTGTATTTCCGCTATTACGAGCAGGCCCGGGTGGAGTGGCTGGAAGCGTTCGGATTTGCCGTGGGGCCCACCGCCGAGACCGCGCCGGTGATCATCAACGCGAGTTGTACCTTTTTGATCCCGGTGAACTATCCTGCCACCGTGATCGTGCGTCTGTATGCCGGCGCGCCGGGACGCAGCAGCGTGATGACCTGGTACGAGATGGGCGTGGAGGGTGATGAACGCGTGTTTGCCACGGGCGACTGCAAGGTGGTGTGGATGGATACGCGTACCGGCAAGTCCGCGCCCTTGCCGGATGCGCTGCGTGCCGCGGTGGCCTGAGGGCCTGTTCCGTCGATCCATTCCCGTTCGAGGAAGAGGAGTTTCGCCATGAGTTATCCGATTGCTGCCGCGCCCCTGTGGACGCCGTCGCCCGAGCGCGTGGCCGCGGCGTTGATCACCGGATTCGCGCAGCGCGCGTCTGCCCGTTGGCAGCGGCCGCTTGATGGCTACGCGGCGTTGCATGCCTGGTCTGTCGCCCATCCAGAGGAGTTCTGGACCTCGGTCTGGGAGGACGGCGACGTGTGCGGAGTGCGCGGTGACACCGTGCTCGCCGACGGCGAGCGGATGCCGGGAGCCCGCTGGTTTCCCGATGCCCGCCTGAACTACGCCGAGAACCTGTTGCGCAGCCGCGACGACGCCGATGCGCTGGTGTTCTGGGGAGAAGACAAGGTCAAGAACCGGCTGTCCCACGGCGATCTGTACCGACAGGTGGCGCACTTTGCCGCGGCCTTGCAGGAGCAGGGCGTGGGCGCGGGTGACCGGGTGGCGGCGTGGATGCCGAATCTTCCGGAGACGATCGTCATCATGCTGGCGGCGGCGAGCATCGGCGCAGTCTTCTCGTCCGCGTCGCCGGATTTCGGCGTGCAGGGGGTGCTCGACCGCTTCGGGCAGATCGAGCCCAAGGTGCTGGTGGCGGTGGATGGCTATTATTACAACGGCAAGGTGGTGGATTGTCGCGACCGCCTGGCCGCCATCGCCGATGGTCTGCCGTCCCTGCGGCGGGTGGTGGTGGTGCCCTACGTCCATGCGAGCCACGATCTCTCCCACATCCATCATGCCCGTCTGCTGCCCGAATTCGTGCGGCCATTCCTGGCGGAGACGGAGATTCCCTTCGTCCGGCTGCCCTTCGCCCATCCCTTGTTCATCCTGTATTCGTCGGGCACGACGGGGGTGCCCAAGTGCATCGTCCATAGTGCCGGTGGCACCCTGCTTCAGCACATCAAGGAGCTCCGCCTGCATGGCGATGTCCGGCCCGGCGACCGCTTGTTCTACTTCACCACCTGCGGCTGGATGATGTGGAACTGGCTGGTGAGTGGCCTGGCTTCAGGCGCGACGCTGCTGCTGTACGACGGTTCGCCGATGGTGGGGCAGGGCAGCATCCTGTTCGATTTCGCCGAGGCGGAGCGCATGACCCACTTCGGCACGTCGGCCAAGTTCATCGACGGCATCGCCAAGCTCGGGGTGGCGCCGCGGGAGACGCACGACCTCACGTCCCTGCGGGCGATGTTCTCGACGGGCAGCCCGCTGGTGCCGGAAGGCTTCGAGTACGTGTATCGGGCGGTCAAGGCGGACCTGTGCCTGTCATCCATCTCAGGCGGGACGGACATCATCTCGTGCTTCGTTCTGGGCAATCCGACGCTGCCCGTGTATCCGGGCGAGATCCAGTGCCGCGGGCTGGGCATGGCGGTAGACGTTTTCGACGAGACGGGCACGCCAATACAGGGGGAGAAAGGCGAACTGGTCTGCACCGCGCCCTTCCCGTCCATGCCCGTCGGATTCTGGAACGACCCGGACGGCAGTCGCTACCGTGCCGCGTATTTCGAGCGTTTCGAGCACGTGTGGTGCCACGGCGACTATTGTGAGATTACCGCCCACGCGGGGCTGATCATCTATGGTCGCTCCGACGCTACCCTCAATCCCGGCGGCGTGCGCATCGGCACCGCCGAAATCTACCGCCAGGTGGAAAAGTGCGACGCAGTGCTCGAATCCCTCGTCATCGGCCAGCAGTGGCCAGCGGGCAGCGGCGACGTGCGCGTGGTGCTGTTTGTCAAGCTGCGGGACGGGCGGGTCCTGGACGACGCCCTGTGCGAACAGATCCGTCAGACCATCCGGGACAACGCGACGCCGCGCCATGTGCCGGCGCGCATCGTCCAGGTGGACGACATTCCGCGTACCCGCAGCGGCAAGATCGTCGAACTGGCCGTGCGTGCCGTCGTGCATGGGGAACCGGTGAAGAACCTCGAGGCGCTCGCCAACCCCGCCGCCCTGGACAATTTCCGGTCGCGCCCGGAACTGGTGAACTGAGGAGTCCGCCATGCTGATGGATCGTCGTTGCGCCAGCCTGCTGGTCGTGGATGTTCAGGAGCGTCTGTTGCCCGCGATCGACGATGGCGCCGCCGTACTCGACCATTGCGTCTGGCTCGTCCGTGTCGCCCGTGAACTGGGCGTGCCGGTCGTGCTGTCAGAGCAATATCCGCAGGGGCTCGGACCAACGGCGACCGCCTTGCAGGAGGCTGCAGGCGACGCGGCCGTGGTGTACAAGACGGCCTTCTCCTGTGTGGCGGACGGGAGTCTGAGCGGCACGCCGGTCGATGCCCGTCGTCAGGTGGTTGTGACGGGCACCGAGGCACATGTCTGTGTGCTTCAGACTGCCCTCGGGCTGCGTTGGCAGGGCAAGGAGGTGTTCGTCGTGGCCGAGGCGGTCGGGTCGCGAAAGCCTGCTGACAAGGAACTTGCCCTGGCCCGCATGCGGGCCCACGGTATCGAAGTGGTGAGTCGCGAGATGGTGGCGTTCGAATGGATGGAGCGCTGCACGGCACCGGAATTCCGGACGGTCAGCCGGAATTTCATCCGCTGACGGAGGCGTACGGGCAGCGTTTCGGGGGACGGCTGGGGAGGCATCCACCGTTGAGCGGGGTGGGTGGATCGGCTATAATTTCTCTTTCCAGAAGTCCCCCGTGTCATGACCAAATACGTCTTCGTTACCGGTGGTGTCGTGTCCTCTCTGGGCAAGGGCATCGCCGCCGCCTCCCTCGGGGCCATTCTCGAATCCCGCGGCATCAAGGTTACCCACCTCAAGCTCGACCCCTACATCAACGTCGACCCCGGCACGATGAGTCCCTTCCAGCACGGGGAAGTGTTCGTGACCGAAGATGGCGCCGAGACCGATCTGGATCTGGGCCATTACGAGCGCTTCACCAGCGCCAAGATGGGCAAGCGCAACAACTTCACCACCGGCCAGATCTACGAAGCCGTCATCAAGAAGGAACGCCGCGGCGAATACCTCGGCAAGACGGTTCAGGTCATCCCCCACATCACCGACGAGATCAAGCTCTACATCAAGCGCGGCGCCGAAGGGGCGGACGTGGCCATCGTCGAGGTGGGTGGCACGGTGGGCGACATCGAATCGCTGCCTTTCCTGGAAGCCATCCGTCAGATGGGTATCGAGGAAGGTCGTCAGGGCACCTGCTTCATCCACCTGACCCTGCTGCCCTACATCCCCACCGCGGGCGAGCTGAAGACCAAGCCGACCCAGCACTCCGTCAAGGAACTCCGCGAGATCGGCATCCAGCCCGACATCCTGCTGTGCCGCGCCGACCGTTCCATCCCCGCCGACGAGCGGCGCAAGATTGCGCTGTTCTGCAACGTGATGCCCGAAGCGGTCATCGAGTGTCTGGATGCGGATTCCATCTACAGCATCCCGGGCATGCTCCATGACCAGATGCTCGACGAGATCGTCTGCCACAAGCTGGGCATCCTGGCCCGCGCGGCAGATCTGTCTGTGTGGGAGCGCCTCATCGATGCGCTCAACAACCCCCAGCATCACCTGGACATCGCCTTTGTCGGCAAGTACGTGGATCTCACCGAGTCCTACAAGTCCCTCATCGAGGCGCTGAATCACGCGGGCATGCACACCCGCAGCAAGGTGAGCATCCACTACATCGACTCCGAGGACATCGAGAAGAGCGGGTGCGACGTGCTCAAGCGCATGGATGCGATTCTCGTGCCCGGCGGGTTCGGTCGGCGCGGCACCGAAGGCAAGATCGCCGCGATCCGCTACGCCCGCGAGAACAAGGTGCCTTACCTGGGCATCTGCCTCGGGATGCAGCTCGCTGTCGTCGAGTTCGCCCGTGATGTGGCCGGCATGAACGGTGCCCACAGCACTGAATTCGACAAGCACACGGAATTCCCGGTGATCGGCCTCATCACCGAGTGGCTGGACGCTTCCGGCAAGCTTGAAAAGCGTGGCGAGGATTCCGACCTGGGCGGCACCATGCGTCTGGGCGGTCAGGTCTGCCGCTTGACCGAAGGTTCATTGGCGCGGGAAGTCTATGGTCGGCCCGAGATCACCGAGCGTCACCGTCATCGCTACGAAGTGAACAATAGCCTGTTGAGCCGTCTGGAAGCGCAGGGTCTGCGGGTCGCCGGACGCGCGCCGGGCACTGATCTGTGCGAGATGATCGAGCTGCCGACGGAAGGCCCGAACGCCCACCCGTGGTTTGTGGGCTGTCAGTTCCATCCGGAATTCACCTCCAATCCGCGTCAGGGCCATCCGCTGTTCACTGCATTCGTCAAGGCGGCCCTGGCCCACCAGCAAGCCGGCTGAAAGGAAACCCCATGAAACTCTGCGGATTCGATGTCGGTCTGGATAAGCCGTTTTTCCTCATCGCCGGACCGTGCGTCATCGAGTCCCGCGAGATGGCGCTGGACACCGCGTCGGCGCTCAAGGAGATCTGCGCCGAGCTGGCCATCCCCTTCATCTACAAGTCCAGCTACGACAAGGCCAACCGCAGTTCCGGCAAGTCCTTCCGCGGCATGGGCATGGAGAAGGGGCTCGAGATCCTCGCCGACGTGCGCGCCACGGTCGGCGTGCCGGTGCTCACCGATGTCCACACCGAAGACGAAGTCCCGGCCGTGGCGGCCGTGGTGGATGTGCTCCAGACTCCGGCCTTCCTGTGCCGCCAGACCGACTTCATCCACGCGGTGGCCGCTTCCGGCAAGCCTGTGAATATCAAGAAGGGCCAGTTCCTTGCGCCCGGCGACATGAAGAATGTGGTGGACAAGGCCCGCGAAGCCAATGGCGGGGCAGACACGATCATGGTCTGCGAGCGGGGCGCATCCTTCGGCTACAACAACCTGGTGTCCGACATGCGTTCCCTGGCGATCATGCGCGACACCGGCTGCCCGGTGGTGTTCGACGCCACCCATTCGGTGCAACTGCCCGGCGGGCAGGGCACCTCGTCCGGTGGTCAGCGGGAGTTCGTGCCGGTCCTGGCGCGGGCCGCGGTGGCCGTGGGCGTCGCCGGCCTGTTCATGGAAACCCATCCGGACCCGGCCAAAGCTCTGTCAGACGGTCCCAACGCGTGGCCATTGCCGCGCCTCAAGGCGCTGCTGAAGACCCTCAAGGATATCGATGCGCTGGTCAAGGGGCAGGGCTTCATCGAAACGCAGGCCTGATGGAGCGCAGCCCCGCCCCGCCATCCTTCAAATTTGAACGCGGTCCGACGGCCGCACCCGTTATATCGCCATTTGCACACTCGAAAGGAAGTTCATGAGCGCCATTGTTGATGTCATTGCCCGCGAGGTACTGGATTCCCGCGGCAATCCCACGGTTGAAGCCGATGTCCTGCTCGAATCCGGCGTGATGGGCCGCGCGGCGGTGCCGTCCGGTGCATCCACCGGATCCCGCGAAGCCATCGAGCTGCGCGATGGGGATGCCGCCCGCTACCTGGGCAAGGGCGTGCTGCAAGCGGTCGAGAACGTCAACACCGAAATCTCCGAAGCGCTGGTCGGGCTGGATGCCGAAGAGCAGGCCTTCCTCGACCGGACCCTGATCGAACTGGACGGCACCGAGAACAAGTCGCGCCTGGGCGCCAACGCCATGCTGGCCGTCTCCATGGCCGTGGCCAAGGCGGCGGCCGAAGAGGCCGGTCTGCCCCTGTACCGCTACTTCGGCGGCTCCGGCGGCATGTCTATGCCCGTGCCGATGATGAACGTCATCAATGGCGGTGCCCACGCCAACAACTCCCTGGACATCCAGGAATGCATGATCATGCCGGTCGGCGCCAAGAGCTTCCGCGAAGCCCTGCGCTGCGGCGCCGAGATCTTCCATCACCTGAAGAAGCTCACCGACAAGAAGGGCTACCCCACCACGGTGGGTGACGAAGGCGGTTTCGCGCCCAATGTGTCGGGCACCGACGAAGCCCTCAACATGATCCTCGAAGCCACCGCCAACGCCGGCTACGAGCCGGGCCGCGACGTGGTGCTGGCCCTCGACTGTGCCGCGTCCGAGTTCTTCAAGGATGGCAAGTACGAACTGCATGGCGAAGGCCTGTCCCTCAGTTCCGAGGGCTTCACCGATTACCTCGCCACCCTGGCCGACAAGTTCCCCATCATCTCCATCGAAGACGGCATGGCCGAAGGTGACTGGGCCGGCTGGAAGATCCTGACCGAGCGTCTGGGCAAGAAGGTGCAGATCGTCGGCGACGACCTCTTCGTCACCAACACCCGCATCCTCAAGGAAGGCATCGAGAAGGGCATCGCCAACTCCATCCTCATCAAGATCAACCAGATCGGCACCCTGACCGAAACCTTCGCCGCCGTCGAGATGGCCAAGCGCGCCAGCTACACTGCGGTGATCTCCCACCGTTCCGGCGAGACCGAGGACTCCACCATCGCCGACATCGCCGTGGGTCTCAACGCGATGCAGATCAAGACCGGCTCCCTGTCCCGCTCCGATCGCATCTCCAAGTACAACCAGCTGCTGCGCATCGAAGAAGATCTGGGCGATACCGCCTTCTACCCCGGTCTGTCGGCGTTCTACAACCTGCGGACCCGTTGATCGGTTCAGCTCCGGCGCGGCCGTGAGGCCGATCCGGAGCATCTCCCATGCGCTGGCCGCTGCTGATCCTCGTCCTCCTCGTCGCCGCCTTGCAGTATCCCCTGTGGATCGGCAAGGGCGGCTGGTTGCGCGTCTGGGAAGTGGAGCAGCAGCTCGCCGAGCAGAAGGAAGGCAATCGCAAGCTCGAGCAGCGCAACACGGGGCTCGAAGCGGAAGTGCGGGATCTGAAGTCCGGCTACGAGGCAGTCGAGGAGCGTGCGCGCTTCGAATTGGGCCTGATCAAGCCGGACGAGGTGTATGTGCAGGTGCCGCAGAAGACTCCGCAATGACGTGACACGCGTGCGAAAAAAAGGCGGGTCGGACCCGCCTTTTTATTTGGTGTCGTACGGCCGCGTCATTCCTTGGCCGGTTCCCAGCGTCTGGCGATGTCGGCCATGAGGCCCTGGGTGGAGCTGTCCGCATCGGACATGTCGCCGGATTCAAGACGGCGGGCGAGTTGCTTGCCCAGTTCGACGCCATACTGGTCGAAGCTGTTGAGGCCCCACATCCAGCCCTGGGCAAACACCTTGTGCTCGTACAGTGCAATGAGCTGACCGACCGTGAAGGGGGTCAGGGCTGGCATCAGCAGCGTGCTGCTGGGTTGGTTGCCCGGGCATACCAGGTGAGGTGCGAGACGCTCGACTTCATCCTGTGCGAGCCCACGTTGCGTGAGTTCTGCACGCGCTTCATCCTCTGTGCGTCCGTGCATCAGCGCTGCGGCCTGGGCCAGCGCGTTGCCCACGAGGCTGCGGGTTGCAGGCGTCGGGGTGTCCGGAATCGGAACGATGAAATCCAGGGCAACGGTTTCGGTGCCCTGATAAAAGAGCTGGTGGTAGGCGTGCTGGCCGACCGTGCCAGCGCCGCCGAACAGGATCGGGGCCGTCGGGTACGACAGGGCACTACCGTCCCGCCGGACGTGCTTGCCGTTGCTCTCCATCTCAAGCTGTTGCAGGTAGGCCGGCAGGCTGCGCAGGGCGTGACAGTAGGGCAGCACGGCGTGGCAGTTGATGCGCAGGTAGCTGGCGTTCCAGAGGCCGATGAGGGCCGCGAGCACCGGGAGATTCGAGTCAAATGGGGCCGTTGCGAAATGCGCGTCCATGTCCCGTCCACCCGCGAGGAATTCGAGAAACACGGGAGTTCCGAATTCGAGCATGATCGGGATACCGATAGCCGACCACACCGAAAAGCGTCCGCCGACCCATTCGGGCAAGGGGAAGATGCGTTCCTCAGGGACGCCGAAGGAGGACGCGGCATGGACGTTGTTGCTGATGGCTGCAAAGTGGGCGCGGACATCGGCATCGGGTCCAAGCTGATCCGTCAGCCATTGACGGGCGATACGCGCGTTGCTGAGGGTTTCAGCCGTCGTGAAGCTCTTCGACGCGACAACGAAGAGGGTTTCCTCCGGAGTCGCGTCGATGAGGATCGACCGGATTTCGGACGCATCCACGTTGGCCGCGAAAGACACTTTGAGACGCCGCGGATAGGCAGTGGAGAAGGCTTCCGAAAGCACGCGCGGGCCCAGGTCGGAGCCACCGATTCCCAGATGCACCACATGCCGGATCGGCATTCCGCGGCTTCCGGTCAATGATCCGGCATGAATCCGGTCGACCAGGGCCATCACGCGTGCCAGCGTCTCTTCGATCTGATTCCGCGCGTTCAGGGGGGTGTGGGGCGAGAGGCGGGCTGCGCAATGGAGTACGGCGCGCTGTTCGGTGACATTGACAATGGCGCCGGACAGCATCGCATCGATGCCTTGACGGAGCCGTGATTCCTCGGCCAGCGCCAGAAGCTGGGACCGGATGGCGGCGTCCATCCGCTGACGTGAGTAATCGAGCAGCCATTCGCCGTAGCGACAGCTGAAGGCCTGGAAGCGCGCAGGGTCCTTTGAGAAAAGGGCGCGCAGATGGGTCAGTTCTGGTGCGGAAGCCAGGCGGCTGAGGGATGTTCCCGCGTCCGAGGCGTCGAGATCAAAAGGCGTCAGGTCAGTCATGCCGATACAGTCTGAAAAGCTCCGTCTTGCGCCCTCCACCGAGGCGCTTTTCCCAGCTTGTCCGCCAGTCGCCGGGTGGGCGATACGGCAAGCCGTCGGCACTATATACGAGAAATGCCGGACAGTCTTGGTCGGCAGAATGATGAATGGTTTTTATGCCGTTAAAATAGTCGAGGGCCGCGCGCTGGGTGTCGTTCAGTCCCTTGCGCGTGATGCAAGGGGCAGGGTGGAGCTCCAGTTCGCGGGCCAGCGCCTGGGCGACCGGCGCGTAGTTTTTGGTGTGCTCGAACCACGGTTGCCACAATGCGACCGCCAGGCACCAGAGCAGCGTCATGCCGATGGCCCAGTTGGTAGCCCCCCGGAGCGTAGAGCGGGTTGTGAGCACCGGTAGCGCGAAGAGCGCGAGGCTCAGGAACATCCCGGTCACGGCAGCGATGGTCGACGGGGAACGTACCAGATCGGGTGCCAGGCGTGCCAACTGGCGCCCCAGCCCGGGCGGCCAGCCAAAATACAGCGCGGACCAGCCGATCCACACCAGGATCGCGAAGAACGCAAAAGCCATGATCGCAAACCAGTCGAGGGCATTGGCGGCGCCGCGACGCAGGGTGCCGACGCCCAGGGCCGCCAGCAGGCAAAGAGGGGGCAGGATCGGCAGGGTGCTCGCGGGACGGAGCGGGCCCGTCGTCACGACGGCCACCATCGCGAGAAGACTTGCGATGATGGGCAGGGCGACAGGGGGGGTGTTCAAGGCGCGACGGTTCTTCCACAGGGCCCAGCCCGCGATGGGCCATAGGGGCCACGCGAACCAGCCGAGCAGCGGGATCATCTTTCCGAGGGCCTGCAGGTGATTACCGTGGGGCAGGCTGGCGGCCAGTTCGTCGTTCCACCAGCTGGCAAGGGCTTCGGGGTGGAGCCATCCCAGGAGTGCGGGCCAGCTACCGCCCAGCAGCAGGGCAACGACAAGCCCTCCTGCCAGGGCCCGCGGCACGGCGCCATTCCGGCAGTTGTCGCAGAGGAGCGGCATGGCAAAGAACAGCGGCAGGGTGACGAACATGCCAGGCAGTCCGCCGGCCAGAAAGGTCAGGCCTGCGCCGATTCCTGCCTGGCGTGCGCCGGCCCAAGGCCGCCTGACCATGTCTGCAAGGCCGGCGTAACACAGGGCCATGCCCGCCAGTTGGGCCAGGAGAGGTTGCGTTTCGTGGGCGTGAACCACCAGTCCGAGGCTGCCAAGTCCGAGCAGGATCGCCGGAGCACCCGTGTTGTCGCCATAAAGTCGCCGTGCCGCAAGACCGGTCCAGTAGAGTGTGGCGGCAGCGCACAGGCTGCTGGCCAGACGTGCGGCATCGTGAACCGGCATCAGCCATCCGAATGCGCGTGCGAGGACGGCGCCAAGCCAGTAATACAGGGGTGGATATTCGTAGAAGGGCTCGCCGGCAATGCTCGGGATCAGCCACGAGCCATCGGTGAGAATGGCGTGGATCGGACCAAGATAGGTCAGGTCGTCGCCCCGCCAGGGAACATGGCCCATACCGACAAGCAGGTAGACGCCGATCAGGACTGCAAGCGGCCAGCCGGTCAGAGGCGTGGGCAAAAGGGCAGACTTGGGAGGAACAGGCATCGGTGCGGAGTCTTGGGGGCAATAAAAAAGGCAGCCTCGGCTGCCTTTTGCGGTCGTCGCCGGGAATCAGCCCAGACGTTGAACGTTACCGTACTTCTGACGGAAGCGCTCGACGCGACCCGCGGTGTCAACGATCTTCTGCTTACCGGTGTAGAAGGGGTGGCAGGCTGCACACACTTCCACATGCAGCTGAGGTTTGCCCAGCGTGGAACGGGTGGTAAAGACGTTGCCACAGGAGCAGGTCACTTCCACTTCGGCGTATTTGGGATGGGTATCGGCTTTCATCACGGTTCCTTAAAGTACGTGGGTGGTGAATTTGGCCACCCGTAAAACGCTATATTTTGAACGCTTTCAGCGCCTTATGCAAGGTTCTTGGTTCAGGGGTGTATAAAGCGCGCCACAAAGGCACCGACGCAATCGGGCGGCAGTGGAATCCAGGCCCGGTGGTCGCTGCCGGGCACGCGTTCAAGTGGCGCACCGTCTGCATCTTCGAGACGGTCGATGCGGATTTCGCGTGTGCCGGCCGGCTGAATCAGTTCGATCCGGTCTCCGACCGAAAAGGCGTTGCGGGAAGCGATTTCCGCGAGGCCGCGGGCAGCATCGAAGGCCACCACATCACCCACATACAGACTACGCCCTGATTCGGAGTGGCCGCGCAGGTAATTCTGCGTTGCATGGGGGGTGTGACGACGGTAAAAGCCATCGGTATACCCGCGGTTGGCCAGACCTTCGAGCTGGCCGAGGAGGGCGGGATCAAGACGCCGTCCCGCAACGGCATCGTCGATGGCCTGACGGTAGGCCTGAACGGTCCGGGCCACGTAATAGGGGCTCTTGGTGCGACCTTCGATCTTGAAGGAGTCGATGCCCATCTCGACGAGCCGTTCCACATGCTCGATCGCGCGCAGATCCCTGGAGTTGAGGATGTAGGTGCCGTGCTCGTCTTCCTCAATGGGCATGTATTCGCCGGCGCGCTTCTGGGGCTCTTCGAGCAGATGCACATCACCGGCGCTGCAGGTACGTGCGCCGTGGGTCTTGAACTCCCAGCGGCAGGCATTGGTGCAGGTGCCCTGATTGGGATCCCGATGGTTGAAGTAGCCCGACAGGAGACAGCGCCCGGAATAGGCAATGCACAGGGCGCCGTGGATGAAGACCTCCAGCTCGGTATCGGGGCAGTCCTGGCGGATCGACGCGATCTCATCGAGGGAGAGTTCGCGGGACAGGATCACGCGGCTGATGCCTGCCTGGCGCCAGAAGCGCACGGCGGCCGCGTTCACGGTGTTGGCCTGAACCGACAGGTGGATGGGCATGTGGGGGAAGTGCTCCCGCACGAGGAGGATCAATCCGGGATCGGACATGATCAGCGCGTCGGGGGCGAGGGCTATGACGGGCGCGATGTCCTTCAGGAAGGTCTTCACCTTGGCGCCGTGCGGATAGATGTTGGCCACCAGATAGAAGCGCGCACCGATCGCATGGGTGCGGCGGATGCCTTCCGCGAGGATGGGCAGGTCGCCGAAGTCGTTGTTGCGCACCCGCAGGGAGTAGCGCGGCTGGCCCGCGTAGAGGGCGGTGGCACCAAAGGCGAGGGCGGTGTCCAGCATCGCGAGGGATCCGGCCGGGGCGAGAAGTTCGGGCGTTTTCGGGGGCATGGGTGGCAGCCGGGAAGGGGGCCGGCGATGTTCGGCGGAGTGGCGCGCCGGGTTCAGCGGTGCTGTTCAAGCACCTGTTTCCACAGGGCAAGAGCCGGGCTTTGGGTGTCCAGGTGGTGAAGCAGAACCTGCTCGGCCATTTCGAGCATGGCCTTCTGTTCCTGGCTCAGATAGGCCGGCAGTTCGGTCTTGAGGTGTAGGTGCAGGTCGCCGGCGGGGCGCTTGCCGCGGGCCGGAAAGCCGTGGCCCGTAACCCGCAGTTCGGGCTGACCGGCGCCTTCGGGAAGCTGCACGGTTTCGAGCCCGCTGAGGGTGGGCACAAGGATCTCACCGCCCGCCAGCAGACGGAAGACGCTGACCGGGACCGTCAGATGCACGTTCCGCCCGTCCAGACGGAACAGGGGGTGAGGTCGGGCCCGTACGGTGATGTAGAGATCACCCGGTGTGCCGGCTTCGGGCGCAGGGCCGCCTTGGCCGGGTACGCGGAGTTCATCTCCGGGCAATAGCGCTGGCGGTACCGTGACTTCGATGCGCCGCTCGGATGGATGCCAGCCGCGGCCGTCGCAATCGGGGCAGCGGCGGTCGGTGAAGTAGCCTTTGCCGGAACACTGCGTACAGTTGTCCAGCCCATTCTTGCTGCGGACACGGCCGCTGCCGTGGCAGGCGCCGCACATGGTGGTACGCCCATAGCTGCGTTGGCCGCTGCCGCCACAGGCGGTACAGGATGTGCGCCCTTCGACCGTGACGTCCACGGTCGTCCCGAGTGCGGCTTCCGTAAGATCGAGGGTGACTTCGACGCGGCGGTCCTCGCCACGGGGCGCGGCGGGCGGTGGGGTGTCCGCGTCGCCGTCGTTGTCGACCTGCGAAGCGCCGACGCTCAGGCGCTCGAAGGCCTCGCGGATGCGCTTGAACTGGTCGTGGGCGTCGGGATCGGCATTGCGGTCCGGGTGCCAGCGCATGGCCTGACGGCGATAGGCGCGTTTGATCTCGGCGGCCGAAGCGCCGGGTTTGACTCCGAGGATGCGATGAAAGTCGTCGGCGGACATCCGGATATATTACCCGCCTGCGGCACGCTAAGGATCATCGGGATGGCGGTTGGCGCAGTGGCCGGGTTCCGCGTTCCGGCGATCAAGCGTCCTGAGCGTGTTTCGGCGACCATTCATGGAGCTTCTGGACCGTACCGTCGTCCTGCACGCCTTCCAGGCGTACCGGGAAACCCCACAGACGGCCGATATGCTTGACGACCTCCTCGGCGTCGCCCCCCATCGGTCGACGCATGTAGGCCTGGTGGCGCAGGGTGAGGGAGCGGTCACCGCGCAGGTCCACGTTCCACACCTGGATATTGGGCTCGCGGCTCCCGAGGTTGTACTGGTCCGAGAGGATCTCACGCACGCGCCGGTAGCCACTTTCGTCGTGGATGGCGGAGACCTTGAGCTTGGGGTCCTTGTCGTTGTCGAGGATGGCGAAGAGGCGGAAGTCGCGCATGACCTTGGGAGACAGGAACTGGGCGATGAAGCTCTCGTCCTTGAAGTTGCGCATGGCGAAATCGAAGGTCTCGCGCCAGTCGCTGCCAGCCATATCGGGAAACCAGGCGCGATCTTCGTCGGTGGGGTGCTCGCAGATGCGCCGGATGTCCTGCCACATGGCGAAGCCCAGGGCGTAAGGGTTGAGACCCCGGTACCAGGGTTCGCTGTAGCGCGGCTGATAGACAACGTTGGTGTGGGAGTGGAGAAATTCCAGCATGAAGCTGTCGCTGAGCAGGCCTTCGTCGTACAGCGTGTTGAGGAGGGTGTAGTGCCAGTAGGTGGCCCAGCCTTCGTTCATGACCTGGGTCTGGCGCTGGGGGAAAAAGTATTGACCCACCTTGCGCACGATGCGCACGACTTCCCGTTGCCAGGGTTCGAGCAGGGGGGCGTTCTTTTCGATGAAGTAGAGCAGGTTCTCCTGGGGCTCGGGCGGGAAGCGGCGCTCCTCCACGGCCTGGGCCTTGATCTGCTGAATGGGCAGGGTGCGCCACAGATCGTTGACCTGGCTCTGCAGGTATTCGGCGCGCTCCCGCTGGCGGGTGCGTTCCTTCTCGAGGGAGAGCTTGGCGGGGCGCTTGTAGCGATCCACGCCCACGTTCATCAGGGCATGACAGGAGTCGAGCAGCAGCTCAACGGCTTCTTCGCCGTGGCGCTGCTCACATTCGCCCAGGAAATTCCGCGCGAAGAGCAGATAGTCAATGATCGCGTCGGCGTTGGTCCACTGCCGGAAAAGATAGTTGCCCTTGAAGAAGCTGTTGTGGCCGTAGGCCGCGTGGGCGATCACCAGGGCCTGCATCGTCATGGTGTTCTCTTCCATGAGGTAGGCGATGCAGGGGTTGGAGTTGATGACGATCTCGTAGGCGAGCCCCATCTGTCCGCGGCGGTAGCTCTTTTCAGTGTGCAGGAAGCTCTTGCCGAAGGACCAGTGGTGGTAATTGACGGGCATGCCGACGGACGAATAGGCGTCCATCATCTGCTCGGAGGTGATGATCTCGAGCTGGATGGGGTAGGTGTCGAGCCCGAAATCCCGCGCCACCCGGTCGATCTCGGCGTGGTAGGTCTCAATGAGGTCGAAAGTCCATTCGCCGGGAGCGGGGAGGGCCTTCTTGCGTTTGGGTCGTCTGGCGCTCATGCGAGTTTCTTCTTGAAGAGTTCGCGGAACACGGGGTAGATGTCCGGCAGGCCTTCGATGTGCTGCATCGCGAAGTTGGATTTCGCGCCGGTCAGCTTTTCGTATTCGCGCCACAGGTTCTGGGGTTCGCCCGGCGTGATCTCGATGTAGGCGAAGTACTGGACGAAGGGCAGGATGGTTTCGGCCAGCAGCTCCCGGCAATGGGGCGAATCGTTTTCCCAGTTGTCGCCGTCGGAAGCCTGGGCGCCATAGACGTTCCAGGCGCCATTGAGATAGCGCTCGTGGAGGATGTCACGCATCAACTCGAGGGCGCTGGACACCACCGTGCCGCCGGACTCGCGGGAGTGGAAGAAATCCTCCTCGTTCACTTCCTTGGCCACCGTGTGGTGGCGGATGAAGACCACCTCGATGTGCTCGTAGGTGCGGGTGAGAAAGAGGTAGAGCAGCATGAAGAAGC
>DAOQMM010000033.1:0-6692 GCA_035335645.1 Rhodocyclaceae bacterium | reverse complement strand
ACCTCGATGTGCTCGTAGGTGCGGGTGAGAAAGAGGTAGAGCAGCATGAAGAAGCGCTTGGCAGTGGACTTCTTCTCCTCGTCCATGGAGCCGGAGACGTCCATGATGCAGAACATCACGGCCTGGGTCGTGGGCTTGGGGATGCGCACCCGGTTGTTGTAACGCAGGTCAAAGGTGTCGATGAACGGAATCGCCTCGATCTTGGCGCGCAGGACGGCGATGTCGTGGCGCAGTTTTTCCACGTCCGGATCGTCGTCCGGTCGGGTTTCGAGGAGTTCGTCGAGCTGCTTCTGCAGTTCGCGCAGCTTGCCGGCGTAGGGCGAAGCCAGGGCCAGACGGCGGCCAAGGGCGCCGCGCATGGAACGCACCACGTTGATGTTGGCCGGCGTGCCGTCGTTGGTGAAGCCGGCGCGCTGGATCTTGTATTCGTGGATGCGGGCAAGCTGGGTCTTGACCAGGTTCGGCAGGGCCAGGTCATCGAAGAAGACATCGAGGAATTCTTCCCGCGACAGGTTGAAGACGAAATCGTCCTCCCCTTCCCCTTCGTTGCTGGCCTTGCCTTTACCTGTGCCACCGCCTCCGCCGCCCTGGGGACGGTTGATCTGGTCACCGGACGAGAACTGGTCGTTGCCTGTGTAGATGGTTTCCCAGATGCCGCCGCGGCCGTGGTGGAACTGGGGTTCCGCCAGATCCTTGGCGGGGATGGATACACTTTCGCCGTTGTCGAGATCCTTGATGGAGCGTCCCGCGATCGCGTCGGACACCGCCCGACGGATCTGGTTCTTGAAGCGGCGCATGAAGCGCTGGCGATTGACCGCGCTCTTGTTCTTGCTGTCGAGTCGCCGGTCGACGATTCGGACCATGGAAGCCTCCCGGTGGGTGCCGCACGTGCTCCGCCCGCCTGTCGGCGGGCAGGGCGCTGGGAATCACGACGACTTGCGGACGCGCAGATACCACTCACAGAGCAGGCGCACCTGTTTCTCGGTATAGCCCTTCTCGATCATGCGGTTGACGAAGTTCTGATGCTTTTTCTGTTCGTCACCGCTGGCCTTGGCGTTGAAGCTGATGACCGGCAGGAGATCCTCGGTGTTGGAGAACATCTTCTTCTCGATCACCGCCCGCAGTTTTTCATAGCTGGTCCAACTCGGGTTCTTGCCGGCATTCTTGGCGCGGGCACGCAGCACGAAGTTCACCACCTCATTGCGGAAATCCTTCGGGTTACTGATGCCGGCCGGCTTCTCGATCTTTTCGAGTTCGTCGTTGAGGGCGTTGCGGTCGAGGATCTCGCCGGTGTTCTGGTCGCGGTATTCCTGGTCCTGGATCCAGAAGTCGGCGTAGGTGCAGTAGCGGTCGAAGATGTTCTGGCCGTATTCGCTGTAGCTTTCCAGGTAGGCGGTCTGGATTTCCTTGCCGATGAACTCGGCGTAGCGGGGCGCCAGGAACTCCTTGATGAAGCCCAGGTACTTGGCCTCGTTCTCGGGCGGATACTGCTCCTGGGCGATCTGCTGTTCGAGCACGTACATCAGATGCACCGGGTTGGCCGCCACTTCCCGGTGATCGAAGTTGAAGACCTTGGACAGCACCTTGAAGGCGAACCGCGTGGACAGACCGGTCATGCCTTCGTCGACGCCGGCGTAATCACGGTACTCCTGATAGCTCTTGGCCTTGGGGTCGGTATCTTTCAGATTCTCACCGTCGTAGACACGCATCTTGGAGTAGATGGAGGAGTTCTCCGGTTCTTTGACGCGGGACAGCACGGCGAACTGGGCCATCATGCGCAGGGTGTCGGGCGCGCAGGGGGCCTCGGACAAGGAGCTGTTGGTTAGCAGCTTGTCGTAGATGCGGATCTCGTCGGACACGCGCAGGCAGTACGGCACCTTGACGGTGTAGATGCGGTCGAGGAAGGCTTCGTTATTGCGGTTGTTCTTGAAGGCCGTCCATTCCGATTCGTTGGAGTGGGCCATCACGATGCCGTCGAAGGGAATCGCGCCAAAACCTTCGGTGCCCTTGTAATTGCCTTCCTGGGTGGCGGTGAGCAGCGGGTGCAGGACCTTGATGGGGGCCTTGAACATCTCGACGAATTCGAGCATGCCCCGGTTAGCGAGGCACAGGCCACCGCTGTATGAGTACGCATCCGGGTCGTCCTGGGAGAACTGTTCGAGCTTGCGGATGTCGATCTTGCCGACCAGGGACGAGATGTCTTGGTTGTTCTCGTCGCCCGGTTCGGTCTTGGCGACGGCGACCTGACGCAGCACCGACGGGCGCAGCTTGACGACCCGGAACTTGGTGATGTCGCCATTGAACTCGTGCAGGCGCTTGACCGCCCACGGGCTCATGATGGTGTTGAGATAGCGGCGCGGGATGCCGTAGTCGGATTCCAGGATCTCGCCGTCCTCGCCCGCGCTGAACAGCCCCAGCGGCGATTCATGCACAGGCGAGCCCTTGATGGCATAGAAGGGGACGCGCTCGACCAGTGACTTGAGCTTTTCGGCGAGGGAGCTCTTGCCACCGCCCACCGGGCCGAGGAGATACAGGATCTGTTTCTTTTCCTCCAGCCCCTGAGCTGCGTGTCGGAAATACGACACGATGTTCTCGATGGCCTCCTCCATCCCGTAGAAGTCCCGGAAGGCCGGATAGATCTTGATCATCTTGTTGGAGAAGATGCGGGACAGGCGAGGGTCGAGGCGGGTGTCGACCAGTTCCGGCTCACCGATGGCCTGGAGCATGCGCTCGGCCGAAGTGGCATAGGCAAGCGGATCAGCCTTGCACAAATCCAGATATTCCTGGACCGACATTTCCTCCTCCCGGGCCGATTCGAATCGGGACTGGAAGCTGGTGAAGATGCTCATCTGGGTCTCCTGGATCGGGGCGCCCTGGCGGGCTGCGCGGGTTTCTGACGATCTGCTGCGTGTGGCGGTGAGGTGCTCCAACGGCGGGGGACGGGCAATCTTGAGCGGCGGGATCGCCCCGAAATGCCCGTCGTTACGTGTTATTGCGGCGGTCTGGCCTGCATGGTTATCCGACTCCCGGACAGAATGCCAGTTCCTTTGAACCTGCAAGGAGAAATTTTCCCTTTCATCCAAGCAACGTTTTGGACGGAAGGCAAGGTGTCCTTGTCTCTGTGTTAGACTAAAGATTTTTCCGACCGCATCATGAGTGGGAAATCAGGACGGCACGAGTATTGCTCTTGTCTCACCTGCCTGCTCGTGATGCGTCTTTGTGTAGACCGATCAGGAAACTTTTCATGCAGACCAACCAGGAAACCGTGAGCGCGCTGGAGCGCCGTATCGACATGACCGTGCCGCTGGCCGATATCGAAAAGGATGTGGAGGCCCGTCTCAAGCAGATGGCCCGCACCGTGAAGATGCCGGGCTTCCGTCCGGGCAAGGTCCCGTTCCGGATGGTGGCGCAGTCCTATGGCTCCCAGGCCCGCTCCGAGGCCGTCGGCGCCGCGGTCGAGCGGGTGCTCGCCGAACAGATCCGTGCCCAGAACCTGCGCATCGCCGGCTATCCGCGCATCGAACCGAAGGATGCGGCGTCTGCCGAAGCGCTGGAATTCAGCGCGGTGTTCGAGGTTTATCCTGAAGTGGTGGTCGGCGATCTGAGCGCCCGTGAAGTCGAGCGGCCGATCCTGTCGGTGACCGAAGCCGAAGTCGATAAGACCCTGGAGGTCCTGCGCAAGCAGCGCACCACATTTGTGCCGGCCGAACGCGCGGCTCAGGATGGCGATCGCGTCACCGTGGACTTCACCGGCCGCAAGGACGGTGTCGAGTTCGACGGCGGCAAGGCGACCGATTTCCCCTTCGTGATCGGCGCCGGCCAGATGCTCAAGGATTTCGAGACCGCTGTGGTCGGCCTGTCCGCCGGTGAGTCCAAGACCTTCGACATGACCTTCCCCGACGACTACCACGCCTCCCATCTGGCGGGTCAAGCCGTCCAGTTCGAGGTCACCGTCAAGCAGGTTGCCGAGCCCAAGCTGCCTGAAGTGGACGGCGAATTCGCCAAGTCCCTGGGTATCGCCGACGGCGACACCAGCAAGATGCGCGAGGAAGTGAAGGCCAACCTGGAGCGCGAAGTGAAGCGTCGCATCCAGGCCCGCATCAAGGAGCAGGTCATGAACGTGCTGCTTGACGCGCATCCCATCGAAGTGCCCAAGGCGCTGGTGGAGCAGGAATCCCAGCAGCTCGCCGACAACGCCCGCAAGGATTTTGAATCCCGCGGCATGAAAACCAAGGATCTGCCGATCTCCACCGACTGGTTCACCGACCAGGCCGTGCGCCGCGTCAAGCTGGGGCTGATCATGTCCGAACTGGTGCGCAGCAAGGAACTCTTCGCCAAGCCGGAACAAATTCGCGCGATCATCGAAGACTTTGCGGCAAGCTACGAAGACCCGAGCGAAGTGGTGAGCTGGTACTACGCCCAGCCGGAACGTCTGGCGCAGGCTGAAGCCCTGGTGGTCGAAGACAACGTGGTGGCCTGGGTGGTGGGTAACGCCAAGGCGACCGACAAGGAAACCTCTTTCGAAGAACTGATGGGCAATGCGGCGTAAGGCCGCGAAAGGCGACGATCTATGAACTTCATGACACCCCCCGATTCGCGTAGCAACTGGGATCCGGTCGGCCTCGGCCTGATTCCGATGGTGGTCGAGCAGAGTGGTCGCGGCGAGCGTTCCTACGACATCTACTCGCGTCTGCTCAAGGAGCGGGTGGTGTTCCTGGTCGGACCGGTCACCGACGTGACCGCCAACCTCATCGTCGCCCAGTTGCTGTTCCTCGAGTCGGAAAATCCCGACAAGGACATCTTCTTCTACATCAACTCCCCCGGCGGTTCCGTCACCGCCGGGATGGCGATCTACGACACGATGCAGTTCATCAAGCCGGACGTGAGCACCCTGTGCGTCGGCCAGGCGGCGTCCATGGGCGCCTTCCTGCTGGCGGCCGGCGCCCAGGGCAAGCGCTTCTCGCTGCCCAATTCCCGTGTCATGATCCACCAGCCGCTGGGCGGCTTCCAGGGTCAGGCTTCGGACATCGAAATCCATGCCCGGGAGATCCTGTCCCTGCGCGCCAAGCTCAACGACATGCTGGCCAAGCATACTGGGCAGCCGGTGGAAACCATCGAGAAGGACACCGACCGGGACAACTTCATGTCCGCCGAAGAAGCCATGCGCTACGGTCTGGTGGACAAGGTGCTGACCTCCCGCGCGGATGTCGCCTGAGACCGACGTACTCCATTTCGACGTAACAGAGAGAAAGGGCAGTAATGGCTGACAAGAAAACGAGCGGCGAGAAGCTCCTGTATTGCTCGTTCTGTGGCAAGAGCCAGCACGAGGTCCGCAAGCTGATCGCCGGACCTTCCGTGTTCATCTGCGACGAGTGCATCGAGCTGTGCAACGACATCATCCGCGATGAAATTACTGCCGATACCGGTGCCAAGGGCGTCAAGGGCGAACTGCCGTCGCCCAAGGAGATCTGCGCAATCCTCGATCAGTACGTGATCGGGCAGGGATCTGCCAAGCGCATCCTGTCGGTGGCGGTCTACAACCACTACAAGCGTCTGCGTCACCTGAGCAAGTCCCACGACGAAGTCGAACTGGCCAAGAGCAACATCCTCCTGGTCGGTCCCACCGGTTCCGGCAAGACCCTGCTGGCCCAGACCTTGGCCCGTCTCCTCAACGTGCCCTTCGTGATGGCGGACGCCACGACCCTCACCGAAGCCGGCTACGTCGGCGAGGACGTGGAAAACATCATCCAGAAGCTGCTTCAGAAGTGCGACTACGAGGTGGACAAGGCCCAGCAGGGCATCGTCTACATTGACGAGATCGACAAAATCTCCCGCAAGTCCGACAACCCGTCCATCACCCGTGACGTGTCGGGCGAAGGTGTGCAGCAGGCCCTGCTCAAGCTCATCGAGGGCACCATCGCCTCGGTGCCGCCCCAGGGCGGACGCAAGCATCCGAACCAGGATTTCGTGCAGGTGGACACCACCAACATCCTGTTCATCTGCGGCGGCGCCTTCGACGGACTTGAAAAGGTCATCCGCAACCGCACCGAGAAGGTCGGGATCGGCTTTGGCGCCGAGGTGAAGAGCCGCGCCACTGCCGATGTCTCCAAGACCTTGCGGGAAGTGGAGCCCGAGGATCTGATCAAGTTTGGTCTCATCCCCGAGCTGATTGGCCGTCTGCCGGTGGTGGCGACCCTGCAGGAGCTGGACGAGGAAGCCCTCATCCAGATCCTGATCGAACCGAAGAACGCCCTCATCAAGCAGTACCAGAAACTGTTCTCGATGGAAGGGGTCGAACTGGAGGTGCGTCCTGTCGCGCTGCAGGCCATCGCCCGCAAGGCCCTGAAACGCAAGACCGGCGCCCGTGGTCTGCGGTCCATCCTTGAAAGCACGCTCCTCGACACCATGTACGAACTGCCGTCGATGGAAAATGTGGCCAAGGTGGTCATCGACGAGGGCACGATCGACGGTGCAGCGAAACCCATCCTGATCTACGCCGATCAACCCAAGGTCTCCGGCTCCAACTGACATCCCGCAGATTTTCCGCTGGTCTGCTTGAATTGATGTCGCTAGGGCCCCATATGGGGCCTTAGTACCTTTAAAGGAATAATCATGTCGAGCGCGCTTGACCTCCCCGAAGAACAGATCGAACTGCCCCTGTTGCCCCTGCGCGACGTGGTGGTGTTCCCCCA
>DAOQMM010000032.1:0-30996 GCA_035335645.1 Rhodocyclaceae bacterium | reverse complement strand
ACCACGTGGGTCAGTTCGTGGGCGAGCAGCTCCCGCCCGGGGCCACGTTCGGGGGCAAATTCTCCGGGCGCGAAGAAGATGTCGCTGCCGACGGTGAAGGCGCGGGCGCGGGTCTCGCCGCACAGGTCGGCGGCGTCCGCGTCGGTATGGATGCGGACGGCCGCAAAGTCCTGGTTGAAACGGGCTTCCATGTCCCGGCGGGCGGCGTCCGGCAGAGGGGCGCCGCCGCCCCGACGTGCTTCGATGCGCGCCTCCGTGTCGGCAGACGCGGGCTGTCCGGCCAGGGCGTCGGGGGCGGCCTTGCGGTGGACGGTGGGCGGCGTCTGCGCCGGCGCCGGGCTGCGGTGGAGGTGGCGCGCGGCGGGCACCGGGGCGACGTCGTCCGCTTCGACACCCGGTTGCAGGCTGGCGCGCTGCAGGCGGGCCGCGGGCGTCGCCTGCGGCGTTTCAGGTTCGCCTGGACGGGGACTGCGGGCCACCTGGGCGGCCACCCGGTCGGCCTCCTGCTCGGAGTGGTCGCTCGGGTGGCTGATGGCGAGCTTGGCCTGCAGATAAGCCGGGGGCGACGGGGACTTGGCCGGCGTCGCGGCCCGCTGCAGAGGACGCTTGTCGTCCTTTGGTGCCGGTGCGCGGGCAAGGTCGGGGCGCTTGGCGGCGCGGCGGACGGGTGTGAGGGAAGCCATGGTTCATTCCCCGATCTGGGCCAGCTGGGGCGGCGGGGTGCGGCCCAGCTTGCGGTATTCCTCGGCGAGCCCGGCCACCAGCAGGGTGATCTCGACCGGCGTGCCGGGCGGGCGGGGGCTGAGGGCGACGGCGTACAGCACGGCATTGCGGATATGGCCGCCGGGCAGGTCACTGTAGGTGGCGAGCAGGCCGCAGGCGGCTTCGCCGGGGCTGCGGGCGCCCAGATGGGCGTGCCACAGGCGCAGGCGCTCGGCCACGCCCGGCAGCGGAAATTCGATGATGGTGTCGAAGCGCCGGGTGAAGGCGGCGTCGAGGCGGTTGCGGGCGTTGGTGGTGAGGATGACGATGCCCGGGTGGCTTTCGATGCGGGTGAGCAGGAAGTTGGTCATCATGTTGGCGTAACGCTCGCCGCCATCCTTGCCCTCGCTGCGTCGGCCAAAGAGGGCGTCGGCCTCATCCATCAGGAGCAGCGCGTCCAGGGTGGCGGCCTCGTCCAGCAGGCGCCCCAGGTTCTTCTCCGTCTCGCCCACGTATTTGTTGAGGATGGCGGCCAGATCCACCCGATAGAGCGGTGCGCCCAGCTCGGTGGCGAGGCGGCTGGCGGCGAGGGTCTTGCCGGCACCGCTCTCCCCGGCGAAGAGGGCGCGCACCCCCGGTGCGGGGCTGGCGAGGCTGGGGCCGAGGCCGTCCCACAGGCGTTCGCGCATGCGGCAGCGGCGCACAAGATGTTCGAACTGGCGGGCCGTCTCGGCGGGCAGGACAAGTCCATCGGGGCCCACGTCGCGGTGCACCGGTTGGGCCAGCTGGCGCAGGCGTTCGGCGCCGTGGGTGCTGCGGGCGCGGCGCAGGTGGGCGAGTGCCGGCATCTCGTGGCGGCGCGCGGCGTCGCGGCCCACGGCCTGGGCCAGGGTGTGGATGGCGGGGCCGTCCAGCCGGGCGTGATCGGCGAGGACGGGCGGGGCGTCGGGGCCCAGGACGGCCTGCCAGGCCCGGTGCCGCTCGTGCCGTTCGAGGGGCGGGATGTCCAGTTCGATGGCGTCGGGCGTATCCACGCTGCCGTCCTGACCGGTGACGAGGACCTGGGGCGTCTGCTCAAGCGAGCCCGTGGGCAGGCTGAAGGTGTCGCCGGGCCCCAGGTCTGTGAGGAAGACGGGCAGCCAGCCCCCGTAGCGGCAGGCCGCGGCGAAGATCGGGGTGCTGCGCCAGGGGTCGGGTGGAATGGTCACTGGAAGCAGCCCCAGGGCCGCGCCAAGGCGTGCCGCAGCCGCCCGACCGGCGCCGTGGCTGCCCCGCAGGACGACGAGGCGGGCAGCGCCCTGCTGCACCAGGTGCGCGGCTGCGTCCAGTTCGGTGAGCAGGGTGGCGGGTAGCACGTGCGTGAGGGTGTCCGGCGGCAGCGGCGTGAAGTCTGCCCACGGGCGTCGGTCTCCGGCCAGCAGGGCGGCCAGGCGCGGGTCTACACGCAGGCTGGTACGGACCAGGGGGAGGTCGCCGGACAGGCTCGCCAGGCCGCGCTGGACGAGGGCGTGGTGGGGCCACGCGAGGGGCGGAAGGGCCGCGTCGAAGAGCGTCGCGGCGAGGGCGTCGAGGAGGTGCAGGGCGGGTCGCCCGTCCGCGTCGGGGGCCTGCAGCTCGGCGAGGGCCCGGCCGACGGCGTGATCCGCCTCCACTTCGGCGGCCAGGGCCAGGGCGAACCATTCAGGCAGCTGAAGGCGGTAGTCGGTCAGGAGGGCGCCCCAGGCACCGCCAAGGCTCGGGGCTCGGGCGGCCAGGGCCGCGCAGGCGGCGGCCCAGTCGTCCGGGGAACTGTCCAGCAGGCAATGCAAGCCGGCATCGGCCGCGAGCTCGGCAAAGAGACCGGAGGGCGCAGCGAGTCGGGTGAGTCCGAAACGTGCCAGACCGGCCCGGACGAAGGCGCGGTTGAGGACCGCTCCATCCAGCGCGCGGGCGGACGCGAGCGGGGCGTTCATGGTCGTTCCCCGGGCTTTTTGGCGGCTGCGGGCGCAGCGGGTCCGGTGTCGGGAGGGCCGGCGGGCGAAAGGGCGGGCGAGTGGTCGCGCCCCATCGTGAAGTCTTCGGGCTTGCCCATTGGGGCGGGCAGTGCACGCGGGCCGTCGTCGAAGTGGAAGGTGACCACCCGGCCCAGCCACGGCAGCCAGCCGGGGTTGAGGTCGAGCCCGGCGCGCCGCAGATCGAGGCGCGCGTCGGCAAGGCGGAAGTGGGCGTCCACGTGGCTGGGGGTGGCGACAATCCGGGCGGGCAGGCGGAAGGCGTCAGCGCGCCACAGATCCGCGCCATAGCGGGCTGCGGCGAAGGCCTCCAGGCGCGCCTCTTCGGCCAGCGGCGGGAGGACGGCGAGGGCATCCGGACTGGCGAGGGCGGCTTCGGTCGCCAAGAACGCGGCCAGCGGTGGGTCCGGCTCGAGTCCGAGGGTGGCGGCCAGACGCGCCAGCCAGCGCCAGCCGCAGCCCGGGAGGTTCCGGTCTCCGAGCAGGCTCTGCACCGGCGTGAGGGCAAGGACGTTCAGCAGGAAGAGCAGACCGCCGCACGAGGTGACAAAGCCGTCTTCAGGGGCGGCGGCGCGCGGTGAATGGAGGGCGGCTGCGGCGCATTCGGCGGCCGGGGCGTCGGATGCGGGCTCGCGCGACGCATCGGATGTCGTGGTGGTCCGCCCGGGATGCGCGCCGGTGGTGCGCGCCTCGACGGGAGCGGCCGTCGGCAGCGGCGCAGGGTGCGGTGATGGCGTGTCGGCAGGCGCAGGCACTGTGGCGTCCCGGGCGATGGGCATCGGCTGCTGCGGGGCGCTCCGGGCGCCATCCTGGGTGACGAGGTGCGTGAGGCGGGTCAGCAGGACGTCGGCGTCCGGTGTGCCCAGGTGCGCGGGAACGTGGCGCCAGGCGAGCAGCACGGCCACGAGCCGCGCCGCGGGGGCCGCGGGCGCGAGGCGAAGGGCGTGGGCCTGCCGTGTGGCGGTGGCGAGCAGGGCGGTCGGGAGGCCGGGCGCAGGCGCCATGGCGGTGGCCTCGGGGGCCGCAAAACGCAGCGACCACCCGGTGGCCGCGCGCAGGGCGCCGAGCAGGCGCTCGGTGGCCGGCGCGTCCAGGCGGGCCATCAGGCGCGGCAGGAGTTCGATGGCCGCGAGGGGACGGGCGCGGGCGGACCCGGCATCGAGCAGTTCGGGCAGTTCGAAGGGCGCCTCTTCGAGGATCCGGACGATGGCGTCCGGGACGGGCCGTTCGAACAGTTCGGCCCGGCGTGCCCAGAACCAGCGATCGGCGGCGCGGCCGTCCAGCAGGTCGGCAAGCAGACAGGCGGACATGTCCGCGCGGGATCGGAAGCGCACCGCGTCGGCCTGGTCGGCGGCCCGGCTCCAGCCGTCCTCGGCACGGGGCGTGAGTTCGCGGACGAGGTCGGCAGCACGACGGGCGATGTCGGTGGCGGAGCCGCGCAGGCGCAGGTGGCGCACGAAGAGGAGGGTGTCCGGCCCCGGGTCGGGCCACGGTGCCCGATCCAGCGCGGCCAGCAGGGGCGTCCGTGCCCGCGCCACGTCGTCCCGGGCGCCGCGCAGGTTCAGGCGGGCGATGGTGACGGTGGCGGAGGCGCGGTCCATGGGGCGGTGTCCGGGCTAGGGATTGCGGCTGCCGGTCACACGGAATGCCGTGGTGAGGGGCCGGTTCACGCCGAGGCTGTCGTCCAGCACGCGGACGATGGAGGCCACCGTCTGGCCGTTGTCGTGGTCGTCCACCCGCAGCGTGCCGACCAGCCGCTGGGCATCGTCGAGGAGCTGCAGCAGGGCGCCCGGGCGGGGCTCGCGGTTGAGTTCGAGGCGCATGACCTCGCCGATGCGGAAGCGGCGTGGCGGGCTGCTGACGTGACCCTGGAGGATCTCGTCCGGGTTGTCGCCGGTGGCGAGCATGACGCAGGCACGGACGAAGTTGCGCATGGCCGTGCGGGACGCGGCGCTGGCGTCGCTGTCGAGCTGGCGGAACCACCAGGCAACGAGCTCACCGAATGTACGCAGGCCGTTGAGGTCGGCGGCTTCGGCCTGGGCGATGCCGGGCCAGCGTTCCGGGCGCTCCACGGGCAGGGTGTCGGCCTCGGCGGCGGCGGCCCAGGCCAGGCGCAGGGACGGGGCAATGGGGCGCAGCAGGTCCAGCAGCCCGCCGGCGGCGGCATCGAGGCGGCGGTGCAGCACGCGGGCGGGTTCGCGCAGCAGAGGAACCGGGCTGGCAAGGAGGTCATCGAGGGCCAGGATGGCGTGGCCCTGGCGTTGCAGGTCGAGCATGGCGCTGGCGGCAAAGGGGCGCAGGGCGATGTCGTCGAGGAGTCCGCGGTTCTGGAAGGCGAGCCCCTGCAGACGCGCGGTGGCGACGGGCAGGCCGATCTTCTGGCGCAGGGCGACCTTCTGCAGGCGCGTGGCGACCATCAGTTCCAGACGCGGGCGGCTCGGCAACAGGTGGGCCAGGCCCGACAGCACGGCCCAGTCCGCGACGGGGATGTCGAGGACGACCTCCATGAAGGGCGCGAGGTCGTCGGCGAGCGGAATCTCCCGGTCGGGCACGCCGGGGACGATATCGTCCGGCGAGGTGAAGCGCAGGTCCTGGGGGTCGGGCAGGGTCACGGTGACCGGCGTCTCGCGCTGTTTGACGTAGAACAGTCCCCGGTGGCTGTCGATGACGCGGCGGCGTTCGGCGTAAGCCTGCGCGACGGCGTCCCAGTGCTCGGCCAGGGTGTGCTGGGCAGCGGCGTAGTCGTCGAGGGCTTCGAGGCGGGTGTGGTTGAGGGTGTCGAGGCGGGCGGCGGCCTCCGGGAGCTGGGTTTCGACGGTGGCGAGCTGGTCCTGGAGGGCCGCGAGCTGGTTCTGGTGGTCCTGGCGCAGGGCCACCAGGACGGCGCGCAGGGCTTCGATGCCGCGGATGTCGTCGGTGATCACGGCGCCGTGGTGGAACAGGGCCGAGTGGGCGTTATGGGTGGCGCTCTTGCTGTCGGCGTCAGTGAAGGTGGCGCCGATCTTGGGGGGCAGCGTGGTGAACAGGTTGCTGAAGGCGGCGATGCCGTGCTGGCCCAGGCGCGCGTTGAGCGCGTCCTCGCTGCCCAGCTGATCGATGAGGAAGCGACGGACGCGGGCCAGCAGCGTGGTGGTGGTGTCGAGGGTGGGTTTGCCGTCTTCGCCCAGGGCGATGGCGATGCGCCGCAGGGCGGTGAGATTCTCGAGGGCCGTCGAGTAGTAGTTCTGCACCACGTCGAACTGGCGGATGGTGCCGAGGCTCTGGGTGGTCTGGGCAATGGTGCCGATGGCGATGGGATCGGCCGGGCGGGCGGCGGCGCTGGCGGCGGAGCTTTCGACGGCCTGGGCGGCGACGGCGAAGGCGGCGATCGCCTGGGTCTGGGGCTCGAGGGTCAGGAACGCCTGCTGGGTGGAAAGTTTTTCCACCTGGGGCAGCGCGGCGCTGGGTTTGACGCCCACCTGGAGCTTGAGGTCGGCGATGTTGTCGAAGACGCCGGATTTGTTGAGCAGGTTCATGCGCGTCTCCCGGCCCTATTTTGTGCTGGCGGGCGTGTAGCTGGCCGCGTTGGTCCAGCGCATCACCTTGAGCCCCGAGCCGTCGCCGGCGACGCCGCCGGCCAGGGCGCTGAAGGACACGGTGAGCGCGTCGAAGTGCTGGCGTTGCAGCCCCAGGTAGTCGTTGAGCTCGTTGAGGAGCTTGTAGCTGGTTTCGAGGCGGGTCTGCATGTCCTTGATCTGGGCGCGCAGGTCGGCGCGCTGGCGGAGCAGGCCGTCGGTGGTGTCGGTTTCAGGCAGGGCTGCGGGAACCGCCTCGTAACGCGGCGGGTGATCGTCAAGCCAGAAGACCGGGTCATCGGCCATCTTGCCGGCGCTGAAGGCATCGACGAGCAGGCTGCGGCGGGCGCCCCGGAAGGCGTCCGGGCTGACCGGCGGACGGACTTCTTCGACGCGCGCCCGGGTGGCGCTCCGCTCCGGCCGGGCAAGCTCCGCGGCAACGGGTTCCTGGTCCGCCACGTCGCCGGGCAGACGCGGCTGGGTGCCCTGCAGCAGGGTGTCGAGGAGTTCGACGGGCGCCAGGTTTCCGAACACCTTCTGCCACTGGTTGCGCCAGGCCTGGCGTGCAGCCTCGGCGGTGTCGAAGCGTTCGCACAGGGTGGCCTCGGCCCGCACGTCACGCAGGGGCAGGTCGAGGAGATCCGGCCGATAGTCCAGGTCGGGAATGGCGAGCATCAGGCGCAGACGGTCGCGGCGGGGGTGGAGGAGGTCCACGTAGCCACGGGAAAGTTCTTCGGCAATGATGCCCTCCACGGTGTTGGCCGGCACCGGGATGAGGTCGATGCCCAGATCGGACGGATTGAAATCAAGCTGGGGAGGATGGTCGGCCGGGTTGCGCAGCAGGGCAGGCGGCAGCGCGCCGGCCGCGGGCAGGTAGGACAGGCCGAGGCGTTCGGTCAGCAGGAAGCCCGCGGGGCTGGCGTCCGATCCCAGGGGCTGCAGGCCGGCCTGCAGCACCGACAGGGTGTGGGCAAGGAAGGTGCGATGGGGCGCGTCCGCTTCCGCCATAAAGCGGCCCCCGACCGATTCGAGCCACGCCAGCTGGCGGTCTGCGACCTTGACCATGGCCACCGGCACGGCGCCGACCGCCAGGGTGAAGGGGGAGGCGTCGAGGAAGCCCACGCTCAGGCGGTTGACGGTCTCCTGCTGGGGCAGCGAGAGCAGGCGCGGGCTGCGGGACAGCTCGACCAGACCCGGCAGGGTGACAACCTCCAGACGGCGTTCGCGGGTGGGGTCTGCTTCGGTGCGGATGGCCGGGCTGCGCGTGTCGAGCGCATCGACCTCTTCCACGACGCTGCGCAGGGTGAGGAGATAGAGACCATCCTTCAGTGGCGCATTGCCCCGGTCACGTTCCGCAAGGGTGAGGAGATCGCTCCAGGCAGTGACCAGCGGTGTGTAGAGGCGAACCAGCTGACCTGCGCCGGTGACGCCCCGCCCGGGCCTGAAACGCAGGCGGGGCGCACGGGCCGCCTCCTCGAGGCTCACCTCGAAGCCCGCGAGGATGCCGGGCTGAAGGCGCCCGGCGAGGGGCGCCATGCGGTCGTCCGTGTAGTCCTGGAGCTTGCGAAAGGCCTGCTCCGGCAGGGCAAGGCCCGGAAAGAGGTTGAGCCGGCGCGGATCGTCCGGTCCGGCCTGCGGAGATTCGACGTGGATCGACGCAGTCATGGAAAGCTCCTGTCCGCGGGGGCGGGGTCAGCGCTGGTTGGCCCACTGGTTGATGAGGTTCGGGGACAGTCCCGCGTTCTGGCCCGCCTGGACCATGGCCTTGGGGACGGTCATGCGCTGGACGGTGAGCAACTGGACCAGTTCGTCCCGTAGCTTGGGCAGCCGATCCGGCTGACGCGCGAGATCCTGCAGGCTTGGCCACAGGACCTCGTCGTATTCGACGCCGATCAGCAGGAACAGGTCGTAGGCGGCATTCAGCACTTCGCTCGGCCGACCCCGCAACTGATCGTCGAGCTTGAGGCCCAGATCCATTTGGGCGCCACGGACCCGCGCCACATCGGCCAGCGTGACGCCGGAGGCATTGGGATTGGCGCGCAGGTCGGCCAATTGACGTTGCAGGAGCTGGATCTGATTGTTCAGGGCGTTGATCTGCGACGCCTGCTGGTTGATCTGAGCGGTGAGCTGGGCCTGGGTGGCCTGATCCGCGGCGATCTGGTTGCGCAGGCCGGCCTGGATCTGGGCCTGGTTGCTGAGCTCGACATTGAGCCCGGCAACCTGGCCGCGCAGCTGGTCGGCGTCACCGCGGGCCACGGTGAGGGCGTTTTGCGCGGTGGTGACGTCGTTCTGGAGACCACCGATGCGGTTGTTGGCCGCGTCCAGGGCGGCGCTGGTCGCGCTGAGCCGGGCGTTGCTGGCGTTCAGTGCATCGCGGGCACCCGCCAGATCCGATTCGGTGCTGGCGACCCGTCCGTTGGCGGAGTTGAGCTGGTTCTGGAGATCGTCGGCGCGGGCCTGTGCGGCCGTCGCCTGGTTGGTGGCGGCTTCGGCCGCGGTTCGCTGCGCGTTGAGCTGGCTGGTCGTATCGGCGAGCTGTTGGCGGGCCGTGTCGGCGGCGGCCTGGGCCGCCGCCAGGTCGGTGGTGAGCTGGGCGACGCGCTGATCGGGGTTTTCGTCGATACGGGCCTGGAGCTGGGTGATCGTGGTGTTGAGTTCCGCGACGGTGCCCTGCAGCGCGGTGGCGCGGGCGTCCGCTTCGTCGGCGCGGGAGGTGGCGCTCTGCAGGTCGCCGGTAAGGGTGTCGTTGGTGGTTTTCAGGTTGGCAAGGTCGCCCGTCAGCCTGGCGTTCGCATCGGTGAGGCTGGTGTTCGTGGCATTGAGGCTGTCCACCTGGTTCCTGGCGGTGGTCAGGTCTCCGCTCGCCGTGGCCAGTTGGGCTTCCAGGTCCTGGATGTGGGGGCGCTGTTGGGAGAGTTCGACCTGGAGTGCCTGGATGTCCGTGAGGGCCTGGTCGAGCTGGTGTTCCGAATCGAGCAGATCCCGCTGGGGCAGGGTGATCTCTTCGGGGATTGCAAAGCCGCGGGCGAGGACGACGGCCGAGACATTGGTCTCGGCGGTGCGGGGTGGGCGGCGGACATAGCGCACGTCGGATGGGGCGACCGCAGCCCAGATCTGTTCCCAGGTCCGGCGGTCCTCGGTGCCGAGGGCCGGTGGTGCGTACAGGCGCAGGGCGAAGACGTCCAGATGGGCGAGGATGCCCGTCTTGCCGAGGGTCCCGGTGACCGGATCGGCCTCCAGCTGGCGGGCGCGCAGGGCGAAGCTGGCGTCGTCCATGGGGACCAGGACCATCACGTCGATGTCCGCATCGCGCTCCAGATCGATGGGCGCAAGCAAGGCGGAGTCGGCCAGCAGGCGCGGCAGGTCGCTGCGCCTCACGGGCGCAATGCTCACCTCGTAGGCCTTGGGAAAGAAGATCTGGGTGCCGTTCACCGGGTCGATGGCGGCCTTGGGCAGCGGGCCATGGGCGGGCAGCATGCGGAAATACTGGGCGGCCGGAAAGCCGTCGCCCAATCCGGCGTGGCTGCGGGCGTCGAGCACGTCGTGGAGCAGCTCGACGTAATGCAGGGCCAGGTCTTCTCCCTGCGCGGCGGGCGCCAGCGGGTTGCGCAGGCGGCGGCGTACGAGGCCCTTGTCGTACCAGGCGACGACGGCCTGTTCGATGGCCACGAGGCCGAGGGCGATGGCGTCGTCGGAGGGCAGCATGAGGCTGCCGCTGGCGTGGAGGATCTCGCGGGCCAGGGTGGCGCGCAGGCTCAGGGCGTCACCCCGGGGCAGGCCGATGGGCAGGGGCACGAGGACCAGCTCGACGCCCTCGGCGTACTCGCTGACCTTCCACTGGCGGCGGCTTTCCAGGTCGGTGGGGTAGGCCTCCGCGACGCCACTGGCGACTTCGGCATGCTGCAGGACGACGGCGTAGAGTCCCCGCGGAAACTGGCGGTAGGCGCCGTTGTTGAGGCTCGCGATGAGGGCGCTGTTCTGCAGGTCGGCTTCGAGCACCCGCCCGCTGAGCTTGAGCACCCGTCCGGACGGGGCGATGGCGAGGCCGGGCTGCACGCGGACGTAGCGGCCGTCGGCAATGTCCAGGTCCAGCCCCTCGGCGATGCCGGCGCCGAAGGCCTGGCCGAGTTCCAGCAGGCGCTCGTCCAGGTAGATCTGGTCGCGGGTGAGGTCCGTGGCCTTGAGGAGCTGCCCGTCAAAATAGTTGGTGCGGGACAGGCGCGGGTCGATGCTGCCCAGGCGGGCGCCGCCGGCGGTGGCGGTGGTGCCGGGAGCGTAGGGCTGGAACTGGAGCGTGTTCGCCATGATGACCTCACTGACGGAGCAGACGAGCCAGGGTGCTGGCGTTGAAGAGGAAGGGCCGGGCCAGGTTGTCCACGACGATGCGCGCCGGGTCGATGACGAGCTGGCCGCCCGGGTCGAGGGCGATGGTGACCGTTGCGAGCAGGGTTCTGGCCAGTTCGGCTGCGGTCACGGCGAGGGACTCGCGGGTGGCGAGGGCGGTGTTGTCGTCGGACAGGGCGAACAGCAGGCGGGCGCCAAGCTGGAGCTGGCGGCGCCCGGCGGCATCGGCGGCGGCGATGGCGGCACGTTCGTGGTCGGCCAGGCGGTCCGCGATGTCGTCGTAGGCGGAGAGGTCGTCGTGGGCGGTGAAGGGCCTTTCGGGGACGTCGCCGATGGCGGGCCGCCACGGGGTGAGTTCGTAAAGCACCGTGTCCTGAATGCGGCTGGGACCGACCGGGTCGGTGCCGGCATTGATCGCCGTCGCCATCACCGGCTGGAGCCCGGAGGGCACGTCCTGGTAGCGCATGGTGATGCGCAGGTACAGGGTGGTGCCGGCGGTGTCGAGACCGTCCCGTTCCAGGGCGCCCCAGGCGGTGCTGTCGGCGTGCTGGGCGGTGAGCCAGTCGCCCAGGTCGATGGCGTAGGGTTCGTGGACGCTCACCTCGCGGCCGAGGCCGTCCACGCCGATGCCCGGGGTGATGATGAGGCGCACCCGCCACGGCTTTCCGGCGGTCTTGGGCGGCGTCGAGTCCATCACCACGCGCAGGCCGGCGACCGTACCGGCGCCGTGCAGCCAGTAGGCGTGGCGGGTGTGGCGGCGGCGGTGGTAGGCCTGCTCGGCGCGGGTCGCCTCGATGCCGAGCAGCATGCCGGGTTCAAAGCTGACGCGGCGCAGCGGCTCGCTGAAGACGCCGTCGTCGGGCAGGCTGGAATCGGTGGCCGCGTTGTCGTCGGACTGGCTCATGCCCGGTCTCCTTCGGATTCGGGGGGCGGCAGCGAACCGGCCTGTTCGGGCAGCAGGGCCACCGGGTTGTAGATGAGGTCGCCGCGGCCCAGGCGGGTGGTGTCAAGCCGGACCGGCTTCGGCGGCGGCTGGGTCTCGAGATAAGTGTCGATGCGCAGCAGGGGCGACAGGCCGAGCACGAAGGGGTGCTCGCTGACCAGTACGTTCCATTGCACGATGGCCGGGACGAGCTCCGGCAGGGCCTCCTCGATGACGCCGCGCAGGGACTGGGCGGGGCCGTGCAGGATCACCGTGAGGCGGCGGGCGTAGCGGTCGAAAAAGTGTTCGACGGCCTGGCGCTCGGTGCCGGGGCGGGCCAGTTCGGGGGCGAACAGGGCGAGGATCTCCACGGCGTGGTCCTCGGACAGCACCAGGGTGTCGCCGACGAGGCTGTTGCCGGACTGGCCGGTGCCCAGGGTGAGGGGATGGCGCGCATCGTCCATGGACAGACCCAGTACCGTGGCCAGCGTGCGGCGCAGGCGGAAGAGTTCGACCGGCACCACTTCGCCACGGCTCACGCCCCCTTCCGTGAGAATGTCGAGGGCCTGGCACAGGGCACCGTAGCTGCCCTTGTGGGGCTGCAGACGGCCAAGGGCGGCAAGCCAGCGGCGCTGGCGGGTCTCTGGCCAGTGGGGACGCAGGCGGGTGCCGAGCATGGCGGCGAGATTGGCCAGCCACGGGGCCGGCACGGCCAGCGGGTCGAGGAGTTGTTCGCTGGCGGCGATGCGGTCTTCAATGGGGGTGAGCAGGCCGCTGAAGCTGGCGAAGAGGCGTTCGCGCAGGTCGGCGCCGTTGGCCGCCCGCCCGGCCGGAACCGGTTCCGGATCGGCGGGCTGCTGCTGGTGGAAGTGGTCCGGCAGGTAGTGGGCCTGCCAGGAAAAGCGCGGGTACCAGATTCTCAGGGCGTACACGGCGGGACTGTGGCGACCGTCGCCGCCAAGCGTCAGGCGCAGGCGCAGATAACGCCCGCGGAGTTCACGGGCGGCGCCGCTGCTGCGCTGGAGGAGGATCTCGTGGAGTGTTCCGCGCGGTGTCGCGAAGGGGATGTCAGGGGTCGTGAAGGCCAGGGGCAGGGGCTGGCGGTGGAAGGTGTCGGCAAATCCGCCGGGCGTGTCCGCTGCCTGGGCTTCGACCATGACCGAGCAGCCAGCCGGAATGCAGGCGTCGAGGATGAGGCGGTCCCAGACGGTGTCCGGCGTGCCGGCATCGAAAACCGGGGTCAGCAGGGCGCGGCCGTGGGGGAGGAAGCGGGCCTGGGCAAGGCGGAACAGGCGCACCACGCCGTCGTTGGCCAGATGCCGCACTTGGTTGTCCCGATGACGCACGAAGCGCACGGCGGCTTCGCTGCGGCGCGGCCAGCGCTCGGCCGCGAGGGCGGGTGGATCGTCGAGGGTGATCACCGGGCAGTCGCGCCGCTGGGCCCGCGTGACGCCGGTTTCAAGCGGCGGCAGGAGGATCGCCCGGCCGTCGTCGAGGGCGGCGATGTCACTGGCGAAGGGGAGGCCGGTGGGGAGCGGGAGGGCCGTGAGCGCAGCCGTCGGGTCGTCGGACAGGGCGCGGACGAGGAGGATCTGCTGCGGTGCGCCGTCAGTGCTCCCGGACGCTTCGGCGAGGATCAGCAGCCGGGTGGCGACCACGGCGATGGCGTTGATGCGGCGGAGCGGCGGCAGCGCCTGGGCCCACCGTACGCGCGGTGGCGACGGTTCGACGGAGACCGGTTCGAAGCGGTCTGGACGCGGAACATAGGGCGGGTCGAGGGGGGCGCCGATGGTCAGGGTCAGGTGGGTGTCGCTGGCGACCCATACCCGGTCAGAGGCGTCGACCCAGAGCCGGACCGGCCGGAAGGCCGGCGCCTCCGGCGACGCGATCTCCAGGTGTCGCTGCCAGCGGGCGCGCAGATGGACAAGGGTGACGCCGGCGCGGGTGCCGTCGTCCGCCATCCAGCTGGCGGCGAGCAGGCCGCTGCCGCCCAGGTGCAGGTCGGTGAAGGCGCACGCGGTGGGCGCGTCGACCGGGTCGAGCGTGAGGGCTTCCAGGTCGGCGGCGAGGGGGGCGGTGGGGTCGCGATGGGCACGCAGGGGGTTCCACGGGGCATCGGGCCAGCCGACGGCGGCTTCGATGCTGCGCCGGTCGGCGGACAGCCGGGCGATCTGGCCGTAGTCGTCCAGAATCCACGGCCCTGCATCGGCCCAGGCCTGGAGCGCGTCAGCCGCCGCCAGACGGGGCAGGCGGGGCTCGTCGTGACGGACCAGGGTGAAGGCGCGGGCGTCTGCATCCCAGGCACAGCTGCCGCCCGCGTTGCGGAAATCCGCCGCGCGGTCGAGGAGCAGGAAGCGGGTGCCGTTGCTGTCCATGGTTCAGCAGACGTCCGGGATCACCGGTACCGGGACGGCACGGGTGCTTCCGCCGGTCGAGGTGCCGGGCGCGAAGGCGCGGGGCGGGGCCGGTGTGGCTTCGCCGGACTGGACGGCGACGGCCATCAGTTCGGGAAGCTGGTAGTCGGTGAGGGGCAGGGACAGCCGCCCGGTGAGTTCGCGCCAGAGGCCGCTGGCGAGATCCTGGTAGAACAGGCGCAGGCCGTTGACCGCCTCGATGCCGTCCACACGGCTGGCCTGGGTGCGCAGCTCGTTGATGTCCACGGCGCGCCCCCGGGGCCAGCCTGCGCCACGCACGCCGTGGGGCGGCAGGGGCCACAGGTAGGCGAGGAGGGCCTGCTCGACGGCGCGGAAGGTCTGCTGCTCCAGGGCGGGGTCCACCACTTCGACGGAGACCGCGACGGAGACCGGCTGGTACTGGAGGCTCAGCACGTAGAGCTCGGTGCCCAGCAGGGTGCGCGGAGAGAGGTATTCGAAGACATCCCGCAGGGTGCCGGCGGTGGGCCGCGGGAAGGCGGCGAAGGCGGGTTCGGCCGGGGGCAGGACGAAGACGCTGATGACGCCCGGTACGTTGCGCCGCACTGCGGTGAGGCTGGCGCCGGGCAGGAAGCCGGCGGCGGCGTCGGCGCGGGCGATCGGGCGGAGCGGATTGTCGCGGGCCAGGACGGCGAAGTCCTCGGCGGTGACGGCCCGTTCCCGATGGGCCAGGAAGGCGGGGATGCGCTGCTCGGCCTCGGCCACGGTCTCGGCATCCACGCCGCCGCGCAGGGGCCATTCCTGCCGCGGCTTGAGGCGCCCGCCACCGACGGCGACGGACTGGACCGCACCGGGCGCGAGGTTGCCTGCCGTGCCACCGCCAAAGCGGTAGTACGAGGCCCGGATGCGCAGGCCGTCAGACGGACGGCGGCCGCGCAGGCCGTCGCCGAAGCGCACGCTGCCGCTGTCGCCGTCCACGAGGTAGACCGCGTCGTCCGGGCCGGCGGCACCGAAATGGTCCACCTGCTGCCAGGGCTCGAATCGGCCGGCGGATTCCACGTCGATGCGCACGTCGGACGTGTCCACGGCGGCGTCCGGCAGGGCAAGACTCTGTTCGGGCCGGCCGGTGCCGATACCCAGCATCACGTCGCGGGCGACGCCCTGGGCGAGGACGTCCACGCCATTGACGCCCAGGTAGCCCAGCTCGATGCCGTCGCCGTCGGCGCTGCGCAGGCGCAGCCAGCACTGGAGCTGGCCGGCGGCCAGGTCGGCGGGGGCTTCCGGGGGCGTGTCGCCCATGCCCGCGAACTGGGGGTCGATGGCGCTCGGAACGACCAGGAAGCTGCCGTCGCGGGGCAGGCGCAGGCGCACCACGCCGGCCTGGCGACCGCCGCGGGAGGAGTCGGCGACGGTCTCGAGGGGCAGCCAGACGACGCTCTCGGGATGGTTCGCGGGATCGCGCCAGACTGCCACGTCCCAGTCGAGGCGACGGGGTGACAGGCTGGCGGCCAGCTCGCCGTCCAGGTCGTCGGCGGGCGCCAGGGCCAGGTTGAGGACCACGCCGGCAAGCAGGCGGCGGACGGCGTCGGCCTTGCGCACCAGCGCCTTGGGCACGGCGAAGGCGAGGTAGAGGCTGTCGTCCAGGCTGCCGGCCGTGGTGACCGTGTCGGCCGGCGGCGTGAGGCGCACCGGGCGGAAGGCGGCCGGTTCGACACCGTATTGCTGGCGCAGCTGGGCCAGGGAGATGCCTTCGGCGCTGAGGGTGGCGGCGTCCAGCGTGCGTTTGACGAGGACGTGCAGTTCCAGGGGCAGGGGCTGGAGTTCGCCCACGGTGGTGAGGGCGATCTGGCCCGCGGCGAGGGCCGTCTCGGTGCGCACCAGCGGCGCCAGGCTGCGGCCATCGCCGCCGGAAGGATCGATGCACAGCACGCCGCGGGCGGGGCGCGCGGGGCGCAGGGGCAGGGCCAGGAGGTTGAGGAAAGCGAGGCGCTGGCGGTCGGGGATGCGGTTGGCGCGGTAGAGGATGGTCTCGGTGAGCCAGGCGAAGAGGTCCACCAGCGCAAAGGCCGGGTCGCCGGGGGCCAGGGCGGTAAGTTCGGGCACCTGGCGCTGGAGCCGCTGCTGCAGTTCGGCGACGAGGTCGTCGAAGCGGCGGTCGTCCAGATCGGGAAGGGGCAGGGGCATGATGGTCGTCCTAGGCACCGAGTTCGATGGCCAGATCAAGGCTGTCCCGGCGGCCGTCCTGGCGCAGGCGGTAGCGGATGGACAGGTTGATGTGGGACAGGCGTTGCGGGTCGGGCACCACGCGGACCTCCTCGATGCTCACGCGCGGTTCCCAGCGGACGAGGGCACGCTGCACCGCGTCGGCGACGAGGGCGCGGGTCGTCTCGTTGTTGGGGTGGTGGATGAAGTCCCGCAGGCCGGCGCCGAAGTCCGGGCGCAGCAGGCGTTCGCCGGGGCGCGTGAGGAGGATGTTGAGCATCACCTCGCGGATGCTCTTGTCCCCGTCGGCCCACGCGAGACGGCCATCGGGCGCGACGCCGTCGAGGAGGGGAAAGCTGAGGAGGCGGGGCGCGGAGGAGGCCATGGCTCAGTCCTTGAGGAGCTTGCCGCACAGGCGGGGCAGGGCCAGCAGGGCCCAGGGCAGCCAGCCGAAGATCAGGTTGAGCAGGTTGATGAGGATCATCAGGATGATCATCGCGCAAATGGTGACAATGGGGATGCTCAGGCTGAAGACCCAGCACAGTCCGCAGGCGTTGCCGGGACCGCCCTCGGCGGGTGGCATCTTGGGGGCAATGCCGAGGAGCTTGTCGGCGAGGGACTTGGGCGCCATCAGGGCAATGCCGCGGGCCGCGCCGCGCTTGAGGTCGTCCAGGCGCGGCAGCAGGATGGCCTGCGGACGTTGGAAGTCCGGATCGAGGGGGGAGGCGACGCGGAAGGGCAGGCTGGGGCGGCCCCACACGGTGCGCTCGCAGCCGCAGTCATCCTCCCAGCGGACGAAGGGTACGGCATGGAAGAGGTCGTCCTCACCCTGGGGGTAGCGCGGAAAGGCGATGCCGTCGTCGTTGCGGGCCATGGCGCGGCGCCCCCGGGCCGGCACGAGTTGACGCAGCAGGGCGGCCTGGGTCTGGGAGAGATAGACATCCAGAACGACGGGGACGCTGAGCGGCTTGCCGGCCGCGTCGAGGCCGCTCTGACTGGGGAGCGGGGCGCTCGTGAGGGTCGCACTGCCGGCGGCAAGGCGGGTGAGCCAGTCCAGCACCGCGGCTTCGCTGCGGTCGAGCCATTCGAGCAGGGAGGTGCCGCGGGTCGTGGGGGGCGGCGCGGCGAAGCGGTCGGACGGGGCCGGGTAGAAATGGATCTGGCCGAGGAGGGCGCGCAGGGCCTCGTTGTCGGGCTGGGTGGCGTCGGTGATGCGATAGCGCAGGAGGACGCTGAGGAGTTCGCGGAAGCCCTGGCTGGCATAGCCGAGCTGAACCGGGCGGGAATCCTGCGCCTGCCAGGCGCGGGCGCCCCGGCTGCCGCAGGGCCACGCGATCTCCTGACCGAGGGCCGTGTCCGTGTCAGTCGGGATCTCCACGCCGCCCTGCTCGCGATAGGTGCCGCCGAGGGGCAGATAGCCCCACAGGAGGGTGCGGTTGCGCACGTGGCCGGATGCGTCGCGGGCCTTGACGAGGGCCGGGTGGAGGGGGTGGGTCTCTTCGCCGGAATAGGGCGGTTCGGGGAAGCGCGGCTTGAGCAGGCCGTGATGAAGCAGACGCCGGTACTCATCCGGTTCGCCGCCGTCGCCGGCCCCGCCTTGCCAGCCGAGGGCCTCGCCTTCGCGGATCATCCAGCGCTGGACGGCGCCGCCGGGCAGGCCGCGGCGCACGACGAAGCCGGCGGAGCGGACCTTGACCGGATCGAAGGCCGGCAGGCCGAAGGTGTCGCAGCTCACTTCGCAGCACGCGATGTAGAAGGCCCGGTGCATGGGCAGGCGCAGCAGGGGCGCGTCCTTGTAACGCCCGACCCGGTCGGACTGGTACCAGCCCTGACTGCGGGTGGCCGTGAGACGGCCGGCCTGGGCGTCCTGCAGGAAGCGCGGTACGAACTGGTCGTCCAGGTAGCGGTGCAGGCTCATGCCCTCGTCCGCGCCCCCTGCGAACCAGGTCGGCAGCAGGCGCGGCGTGTGATGGACGGAAGGCGGCCGGGCCGCCACGGGGACGTTCACCATATGTTCCCCGCGCCCGGTGTGTAGCTGGACGACACCACACTGTTGCTGATCAGGGTGTCGCACTGGACCACGCCGGAGAATTTGCTCATGCCCGCGTTAACCTGCACGGAGCCGGCCGAGACCTCGACCGAGGAGGCCTGCACGGTGACCTTTGAGCCGGTGGTGAGGGTGATGCCGCCGGACGCCATCTCGATCTTTTCCGCACCCTTTTCGATAGTGACCGTGCCGCTGCCCTGATCCGTGACGGTGAAGTGGTAGCCGGCGGGCGTCTCGATGCGTACGCGCTGGGCCTGATCGTCCATCAGCAGCTTGAAGCCGGCGGGCGTCTGGACGAGGTAGCGCTGATCCACTGGCGCGGCGTCGCCGGGCTGGCTGCTGCCGCCGGCCCACAGGGCGCCGATCACCAGGGGCAGGTCGGGGCTCACGAAGGCGATGACGACCTGTTCCCCGACCCGCGGCAGCAGGCTGACGCCATAGCCATTGCCAGCGCTGGCGACGATGACGCCGGCCCAGGTTTCCAGGCCCGTGGCGGCGAGGCGGATGCGCAGGCGGCCGCGGTTGTCCGGGTCGCTGTTGTCCAGCACCGAGGCCAGGTGGAGTTCGTGGAGGGGGCCGAGGCTGTGGGGGCTCATGGGGGCGCCTCAGCTCAGGTCGGGCCGCTCGACGCGCAGGTGGGTGCGCAGGCCGGCGGAAGCGTCGAAGCGGTGATGGCAGTCCATCACCCGATAGCGGCCGGCCAGACGGGGCGACGCGTCCACCAGTTCGACCTCGCGACCACCGCGCAGATCCGGGGTGTCGCGGCAGACGATCTCGCCATGGACGAAGCGGCGGGCGCTCTGACGCAGTCCCTTGCGGGCCAGGTCGTTGGCCTCGCCGGCCGTGCGCGGGGCGGGATGGGGCCGGGTGGAGACCGTGTTCCAGCCCAGGCTGCCCAGGGTGGCGACGCCACTCACGCCTGCCGGCGCGGGGACCAGGCTGGACGCGTCACCGCTGAGGTCGGTGGCAGCGGCCAGATCGTACCCCCGGGCTTGGACGCGACTGACCTGATGGTTGAGATCGGCAATCAGGCGGATCTTCTCGGCGTTGGCACCCACCGTGAGGCGCGCCGGGCGGGGGTCGGCTTCGTCATCACGGGCCCGCAGGCGACCGTCCTGGAGGCGCAGGCCGATGTCGCGGGGTTCGAGCTGACGCAGCAGGAAGGCCAGGTCGCTCTCGTTGTTCTGCAGCCAGGTGGCTTGATCGCTGCCGGCCTGCACGTCGGCCTGCAGGCCGGCGTCGCTGGCGATGCGGCGGATCACATCGTCCAGGCTCTGGTCTTCGAAAGCGCGGCTGGTACGGCGGCGGGCCAGGCGGTGCAGACCGTCCTCGGCCAGCAGCACGAGCTGCGGCGCGCCGTCGCCATAGCGCTCTTCGAGGGCGGTGATGTCGCCGCTGAAGGCGGCCGTCGCGTTGGCACCTTCGCCGAGGAAGAGTTCCAGACGTTGCCCCAGCCGGATGTCGTTGAAGACGAACGTGGCGGCGCTGCCGCTTCCGCTCCAGTTGAGCACGCGCACCTCGGCACCCGCCATGCCACTGCGGGGCAGGCGCAGGTCCAGGGCGAGCACGGCCTCGCCCAGGTTGGGACGGTCCTGGCCGTCCACCCGGAAGCGGGGGCGGACGTTGAGGAGCGGGGCGTCAATCGACGGCAAGGCGGGCCTCCCGTTCGCGGGCGAGTTCGATCAGGTCGAGGACGGCCCGCTCGGCGGCATCTTCAGCGGGCTGGGCCGGGGACTCGTGGGGGTCGGGGGTGATTTCGGCCGAGAGTTCTTCGATGACGACGGGCATGGCGGCTCCTAGTCGCGGCCGGGGATGCGGACCCCGCCGGCCGGGGTGAAGCGGGGGTTTTCGAGGGCGTTGAGGTCGGCGACGCCGCGCCAGTCGCGGGGATCGCCGCCGGCAGCCTGGGTGGCCCGGTCCGCGCTGACATCGCTGCCGCCCGGGGCGAAGGCGGGCTGGGCGCGGGCGGCGGCGCGCACGGATTCGTCCCGGTCGAACTGGTAGCGGTCTTCCTTGAAGGTGAGGGCCAGCGTGGCGCGCAGCGGTATGCCCTCCGGGGCAAAGAAATCCAGCGTTTCACCGTAGGAGGCGAGCATGCCGGTGAATTTGAAGCTGCCCCACTGGAAGCGGCAGCGCTTGGGCGCGCCAGGACGGGCGGAGTCGGGATCGACGGGCTTCATGAAGGTCTCGGCGATGCGTCCGGTGAGGGCCCGCACGTCGGAATTGGCGGGCGTGCCCTGCTGGGCGACCGAGGTGTCGAAGACCAGTTCGACGGCCAGGGAGGATTCGCTCTTCTCTACGTACTGGGCAGCGGGGCGGCGCCCGCGACGGCCGCCACCGCTGTCGGCGTGCAGGGTGTTGGCGAGGGTCACACGCAGGGTGGACGGGTTGAACTGCACCGGGATGTGCTTGGCCGGATCGGTCTCGACCTGGTCGCCGTTCATGGGGATGAGCACGGCCTTGGCGAAGCTGGGCGGAGCGCCTGCGGGGCTCATGGGGCGCCTCCCGCTTCGAGGGTAAAGCCTTCATGGGCGAGGTGCAGTTCCTCGATGGCCACCTGGCTGGCGGTGGCCGAGAGGTCCGGGCCCTTGAACTTGACCGGCAGCACCTGGTGCAGCCACCACTTGACGGTGGGGCCGTCGGTGAAGGCGCGGGAGGGATGGAAGACCTCGATCAGCCCGGTATAACGCAGGGCGTAGTTGGCCTGGCGATTCATCGCGTCGAACCACTTCCACAGGTCGCCCACTTCGGTGAAGCCACGTTTGAGGACCACCGGCGAGAAGGTGGTGGGCCCGGAGAGCTGCACTTCGCCCCAGTTGCGGCCACCTTCCTTGAGATTCTTGACCGCCACGCTGGCTTCCAGCCCGCTGACTTCGCTGAAGGCACCGCGGCACACGAGCTGGCTGCCGCCTTCGTCCGCAAAGAGGGCGACGCGGAAGCGGAAGGGGATGAATTCGGCCGGAACGGGCGCGCTGTCAGCCATCGAGGGCCTCCATCTGCACACGGGCGTCGGCGTTGTGCCGGTCCTGCAGGAAGGTGATGCGGATCAGGTCCAGCGGAAAGGCCGGTGCGATCTCGATGTCGGCGATCAGCGTGCTGTCGCCGTCACTGCGGATGGCCAGGCGATAGGCGTCTTCGGGCCGTGCGCCGCGCAGGGCTCCACGGGCGTGAAGGTGTGTGAAGAAGGCACGCAGGGCCATCTCGGTGCGGGGATCATGCACATCGGCGTCGAAGACCAGGCGCTCGCCCAGCGCCCGCAACTGGCGTTGCAGCCACCCCATGAAGCGCATGACCTCGGCGGAATACCAGTGATCCTGACCGCGCCGTGCGGCGTCGAGCTGGCGCAGGGCCGGCAGCGGCAGGCAGGGAACGCACAGGCGTTCATCGTCCACGACGATGCGCCCGTTGCGACGCAGCAATACGGTGACGCCCGGTGCCTGACGCAGGGCGGCGGCTTGGTTCTGGTCCAGCACCGGCCAGGGCAGATCGCGTCCGGCGAAGGGACGTTCGCCGATGGAGCGCCACGGCCCGGCGCGCTGGGCGGTGAGGGCCTGCAATCCGGCGACGAGGCCGCACGGGGAGCCAAGGGGACGATCGGCACCCCGCAGATAAGGGTAGATCCACTGCAGGTGACGCAGTGCGGAGGCGGCGTCGAGACTGGCAGCGCCTTCCTTGAGGGCGCTGCCGACCGTCCGCGTGAGGTAGGCGGTCCAGGCGGGGGCCGGCACCGGGACTTCCTGGCCGGCGTCCGCGTCCAGGGGCAGGGCGAGCAGACACTGCATGTCCGGTCGCAGGCGGGCGAGGGTACGGATCAGCGGCTCGATGACGGCCTCGGGGGGCAGCGGTTCGGTGGCGTGGGGAATCTCGTCGCCGCGGCGACGTTCCCGGTGGCCGTCGTCCACGGCCGTGCCCACGGGAAGGAAGGCCGGCACCGGGTTATCCAGCTGCATGCGCGGGATGTCCGGGAGGAGGGCGGGCACCTGGAGGCGTTCAAGATCTGGCAGCACGATCAGCCCCGCCCGCGGGGGGAGCAGCGCCCGCTCGAAGGCGCCAAGGCGTCCGATGTCGGTGAGCTGGGCACCCGCGTCGGGGAGAAAGCCGTGGGCGCCTTCGGCCTCGGGGACGCGGATGACCCACAGCTTGAGGGCTTCGCGGCCGAGGGAGGTGCTGTCCTCGAAGAAGTCCTGTACGGCCCGAGGCAGCCAGGCCCGGTCGCCGGCCAGGGTGCTGACCGCCCTACACGGGGTGTCGAAGCTGTACGGGAAGAGCACGCGGAACTGGCCAAGGGCGTGGATCGGCAGCGGCAGACGGTAGAGTGCGCGCAGATCCGCATCGCCGGGCTCGGGGGTGACGGACCGTCCGGCGCTGTCCACGCCCGCGCGCAGGGCCTTGAGCCGGCGCACCTCCCGGCTGAAGCCGAGGGCGGCGATGTCGGCGAGCAAGGCCTCGTCGTCGGCCACCCGCTGCCATTGGGCACCGGACGCGCCGCTGCCGTCGTCCGGGCCGGGGCAATGGCCGAGCATGACCACCTCCAGCACCGGCGGCACAGGGGGCGCCGGGCGGGCGTCAATCTCGATGCGCTGGTCGGCGAGGAACACGGACCGATTACTCCTGTTCCACCGTCTCCACGGACAGCACCAGCTCCTCGATGGCCACGTCGCCGCCGCCCTTGGCGGTGAGGGTGGGTCCGGTCCATTTGATAGGCATGGCGCCGCGCAGCTTCCAGCTGACGACGGTGTCGGCCCGGTCTTCGGAGAGGAGCTTGATGACGATCTCGCGCTTGGCGTCCTTGATGCGCCCGCTGCGGCTGGCTTCGAGCCATTCGTAGAGGTTCTGGGCGCCGATCACGCCGCGCTTGAGGGTCACGTCGCCCGCCTTGTGGATGCCGGGCAGCTTGTGCACGTAATTGACCGTCGAATTGCCGGCGCGGTATTCGGCGACGGTGACTTCGGCGTTGAGGCCGGAGACCTCGGAGAAGCCGGCCTGGACCTCCTTGCCCTGGCCGGGCTGGAGCTCCACGAGGAAGTTGAAGGCGGCGTAGGGGGTTTCGCGCATTTGGGCCATGGTTCAGCTCTCCAGGTCAGGCGTCGGCGGTCTTCTGGCCGATGCGGAAGATCACGAATTCGGCGGGACGCAACGGGGCGACGCCGACCACGCAGACGAGCCGCCCGTTGTCCAGGTCGTTCTGGGTCATGGTGGAGCGGTCACAACGGACGAAATAGGCTTCCTTGGGGGCGCCGCCGAGGAGCCGGCCGTTCTTCCATTCGTTGAACAGGAAGTCCTCGACCGAGCTGCGGATGTTGGCCCACAGGGCTTCACCGTTGGGCTCGAAGACCGCCCATTGGGTGGATTTTTCGATGGAGCGTTCCAGGTAGAGGAAGTAGCGCCGCACATTGACGTATTTCCATTCCGGATCGCTGGACAGGGTGCGTCCGCCCCACACGCGCAGGCCGCGGCCGGGGAAGGCGCGCAGGCAGTTGATGCCGTTGGGGTTGAGGAGCTCCTGCTGGAACTGATTGATGTCCTGCTCGAAGCTCAGGGCGCCCAGCACGGTCTCGTTGGCGGGGGCCTTGTGGACGCCCCGGTCCACGTCGGTGCGCGCGTAGACGCCGGCAATGAATCCTGCGGGCGGTACGGTGATCTCGCGCCGCTGGCCGGTGGGATCGGCGATGGTGACCCAGGGGTGGTAAAGGGCCAGGCGGCTGTCGTCGAAGTCGTTGCGGAAGGTGCGCACTTCGCCCAGGCTCATGCCCTCGCGGCTGTCCACCAGACCGACCCGGTAGCGCATGCGCCGGCAGTGCTTGAGCATCTCCATGAGCACGGCGGTGTGGGTGTCGGCGTGGGCGGCGGCGGCCGGGACCATGACGATGGAGACGTCCTCGACCGCTTCGAGGGCGGCGAGGCCGGTGCTGCCGAGGAGTTCATTGGTCTCGCCGGCGTAGTCGCCGGCACCCGGCACATTGCCGTCGGTCCCGCCGGACAGGGTGATGAGGTAGCGCGGATCCTTGTAGCTGCCGGCCGGGGGAAACAGGGCCGCCGGGGTGAACAGGGTGTAGAGCGTGGCCGCGAGCGCCGCGCCGTCGAGGGTCTTGACGGTGCATGCCACCGGCGAGTGGAGGGCGTCCTCCTTGCGTTCCGGTGCCGCAGGCAGGGCCTTGGCGAGGCTCCGGTCGCCCGAGGCGGTGAAGTCCAGGCTGCCGTAGACGTAGAGGATCTCGCCGTCCGGGCCGCCGTTGCGCACTTCCAGATCGAAGCTGCGCTGGACCACCAGGGCGCCGGCCGCGCCCGGTACGCTGGCGAGGGCGGCGAGGGGCACGCTGACGTCCTTCGTGATGCCCGGGTTGAGGGTCGCGTCGCCCTTCACGGTGAAGGTCTGGCCGCCCTTGTCGAGGGTGCCACGCAGGACCAGGGCTTTACCCCAGTGGTCGCCCTTGGTGAACGCCGACAGGTCGGCTTCGGCCTTGAGGGTGAGGACGGCCAGCGCGTCGGCGCTCAGGGCACCGGCGGAGGGCTGGCGGGCATACACGCGCCTGAGCTGGGTGCCGGCGGGGAGCTTGGTGGGGTCGAGCACCGTGATCTGGTTGGCGCCGACGGGCGCCGGGTTGGCGGGGTCGGCCTTGGAGACAAGGGTGGCGCGGGCGTCGGGAATGCGCAGGTTGGCGCCGTCCTTCTGGACGATGGCCTGGATGTCCACCGGGAACTTGTCGCTGGTGATGGCGCCGGTGACCTTGGCGGCCTCAACGACGCCGCGGGCATCGAGGTAGTACTGGACACCGTCGGCTGCACTGGCGACGGTCTCGGAGGCAAGCAGGTTTTCGGTGTCGCGCCACAGGATCTCGAGGGTCAGGTTGCCCTGAGCGCCGGGGAATCGGGCTTTGAATGCGAGATTGCCCTTGCTGTCGGCCACCGAAGCGGCGGTGGCGCTGCTGCCGGTGCTGGTCGCGTCGCTGTCGTTGCCGCCGGCGGCCACACGTACCACGAAGAGCTGCTTGCCACCGTTGTCGAAAAAGGCGCGGGCGGCGTGGGACGTGAGGTTGAGGGTGGCACTGCCACCGAGTTTCAGATCCTCGGCGTCGCCGAAGGTGCGTTCGAACTCGGCATAGCTGGTGAGCGCTTCGGGTGTGCCGCGAAGCGGACCACTGCGCGTGGGACCGACAAGGGCGGCCACGCTGGTCCCGACCCCTTCGATGGATTTCTGGCGAAAACTCGTCTCCTCGATGAAGACGCCTGGGGCGAGATACTCGGGCATGGTCGGTCTCCTTGCGGGTTAGTTCGACTTCAGGCGCAGCAGGCTGTGTTCCGGACTGACCACTCGGCTGATGGCGCCCGGCGTGAAGGTGAAGGACAGGGACGGGGCAAACTCCGGCTGACCGCCGGCGTCCTTGCCGGTGGCGACGTCGCAGGCCACGAGCTCATCCGGATCGAAGGGGGTGTTCGGATCGGTCGTTGCGGATGCCAGCACGGTGAGGGTGGCGGGGTAGCTCTTGACCACCGCGTCCACGGCGACCGCAGGCAGGCGGTCGAGGGGAAGGATGAATTCGCCGTGGGCATCGGCCTGGGCCGTGTAGGTCTGGGTCGCGCCGAGGGGAGGCTTGACGCTGAGCTCGACCAGGGCCCACGCGGCCGGCGCGTCGTCGGCAAAGGTGAGGCGCCCGAACACGCCGCCGGCGCTGCCATAGCGGCTGCCGAGCGGGGAGCGGAACAACCTGATCTGGTGCCCGGCGGCCGTGCCGCCGTTCAGGCTGAAGCGGCGGGGCAGGAATTCGCCGGCCGGATCGCGGACAATGCCTTCGATCTGGTAGGGATTCTGGGCCGGCGGCACGCGCTGGGCGGGTGTCGCCTCACCGGGCACGACGAGGGCCAGTCGGGCAGGCTCCTTGGCCGGTGGAAGCGGTGTGTCGGTGGTGCGGAGGAGGGCCGTGGCGCGGGGCTTGTGGGCGATCCGCAGGTTGCGGGGCGCCTTGGTGAGCTCGATGCGCAGGCGCGCCGGGGCGATCCGCCTGACGGTGCCGCCGGCATTGCCGGAGGCATCCAGCCATTCGATGAAGTCGCTGCCGTGGACGATGACGGTTTCGAGGATCATGGCGCGTCCTCGGGCAGCGTGCCGGCGGGGATCAGTACGCTGCGCACCAGCGGGCCCTCGTCGGCGCTCAGATCGGGCGCCAGGCGCAGGGTCTTGATGAGGTAGGGGGTGGACAGCCGGTAGTCACCGGGCAGACTGTCCCAGAGGCGCATGAGATCCTCGGTGCTCATCTCTTCGGGCATCACCTGCACGCTGTCATGGTCGTCCCAGGTGGCGTCGGCGCTGGCCAGGTGGGAGACATCCAGGGTGAGGGCGCCGCCGATGATCTGCATGGCCGCGGCCAGGTAGCCGATTTCGGTCTCGTTCTTGACGCTCCAGCCAATCAGCAGGACGTGCAGATTGACGGGCAGTTCCGGGCGGGGCGTGCGCTGGGGCGGGGCGGGGGCGAGGTAGCGGTTGCGGGCAAAGGGGTCGATGGCGATGCGGTGCAGGTAGATGCCCAGGTTTTCACCCGAGGGGCCCGCTGCGAGGGTCTGGGAGCCAAGGACAAGGGCCTTCGGGCTGCCACCGGTCAGGGGCGGCATGCGCACATCAAGACGCTCCTTGAGCGCCTGCAGGACTCCGAGGACCGCGCGATGACCCGCCATGACCTACTCCGCCTGCCTCATGGTGATTGCTCCGCAAACACGCACTGCCGATTGGAGGACGCCGGAACGCTGTGAGGGGACCACAGCCTTCCTCGCACCGCTACGATGCCATGGACGTAGGAAGGTGACTGTTACTTTTTTATGTCGTATTCAGCCGTTCTTCAAGGTCGTTTCGATTTCGGTGCTCACCTGGGTCATCAGCTTGTGTACCGGGCACCTGGCTGCGACCGCCAGCAGCTGGGCCCGCTGGGCCTCATCGAGCGGACCGCCGAGCGTCAGCCTCGTGCTCAACCGGTAATGGCCGTCGCGTTCGTGGCTGGCGTCCCGCTCCACTTCGATTTCGACAGCGTCGAGCGGGATGCCCTTGCGTCGCGCGTACCACACGAGGGTCAGGGCCTTGCAGGCGCCGAGGGCGGCGTCGTACAGGTCATGGGGATTCGGGCCAGCATCTTCGCCACCAACGTCGGGCGGTTCGTCCACGGTCAGGCGGTGACGGCCGACGGAGACGATATGGCGCATGGGACCTGAAGTGTCGCGGGTGACGGTGATGGTCATAGCGTAGGTTTCCCGGAAGGACGGAGGGTGAGGCGCGACCGGACGACTCAGAACCGCCCGGCGCGGAAATCCTCAAGGGTCTGACGGATTTCCTGTTCGGTGTTCATGACGAATGGTCCGTACTGGACGATGGGTTCGCCAAGGGGCCGGCCCGCGACGAGGATGAGCCGGGTCGGCGCCTTTGCAGTCAGCAACACACCGTCTGCATCGGGGTTGGTTTCGAGGATCGCCATGCGCCCGGCTGCGACCTCCGTATCTGCCGCGCCACAGCAGACCTGTCCGCGATACACGCAGACAAAGGCGTTATGGCCGGCGGGCAGCGGCTGCGCGAAGTGGCTCCCGGCGGTCATCCGGATGTCCAGGTAGAGCGGCTCGGTGACGGGACGTTCCACCGCGCCGTGGATGCCGTGGCTGCGCCCTGCGATGATCTGCACGCGGACACCGTCCGGCGTGGTGTAGACGGGCAGGTCGGCCGCGGCAATGTCGCGGTACCACGGCGGACACAGCTTGTCCCGGGCCGCCAGGTTGAGCCAGAGCTGAAAGCCTTCCATGCGCCCGTCCTGCTGTTCGGGCAATTCGGAATGGATCACGCCGCGCCCGGCCACCATCCACTGGACACCGCCGCTTGTCAGCACGCCTTCGTGCCCGACGCTGTCCCGATGGCGCATGCGTCCTTCAATCATGAACGTGATCGTTTCGAAGCCCCGGTGGGGATGATCGGGGAAGCCCGCCAGGTAATCGTCCGGACTGTCGCTGCCAAAGGCGTCGAGCATCAGGAAAGGATCCAGGCGTCGCTGCAGGGCAGGAGTGATGAGGCGGTTCAGCGTGACGCCGGCACCATCCCGGGTGGGTTGTCCGGTGATCAGATGCTCCACGGCGCGGGGGTGGAGGATGCCTTCACGCTCGATCGCCGCGATGGCGCGGGGAGGGGCCGGGAAATTCATGAATATGTGGCTCCGTGAAAAATACCGTATTAAATCTGACGTTATACGGTCGTATAATATTTGGAAACCGTGCCCCCTGGATTCAGACTAGACCATCCGGGGAAAAATGGGGGAAACACACATGGCCCGCAGCAGCAGTGTCAGTTTCGAAGCGGTGGAGCAGATCTGCTTTCAGCTTCTGTCCCAGGGCGAGAACCCGTCCTTCAACCTCGTCTACGCCGAGCTGGGCAACAAGGGATCCAGCGAGATCGTCCAGCGGTATATCGACCAGTGGCGGCGGGAAACCGGTGCGGCCTTCTTCCGTCAGCGCAGCGTTCCAGGCATGCCCGACGGACTGGTGACGGCCACCGACCGCTTCATGGCAGAGGTCTGGCAGATGTCCCTGCATCACGCCGAACAGCTGCTGGAATCCCGCAGGGTGGAACTCGAGCAGGAGCGTGAGGCGATCCGTGCCCAGTTGCAGCTGGCGCATGACCAGATCGGTGCCCAGAACGCCGAAGCCGTTCGCGTGGCCCAGCAACTGGAGACGCTGGAGCGCAAGGCGGAAGCGTGCGAGATCACCATCGGCGATCTACGTGCGCAGAACGGTGACCTGATGCGGCAACGCGAAGCCCTCGAGACCCGCGTGCGCCTCCTCGAAGAAGCCGCCGAGACGCGGGAGCAGAAATTCACCGCGGAATCCGAACGGCTCGCCAAGCTCCTCCAGACCGACCGGGACCGTTACAACGCGTCGCTCAAGGAAGAGCAGGAGCGAGGTGCCGTGGAGCGCGAGCACCTGATGAAACAGATTGATGTGGCCCGCCAGGAGAAACTGGCGGAGATCACCTCCATGCGGCAACAGCTCGCCACCCGCGAGGAGCGTGAGACGCGTCAGCGCGAGCAGGCTGAAGAGGCCCGTGCAGCGCTGCGCGAGGCCCAGTCCCGCGCCCGTCAGATGGAGACTTCCCTGGCCGCTGCGGAAGGACGCATCGAGCGCTTGCAGGCCCAATTGAAGACTGCCAGCGACGCAGCCCATGGCAAGGAATCGGCCGTGGCCGCGGCGGAAGCGCGCGCCCGCGCGATGGAGGACGTGCGAATCGCCGAAACGGCCCGTGCCCAGCGCGCCGAGGCCGCGCTGGCCGAGACGCTGGCGGAACTGGGCATCCTGCGCAAGAAGATGGCTGCCGGCGGCGCCTGAGCGCCCGCTTGACGGCTAAACGGCAGGAATGAATACCTGGCCGTCCATCAGACGTCGTGCGCTGCGCGACATGCTCACCTGACGGATGACCCAGTTGCCGGCCGCGTCGATCTGTGCGTCGGCCCCTGCCGTCAGCGTGCCCGAGGGATGGCCGAAGCACACGCGCCCCCCGGCATTGACGCGCGCCACCTCATGGACCAGCGTGCCCGGGATCGCCGCCGCCACGGCAATGGCAACCGCGCCTGTTCCTGTCATGGCGTGATGCAGCGGCCCCATCGAGAAAATCCGTACGAGCAGATCCACCTCGCCAGCGACGATCTGACGGCCGTCCGATGCCACGTAGGGCGCGGGTGCCGCGACATAGGCCAGCTTGGGCGTATGCGGTCGATTGCGGGTGGCCTCATCAGCGGTCGGGGCGAGGCCCATGGCGACCGCCGCGGCGGCGCGGAGGGCCTCCGCGCGGGCCAGCAGCTTGGGCTGCCCGTTCACGTCCCGCTGAAGTTCCGTGCCCGTCAGTCCGAGCGTGTCCGCGTGCACGAAGACCGTCGGATTGCCTGCATTGATGAGGGTGGCATCCACGTTTCCGAGGCCGGCTACCGACAGCGTGTCCCGTCGATGGCCGGTGGGGAACAGGGCCTCGCCATCGCCGGCCGGATCGAGGAAGTCGAGCCGGATCTCGGCGCCTGGAAATGCCACGCCGTCGAGCTGGAAATCTCCGTCTTCGACCACTGCGCCATCGGCCACCGGGATGTGGGCAACGATCACCTTGCGGATGTCTGCCTGCCAGATGCGCACGACCGCCACGCCGTCCCGGGGAACGCGAACCAGGCCCCGGTGCAGGGCAAAAGGCGCCACGGCGGCACTCAGATTGCCGCAGTTGCCGGACCAGTCGATGACGGCCCGATCCACCGCCACGGCGCCGAAGCGGTAGTTCACGTCGCACCCCGGGTGAGTGGAGGGCCCGACAAGGACAACCTTGCTGGTGCTTGAGGTGGCTCCGCCGAGGCCGTCCATGTGCTGGCGATAGGGGTCGGGGCTGCCGACCGCGCGGATCAGCAGGCGGTCACGCAGGTCTGGATCATCGGGCAGATCCTGCTCGAGGAAGAACAGGCCCTTGCTGGTGCCGCCACGCATCAGGCAGGCAGGGATACGGCAGGGACGGACAGGCGGCGGGAAACGAGTCACTGTGGAATCAGCTGCTGGCGAGGGTGTGGTGGGGTTCATCGCGGGACGGATCGCACCGTACGGATGGCATGATTAAAGTTCTGAAAACAGTAATTTTCAGAAAGAAAGATTCGCGTGCAGCGCAGGCTCATTGTGGGTCGCACGGCCGTGTGCCATGTGCGCGAAGCCACGACCCAGGCTGACCAGCGGTGCTTCATCACGCACGCCGTGCAAGATTGTCGGCCAGCATGTTGCAGAACAGTCGGCCCTGTTCCAGCGCATCGTCCAGGGCGACGTGGGTGTGGGGTGACGGGTCGAACCAGCGGTCGGGCATGGCGTGCTTTCCGCTGCC
>DAOQMM010000031.1:0-31344 GCA_035335645.1 Rhodocyclaceae bacterium | reverse complement strand
TGTGGATGTGCGGGAGGATCTGGGCGGCTGAGGGGGCCTCGTGCCCCGTGGGGGGTGGCGCTGCCCGGCACGCATCGATCCTGTCGGCGTGTGACGCGGATCCCGGGCCTGAATGCGATGCACGGTTTCGCGACCGTCCTGCCCAAACGGAGCGTCGAGCTTCTGCGCAGAGACCGGCACGGCGCGCGGCGCCCGATGAGGCAAGGCGCCAGGGCTTGGTCAGGAAATTCCCCAGACGAAAACGCCGGCAGACCCGTGTCCAGGTCTGCCGGCGTTGTCTTGTCAGCGCTCGATGCGCTGAGGGCGCGTCACATCAGGTGCGGGCGGCCTTCAGGGCGGCGTTGAAGGTGGGGCTGGGACGCATCACGGCCTTGCACTTCTCGGAGTCGGCGCGGTAGTAGCCGCCGATGTCCACCGGACGGCCCTGGACCATCTTCAGCTCGGCCACGATCTGGTCTTCGCTGTCGGTGAGGGCCTTGGCGAGCGGTGCGAAGGTGGCGGCCAGTTCGGCGTCCTCGGTCTGGGCGGCGAGTTCCTGGGCCCAGTACATGGACAGGTAGAACTGGCTGCCGCGGTTGTCCAGCTCGCCGGTGCGGGGCGACGGGGACTTGTTGTTGTCCAGCAGCTTGCCGGTGGCCGCGTCGAGGGTCTTGGCGAGGAGCTTGGCCTTGGCGTTGTCCGTCTTGATGCCCAGCTCTTCCAGGGACACGGCGAGGGCCAGGAATTCGCCGAGGGAATCCCAGCGCAGGTGGTTTTCCTGGGTGAGCTGCTGCACGTGCTTGGGCGCGGAGCCGCCGGCGCCGGTTTCGTACATGCCACCACCGGCCATCAGCGGGACGATGGACAGCATCTTGGCGGAGGTGCCCAGTTCCATGATGGGGAACAGGTCGGTCAGGTAGTCGCGCAGGATGTTGCCGGTGACGGAGATGGTGTCGAGGCCGCGGATGACGCGCTCCAGGGTGAAGCGCATGGCGCGCACCTGGGACAGGATCTTGATGTCGAGCCCGGTGGTGTCGTGCTCCTTGAGGTAGGTCTCGACCTTCTTGATCAGCTCGGCTTCGTGGGGACGGTAGGGGTCGAGCCAGAACACGGCGGGGGTGTTGGAGTTGCGGGCGCGGGTGACAGCCAGCTTGACCCAGTCGCGGATCGGGGCGTCCTTGACCTGGCACATGCGCCAGATGTCGCCGGCTTCCACGTTCTGGGTGAGGAGCACTTCGCCGGAGTCGATGTCGACGATGTTGGCGATGCCGTCCTCGGCGATCTCGAAGGTCTTGTCGTGGGAGCCGTACTCTTCGGCCTGCTGGGCCATCAGACCGACGTTGGGCACGGTGCCCATGGTCTTGGGATCGAAGTTGCCGTGCCACTTGCAGAAGTTGATCATCTCCTGGTAGATGCGGGCGAAGGTGGATTCCGGCATCACGGCCTTGCAGTCGTACTGCTTGCCGTCCGCGCCCCACATCTTGCCGCCGGAACGGATCATGGCGGGCATGGAGGCATCGACGATCACGTCGTTGGGGGAGTGGAAGTTGGTGATGCCCTTGGCAGAATCCACCATCGCCAGGCGGGGGCGGTGTTCCTGGCAGGCGTGCAGGTCGCGGATGATCTCGTCACGCTTGGATTCGGGCAGGGCCTTGATCTTCTCGTAGAGGTCGACCATGCCGTTGTTGACGTTGATGCCCAGCTCTTCGAAGGTCTTGGCGTGCTTCTCGAAGGCGTCCTTGTAGTAGATCTTGACGCAGTGGCCGAAGACGATGGGGTGGGAGATCTTCATCATCGTGGCCTTCACGTGCAGCGAGAAGAGGATGCCGGATTCGCGGCAGTCCTCGAGCTGCTGCTCGTAGAAGTTGCACAGGGCCGTCTTGCTCATGAACATGGAGTCGATGATCTCGCCTTCCAGGAGCTTGACTTCGGGCTTGAGGACGGTGGTCTTGCCGCCGACGGCGATGAGCTCCATGCGCACGCGGCGGGCCTTGTCGAGGGTCAGGGACTTTTCGCCATGGTAGAAGTCGCCGTGCTCCATGTGGGACACGTGGGTCTGGGACCACTGCTTCCATTCACCCATGGAGTGGGGGTTCTTGCGGGCGTAGTTCTTGACGGCGGCGGGAGCGCGGCGGTCGGAGTTGCCTTCGCGCAGGACCGGGTTCACCGAGGAACCCAGGCACTTGCCGTAGCGCGCCTTGATGGCCTTTTCGGTGTCGGTGGTGGGGTTTTCCGGGAAGTCGGGGATGGGGTAGCCCTTTTCCTGGAGTTCCTTGATGCAGGCCTTGAGCTGGGCGACGGAGGCCGAGATGTTGGGCAGCTTGATGATGTTGGCGTCGGGCTGGAGGGTGATCCTGCCCAGTTCCGCCAGGGTGTTGGGCATCTTCAGCTCGTCGGGGAGCATGTCGGAGAACTCGGCGATCACGCGGGCGGACACGGAGATGTCGCTCTTGACGATGTCGACGCCGGCGGGCGCGGTGAAGGTGCGGACAACGGGCAGGAAGGCACAGGTGGCCAGCAGCGGCGCTTCGTCGGTGAGTGTGTAGATGATCGTGGATTTCCCAGCAGCCATTGTTTCTTCCCTCGATTTGATTGATTTGGGTGGGTCGATTTCGAACGAACGCCCTGTTGCATGCCATGCTTTCCGGTGCGCCCACGCGCCGACCGGACCCGGCACAAGCTTAGAAGTATCGCGACCCGTCGCAGGTCCGTCAACCGTTGCAGCGGCCCCCGAAAACCGCGCCGCGGCCGGGCGATTGCGTGCCGGCCGCCCGGCTTCCCGGAGCGCCTCCGGTTGGGGCGGAAAAGGGCGCCGCGCGTCCCGCTCCGCCCCCTTTTGGTGCTGCGCGCCGGGGGCCGGCAGCACTCAGAAGGCGAATTCGAGGATGCCCTTGAACGTCAGCTTTTCGGTGTCGGTGGAGAGGCCCTTGCCGACGCCCACATTGAAGCCCCAGCCGTGGCGCTCCACGTCCAGCACGGCGAAGAGCTTGTTGCTCTGGGCGTTCCAGGGCTGGCGCTCGCCCACCTTGCCCTGGTCGGTGTAGTACTCGAAGCCGCCGGCGAGGCCTTCGCCGATGCGGTGGGTGCCCTTGAAGGCGAAACCGTAGCCGGTGCGCCGGTCAGCCCCGTCCGACAGATCCCAGCTCAGCACCGGGTTGAAGGCGAGCAGCCAGTCGGGCGTGCGCCAGCCGAGCATGGCGCGCAGCTCGGCGGCGCTGCGGTATTCCTCGAAGCGCCGGGCGATCCGCGCGATCTCCAGGTTGAGGCCGGCAAAACCGCCGCCCTGGAGTTCGTCGCCCCGGATCGGGAGCCACTTGAAGCGGCCCTTGGCGCCGGCCGCGTAGAGGTTGCCGGTCGCCGCGTCGCGGGCGGTGGGCAGGTAGAGGCCCGCGTCCATCGTGTCGTTGAGCCCCCAGGAGAGTTCCGGCGTGACGAACAGGCTGTGGTCGTTCTTCACCTCGCCCGCGTAGGTCGCGTCGCGCTGGCCGCGGGGCGAGGTATTGACGTGCACTTCGAGGCCGAATTCTCCCGGTGCGTTGAGGTCGTCGGCATAGACCTGGATTTCGTCAGGCAGGGCGGCCCAGGCCGCGGGCAGGGCGGTTAGACCGAGGAGTGCGAGGAGTGCGAGGCAGGCCGGAAGGCGGCGGGCGGTCATGGGGCAGGGACGAGTGCATACGACGCGGGAGGATAGCGAATCGCGTGCCGGGCTGCATCCGGGGCGTGCGGTGCTGCGTAGGAGGGTCAGGGGTGGCCCTTCCGGCCGCCGTTTTCATCAGGGAGATGAACATGAGATTCAGGGTTCGGATTGCGCCCATCGTGCTGGCCTGGGGGGCGGCCATGCCGGCCTTCGCGGCCAGCGACAAGCTGCTGCTCACTGGCGGCGTGTCGCAGCTCGAAGGCGCGGCCGGCGGCGGCCTCACGCCGTGGGCGGTGATCGCCGGCTACGGCACCCGCGACCAGATTGGCGCCAGCGCCTTCTATACCCAGGTGCGTTCCCAGGACTACGGGCTGGGCGTGTCCGGCATCGCGGTGGGCATCCGTGATCGCCTGGAGCTGTCCTATGCGCACCAGTCCTTCGATACCCGCGACGTGGGCGGCGCCCTGGGGCTGGGCAACGGCTTCAGCTTCAACCAGGAGATCTTCGGTGCCAAGCTGCGGCTGCTGGGCGACGCGGTGCTGGAGCAGGATTCCTGGCTGCCGCAGATCGCCATCGGCCTGCAGCACAAGCGCAACGACCAGGGGGCGGTGCTGCATGCCATCGGTGCGAAGAAGGACCACGGCACCGACTTCTACGTAGCGGCCACCAAGCTCTTCCTCGACCAGAGCCTGCTGGCCAACCTGACCCTGCGGGAGACCAAGGCCAACCAGTTCGGCATCCTGGGCTTCGGCGGCGATCTCAAGGACCGCTACACGACCCAGTTCGAGGGCTCGCTGGCCTACCTGTTGCGCCGCGATCTGGCGGTGGGCGTGGAGTACCGGACCAAGCCCGACAACCTGGGCATCGCCCGCGAGGACAAGGCCTATGACGCCTTCCTGGCCTGGCAGCCGGTGAAGAACGTGGCGGTGACGCTGGCCTACGCGAACCTGGGCAACATCGTCATCAAGGACAACCAGCGCGCGACCTATCTGTCGGTGCAGCTGGGTTTCTGATGACGCCCGCGATTTTCCGGAAAGGAATCGAACGATGAAGACCTTTAGCTTCTGCGCAGCCCTCGCGCTCGCCCTGATGCCCGTCGCCTCCCATGCCGAGGCCGATCTGTCCACCTATCGCGCGTTCGGTGAGAAGCCGGGCCTCGTCAGCCTCATGGACGCCTTCATGGTCAATCTGCTGGCGGACGGCCGGACCCGACCCTTCTTCGAACATGCCGACCAGACGCGCATCAAGGCACAGCTGGTGGATCAGATCTGCGCGGTGCTGGATGGGCCATGCACCTATCAAGGGGCGCCGATGGGCCCCCTGCACGCTGGCCTGGGCATCCAGCAGGGGCACTTCAATGCCCTGGTGGAGGACCTCCAGCAGGCGATGGACGCACAGGGGGTGCCGTTCCGGGCACAGAACAAGCTGTTGGCGCGTCTGGCGCCCCTGCATCGGGACATCGTGACGCGGTGAGCCGTCCGGCCGCCTCAGCCGACGCGGAACACGCGTAGCGGGCCGGCGCTGTCGGTGGCGATCGCCACCGCGCCGGCGAAGCCCTGGGGCAAGGGCGGGAAGTGCAAGGTCCAGCGTCCACGCAGACCGTTGACCTCGCCCGGCCCGACCGGGCTGGGGGGCGGGACCACACCGAAGCTGTCGAGGTGGCGCGCCAGGCCCATTCCCAGGGCCTTGAGCGCCGCTTCCTTGCCGGTGCGCAGGCGCATGAACTCGTGGTTACGCCGGAGCGGCTCGCTGAAGCGGTCGATCCAGCTCAGTTCGTCGCTGCACAGGGTGCGCCGGAACTGCTCTTCCCGGTCGTCCAGGGGACGCACGGCTTCCAGGTCCACGCCGACGGGCGCCGAGCGGGTGACGCCGATGAGCGCCAGGGAGTGGGCATGGGAGACGTTGAAGTGGAGTCCCGGGTCCTCTTCCAGCAGCGGCTTGTCCCAGGGGTTGAGGGGGAAGTTCAGGGCATTCGGCGACTTGGACAGGTAATGTCCCAGCAGGATGCGCAGCATGCCGCGGGTGTACAGCTGGCGCAGGCGGTCGTCCTCGAAGGGCAGGCGGCCGGCGCGGGCCCGTTCGTTGGCGGTGGTGGCGCTCTCCACGGCGCGACACAGGGCCGTGTCGCGGATCGGGAGCTGGACCTGCCAGAGATGCACTTCGCCGTCCACCAGCGGGATCGGCGCCTCGCGGCCCTTGGAGGGGCGGCACAGCAGCGGCTCCGGGACCGTGATGGACGGGTAGGGCGCGGCGTCGTCGTGTTCTGTGGCAGTTGGTGCGGCGGGCATGGGCCCCGATCCCCCGATGGATCCGGCCGGGTGATCTGGCCAGATGATGTGTGGGCAGCAGAATACCGCCCACGGCGAGAGGGGCCCCCATTCACATCTTAAAATCTTGTAAGGTGATTATGCTTACAGCGTATGACCGGCGCAGTCAGGGGGCGTATTGCTCTTTGGCGGTGGCGGTGAGGCGCCGGGATCAGGTCGCCGCGGCGAGGTGGCTGCGGATCGACACGGCGAGCGCCTCCCGCAGGGTCTGGCGGCGCTGGGCGTCGGCGCGCTTGCCTGACGGGAAGTCGGAGATCGGGCGCACTGGCGGAACGACCGGGAAGTCGAAATCCTTGTCCGGCCGCGGTGTGCCGCCCAGATCGGCCCACAGGGCGTCATAGTCGGTATGGATGGTGCGGCGTTTGCGCCAGCTGCGGTAGATGTGATGGTCATTGCCCACCGCCACCAGCCCCGTCAGGCCGAAGTTCTCGGCCAGGTTCTGGGCGATCAGCAGGATCGCCGCCTTGGGGCGCAGGCCCCACATGGCCTTGGTGGCGGCCTTGATGCGGGCGCTGCCGTTTTCACCCTGGCCCGGGCCCTGCATGCAGCCGACGGAGAGCACCGGCCCGCCGCGACTGCCAACGATGGCGGCGGCAATCGAGTACAGGCGGCCGTGTTCGTCGTGGAGCTGGATGACGAACTCCCCTTCCTTCATGAACTGCTCCTCGCTCGTGAGGACCGCCCGGAACACGCTGTCCTGCTTGCCGAGGATCTCGCCGACAGGCACGGTCCGCCCGGCGGCGGCATGGAGCAGCAGCCCGCCCTGCGGGTGATCCAGGCAGAAGCGGTAGTGGGTGCTCAGGGCCGCGAGACGGCGTGACGGCGAGTAATGGCAGCGCAGGTAGGGGCGGTGGATCTTCTCGGCGAGGTGGGGGTTGAGGCGCACCAGATGCTGCAGGCGGGCGTCGCTCTCGAGCAGCTCGAACCAGCTGCGGGTCGGCCCGGCAAAGATCAGGCTGCGCAGGTGGAAGCGGGTGGCTTCGCCGGCGCGCCCCGCCGCGGAGGGCGGGTAGTGCTGGGCGGCGAGATGGCGGATGCGGGTGGCGAAGGGCCGCCCGCCCACGGTGCGGGCGAGGACCAGGGCGCTGCGCCGGAGAAGGCGGTGAACCAGCTTCATGGAGACGATGGACTCAGGCGGAGGCCGGCAGGCTGACCCGGACGAGGGTGCCCTTTCCGCCAGGGGGGGCGGCGATGAGGGCGCGCCCGCCAAAACGGCCGGCGATCTCGCGCACGATGGCGAGCCCCAGACCGCTGCCCGGCGCGGTGCTGGTGGGCAGGCGATAGAACCGTTCGAACACCAGTTCGCGCGCTTCTGCAGGAATGCCCGGTCCGCTGTCTTCCACGTCCACCTCCGCATGATCGCTGCTCTGGCGGCAGCGCACAGTGACTTCACCCGGGGCGGGAGTATACGTGATGGCGTTTATCACCAGATTGGCAATCAGCTCGCCCAGCAGTAATCCGTCACCGCGGATGCGCACGGGGCCGAGTTCGAAGCCCAGATCGATGCCCTTGGCTTCCGCGAGACGGATCCAGTCGGGGGAGCGCTCGCGGATGATCTCCGGCACGTCCAGGAGGCTGCCGGCAGCGGCGTCGCGGCCGCCCGGCTCGGCCGAGATCAGGACCAGCATCTGGCCGATGAGGTGGCCAAGGCGTTCAAGGGCCGCAATGCACTGGGTGGTGCGGTTGCGGCGCTGCTCCGGATCGGCGTCGCGCAGCAGCAGCTCGAGCTGGGTACGGATGCCGGCCAGGGGCGTGCGCAGCTGGTGGGCGGCGTTGGCCACGAAGCGCTGCTGGGCATCGGAGGCCCGCTCCAGGCGGTCCAGCACGGCGTTGAACTCCACCACCAGGGGGCGGATCTCGGCGGGGGCGGAGAGGGCATCGAGGGGTTGCAGCGCGTGGTGTTCCATCCCGTGCAGGCTGCGCCGGATGTCCTCCACGGGCAGCAGCGCGTGGCGGATGCCGAACCAGATCGTGAAGCCGGTGGCCGCGGCAAAGAAGAACAGGGGCATCGCCAGGGCGAAGGCCAGGTCCACGGCGAGCTGGTTGCGCTTGCGCAGGGTTTCGGCGGTGACGAAGATGAAGGGCTCGCCCGCAACGCTGTGGTGAACGGCGGTGACGCGGATCGGCTGGCCGCGGAAGTGGGAGTTGAAGCTGACCCGTTCGCCGTGGATCTCCTCGCCTTCGGGCTGGTGGGGCAGGCCCGCGTCGCCGGCCACGAAGCGCTCGCCGGGGCCCAGCACGAGGTAATAGATCTGGTCCACCCGATCCGCCCGCAGGACCTGCTCGGCCGCAGGCGGAAAGACGAAGTGCGGCTCACCGTTGCGTACTTCCAGGTGGGGGACCAGCGCCAGGCTGGCGTCCGCCAGGGCCCGGTCGAGGGCTTCCTCGGCCGGCTGGTGCACCAGGTGATAGGCCAGGGGCAGGAAGGTGAGGACGGCGAGACCGGCAGGCAGGAGCAGCCAGAGCAGCAGGGATTTACGCAGGCTTGGGCTCATCGCGCAGGTTTTCGAGCATGTAGCCGAGGCCCCGCACGGTGCGGATGCGGATGCCCGCCGGTTCAAGTTTGGCCCGCAGGCGGGAGATGTAGACCTCGACGGCGTTCTCGCTCATGTCCTGGTCCCAGCGGCACACGGCCGCGGCGATGCGTTCCTTGCTCATGACCCGCCCCTGGTTGTCGAGCAGGAAGAGCAGCACGGCCCATTCCCTGCCGGGCAGGGTCAGGGGCTCGCCGTCGAGCCAGGCGCGATAGGCCTCCTCGTCGAGGATCAGCGGCCCGAACTCGCGTCGGGCACCCCGCTGGCCACGGGAGCGTCGCGCCAGGGCGTTGACCCGGGCGAGGAGTTCCACCGCGGCGAAGGGTTTGGTCAGGTAGTCGTCGGCGCCGGCGTTGAGACCGCGCACGCGCTCGTTGAGGGCGTCGCGGGCAGTGAGCATGAGCACATGGATCGCACTGCTGCGGGCGCGCAGCCGGCGCAGCAGCTCCAGACCATCCATGCCGGGCAGGCCGATGTCCAGCACCAGCAGGTCGAAGGCTTCCGCAGCGAGGGACGCTTCGGCCTGTTCGGCGGTGCCCACGTAGTCGGTGACGAATCCGGCGTCGCGCAGGACCTGGGCGACACCGTCGGCAAGAAGGGGATCGTCTTCAACGATCAGGACTCGGGCGTTCATGGTTCGGGGGCTTCACTCCAGGGGCCGGATGCCCGGCACGTCATTCCTTGTCCCGCAGGCTCTGGGCGCCGCCGAAGCTGAGCAGCACCGGCAGCAGCAACAGGGTGAATAGGGTGGCGCTGACGATGCCGCCGACGATCACCACCGCAAAGGGGCGCTGGGTTTCCGAGCCGATGCCGTGGGACAGGGCAGCGGGCAGCAGGCCGAGGCCGGCCATCAGGGCGGTCATGATGATGGGACGCAGGCGCAGTACGGCCCCTTCGAGGATGGCCTCGGCCCGGCTGGCGCCGCGGCGGGAGATCTCGATGACCTGCTCCACCATGATCAGGCCGTTCTGCACCGAGATGCCGGCCACCGCGATGAAGCCCACCGCGGCCGATACGGACAGGTGCAGCCCCGCCAGCCCCAGCCCGGCGAAACCGCCGATCAGGGTGAAGGGCACCATGGAGAGCACCAGGAAGGCCGGGCGTACGTCCCGGAAGGCCCAGAAGAGCAGGGAGAAGATCAGCCCCAGGGTGATCGGCACGATGACCTTCAGGCGGCCCATGGCGCGCTGCTGGTTCTCGAACTGGCCGCCCCAGGTGATCGTGTAGCCCTTGGGCAGGCTCACCTCGGCTGCGACCTTGGCCTGGGCTTCGGCGACGAAGCTGCCCTGGTCGCGGCCGCGCAGGTTGGCCTTGACGATCACGTTGCGGCTGCCCGCCTCGCGCTGGATGCGGGAGGCGCCCTGGCGCAGCTCCACATCGGCCAGATCGCCCAGGGGAATGCTGCCCACGCCGTCGGCGAGGGGCACCGGCAGGGTCGCGATGTCGTCCACCTGGTCGCGGAAGGCTGCGCCGAAGCGCAGGGTCACATCGTAGCGGCGGTCGCCCTCGTAGTAGGCATTGACCGCGCTGCCGCCCAGGGCGGTCTGGATCAGCGCATTCACGTCGGTGACGTTGATGTCGTAGCGGGCCAGGGCTTCGCGGTGGAGGCGGATGTCCACCTCGCTCTGGCCGCCCACCGGCAGGGCGGCCACGTCGGCCGAGCCCTGGATGCGGTTGAGAATGTCGGCAATCTGGCGGCCCTTGGCTTCGAGCACCTCCAGATTGGGGCCGAAGACCTTCACCGCGATCTCGCCCTTGGCGCCGGACAGGGACTCTTCCACGTTGTCCTGGATCACCTGGGAGAAGTTGGTGGGCAGGCCGGGGATGGTGGACAGCCTGGCGGCCATGCTGTCCACCAGGTCGTCCTTGTAGGGGAAGCGCCATTCGCCGCGGGGCTTCAGGTCCACCAGGATTTCCATGTTGTTGGGGCCCTTGGGGTCGGTCCCGTCATCCGGGCGCCCCACGTGGGTGATCACCGCTTTCACTTCCGGGTAGCTGGCGATGATGGCGCGCACCTTGCGTTCCACGTCCTTGGTGTTCCCCAGGGCTGAGGACTGGGGCAGGCTGATGGTCAGCCAGATGTTGCCTTCGTCCAGTTTGGGCAGAAATTCGGAGCCGAGCATCGGGGCCAACCCGAGGGACGTGATGAGCAGCGCGATGGAGCCGACGACCATGCTCCGGCGACGGGCCTGCAGTCCCAGCAGCAGGGACCGGTAGTTCTCCTGCAGGCGGTGCAGCCAGTGGCTCTCCTTTTCGGCCATGTCCTTGTTGAGGGCGAAGGACAGCAGGGTCGGCACCAGGGTCAGGGTGAGGATCAGGCCGCCCAGCAGGGCGAAGGACAGGGTCAGGGCCACCGGCGTGAAGATCCGCCCCTCGACCCGCTGGAAGGTGAAGATGGGCAGGAAGGCGACGATGATGATGGCCTTGGAGAACAGGATCGGCTGGCCCAGCTCCACACAGGTGTGCTTGAGGGCATACAGGCGTCGTCCGACCGGCGAGCTGATGTGGTGTTCCGCCTTGGCATCCACCGCGAGGCGCACCATGAGGGCCTCCACCAGCACCACGGCGCTGTCGATGATGACGCCGAAGTCCACCGCGCCCAGGGAGATCAGGTTGGCCGACACCCCCATCGCGTGCATCAGGATGAAGGCGAACATCAGGGACAGGGGGATCACCGCGGCGACGATCACCGCGCCGCGCAGGTTGCGCAGGAAGACCAGCAGGATGCCGGTGACCAGGAAGGCGCCCACCAGCAGGTTCTCGCCCACGGTGGCGACAGTGTGGCCGATCAGCTCGGTGCGCTGGTAGATCGGGCGGATCCGGTAGCCCTCGGGCAGGCGCGCGTTCACCTCGTCCACCTTGGCGCGCAGGGCCTCCACGATCTTGGCGGCGTTGCCGCCCTTGGTCATCTGCACGATGCCCTCGATCACGTCGTCACGATCGTTGAAGGCCACGATGCCGGCGCGCGGGCGGGCGCCCGAGGCCACTTCGGCCACGTCGCTGATGCGCACCGGTTTGCCGTCGCGGGCCACGATGACGACGTCGCGCACGTCATCCAGGGTGTTGAACAGGCCCAGGGCGCGCACCACCAGGGCCTCGTCGCCGCGCCGCAGGAGACCGCCGCCGCCGTTGGCGCTGGCGGTGGCGAGGGCCTGGCTGACGTCATTGAGGCTCACGTTGTACTTGCGCAGCAGGTCGGGGTCGATGCGTACCTGGATTTCCCGCACCGCGCCGCCGAAGCTGACCACGTCGGCGATGCCGGGCACGATGCGCAGGGCCGGGCGGATGCTCCAGTCCTGCACCGCGCGGATCTCCTCCAGCGGCGTATCGGGCGGCGACTCCAGCACGTAGCGGTAGATCTCGCCCACCGCGGTGGTGAGGGGCGCCAGGGTGGGCTGGATGGCGGGCGGCAGGTTGACCGTCTGCAGACGCTCCAGCACCTGCTGGCGGGCGAAGTAGTCGCCGGTGTTCTCGGAGAAGGTGAGGGTCACCACCGACAGGCCGGTGATGGACACGGAGCGCAGCTGGGTCATGCCCGGCACGCCGCTCATCTCCCGCTCGATGGGCAGGGTGACGGTGCGCTCCACCTCTTCCGGGGCCTGGCCGGGCACCTGGGTGACGACCTGGACCTGCACGTCTTGTACGTCCGGGAAGGCCTCGATGGAAATCTGACGGAAGGCATAGATGCCATAGCCGAGCAGCGCCAGGGCGGCGATCAGAAAAAAGGCCCGCTGACGCAGGGCGGCGGTGATGAGGGCGTCGAACATGGCGCTTACCGGGCCGAGCTGCTGGCCAGTTCGGCGTTGAGGAGCAGTGCACCGGCGCTGACCACCTTCTCACCGCCCTTGAGGCCGTGCCAGACGTAGGCGAACTGGCGGGTCTGCACCGCGAGGGTGACCTCGCGCTTCTCGAATTCGCCCGGGGCCCGTTCCACGAAGACGAAGTTCTTGACGCCTTCGACCAGCAGCGCGGCCGTGGGGATGCGCGGCAGTTCCTCGCGGGCGTCGGCGAGCAGGGAGACGCGGGCGTACATCTCGGGCTTGAGGAGCTTTTCCCGGTTGTCCACGCTCACCCGCGCCTGGACGCGACGGGTGGCCGGGTCGAGGGTGGGGGCCACGTGCACCACCTGTCCGTCAAAATTGCGGTTGGGGTAGGCGGAGGCTTCCACTACGGCGGCCTTGCCCACGGTGACGAGGGGCAGATCGCGCTCGGGCACGTCCACCAGCACCGACAGGCGGCTCAGGTCGGTGACGACGAACAGGGGATCCTGGGCGTCGGGGCGGACTTCCATGGCGGGATTGATGTGCCGCGCGGCAATGACGCCGCCGATCGGTGCGCGCACGGTGTAGCGCTGGCCGGAGACGCTGGAGCCGCCCGGGGTCAGGTTGGCCAGACGCAGGCGGGCCCTGTCGGCTTCGGCGCGGGCCTGGCGCCAGTCGGACTCGGCGGATTCCAGGTCGCGTCTGGCGATCACTTCCGCGTCGAAGAGGCTGCGGGCGCGCTCGAAGGCGGCCTTGGTGCGCGAGGCCTCGGCATCGGCCTTGCTCACGTCGGCCTCGGCGGCGCCCAGCTCGGGGGCGTCGAGCACCGCGAGGACGGCGCCGGCCTTCACGGTGTCGCCGATCTGCCCGTGGATCTCGATGACGCGGCCGGCCACCGGGGCGAACAGGCGGGCGGTGGCGTTCTCGTCATAGGCCACCTTGGCGGCCAGGGGCTCGTCCATGGGCACCGGCGAGACGGCGGCGGCGTCCACCTTGAGCTGGGCGAGCTGCGGCGCGGCCGTGGGGAAGCGCAGCAGGCCGGGTTCGGCCGAGGGCTTCTGGACGACCGGGGTGTCGGGCGTGTCTTCCCCCACCCGGGTGATGCGGAGGTAGACGGCGGCGGCCACGGCGATGGCGACCACGGCGGCAATGGCGATCTGCTTGCGGTTCATGGCGTGTCTCCGGCCAGCGCCAGGGCCTGGCGGGCGCGGGCCAGATCGGCCCGGGCCTGGATGGTTTCGATGCGGGCGGCGCGCAGGCCGCGCTGGGTATCCAGGTAGTCGGTGAGGCTCATGCCACCCTTCTGGATGGCGACCTCGGCGCCGCGGGCGGCCCGCTCGGCGGCGGGCAGGGCGATGTCCTGGAGGCGCCGGTAGCGGGCGTCGGCGGCGGCGACCTCGGCCTTGAGGCGCAGGCGTTCGCCGTCCACAGCGGCGCGGATGCGGGCGAGCTCCTGCTCGGCCATCAGGTAGTCGGCTTCGCTGCGGGCGATGTCGCCGCGGTAGTCGTAGCCGAGGAAGAGCGGGACGCTGACGCTGAGGCCGAAGGTATTTTCGGACACCGCGTTGTTGAGGCTGGCCGGCGTATGTTCGTATTGAACGCCAACGGACAGGTCACGACTGCGCTGGGCGCGGGCCAGCCCTCGCAATGCGTCTGCCTGTTCAAGGCGGCGACGGGCGGCAGCGATATCGGCGCGCTCGGCGTTGGCGGCGACGGAATTCGTCGCCTCGTCGGGCCAGGTGTCGGCGGCGCGCAGTTGGTTGGGGGCGATCCGGTTGCCCAGGATCTGGGAGAGAGCGATACGCGCCTGGGCCAACTGCAAACCGGCCTGCACAGCGTCATTGGCGACGCGGGCGGCATCGGCGGCGTAACGGGCCACGTCCACACCGGCCAGATCCCCCGCCTTGCCGCGCAGTTCGGCGGCCTGGGCGGTACGCGTGGCAAAGGCGGCACTCTCGTCGCTGGCCCGCTGAACGTCCTGGGCGGTGCGCAGGTCGATCCAGGCGTTGGCCAGGTCGATGCGGGCCAGGCGGATGGTGTTGGTGAGGTCCGCGTCGGCAGCTTGCACACCCCGTTCCGCAGCTTTCAGGCGCAGATCGCGTTTGTCGCCGCGCTCGAAGGTTTGATCGATGCGGACGGAGTTGTCCGTCGGTCGACGCCAGCGGCTGCCGCCCGTGTCGATCGTGCTGACACCCAGCGTGAGCTGCGGATTGGGGCGTGCACCGGCGATGTCGATACCGGCGTGGGCTCCGGTCAGTTGGTGGCGGGCCTGCAGGATGGCCGGATTGGCGTCCAGCAACAGGCGATCGGCGTCGGCCAGCGTCAGGGGGCTCACGGACGCCTGGGCCAGGCACAGGGCGGGCACCATCAGGGCCGCCGCGAAAGCCGGGGTAAAGAGGCGGGGCATGCGAACTCGCAACGAGGATCAGGCCCGCAGTGTAGGGCGCCTCTCTGTCGATGTGCTGACGAAATCCTTGCGCGAATCTTGCGTCCGGGGCGTTCGCCGTGGCGGACGCAGTCTGCGGCGTGTCAGGCGCAGGCGACCGGGTCCAGGACGCTGACCATGGCTTCCACCAGCAGGCAGATGTCCCGCCGGTCGCGGGCGTCCACCTCGAAGAGGGGCATGCCGCCGTGACCGGCGTAGCTCATCACCGTGTGGAACAGGTCGATGCGCGGGCGCGGCTGCTGGTCCATGTGGGTGATGCCGACGGCGACCGCGGTGCGCCGGATGAAGGCGTCGAAGCTGCGCAGGTGGCGCAGCAGGTCGTCGTCGGGCGCGGTGCGGCGGTTGTCGATGAGCAGGATCAGGCCGAGGCTGTCGTCGCCGCTGACGCCGGTGGCGGTCTCGCAGGCGCTGCTGCACAGGTGGATCACGCCGCCGTCGTCGAGGGTCATGGCGCCGTAGTCGGCGTTGCCTTTCCAGATGGCCGGGATGTCGCTCGCGACGTCGATGGCCGAGGTCTTGCCCGCTCCGGACGGTCCGCTGAAGATGATCCGTCCGCTCACGGGCGCGGGTCCGGCCGCTCGTCGGGGCGGGCGCCCAGGAGGCGGCCGAGGGTGCGCTGCAGCAGCCCGCGCCGTTCCGGCGTCCGGGCCGGATCGCCCGTGCCACGGCGGTCCGGCATGCCCTCATCGCCGAGCTGCAGCAGGTCCAGGGCGGCGCAGGCGCTGAAGAAGGCAAAGACGTGACGCTGGGGCAGGCCGAGCAGATGCACGGTATCGCGCAGGGTGGTCGGCGTGCGCGACCACAGGCCGGCGATGCGCAGGGCGCCCTCGGGCACCGGCAGGCGGGTGAAGTTCGGCCAGCGCACCAGTCGCACCGGAGTGTCCAGGTCGGTGCCGCGCGGCAGGCGACCGCGGGAGGCCCACAGGGCTACTTCCCACTCGACGACCTGCAGCGGTCGCGGGTCGAGGCGGGCGACGGGGCCCACGTCACCGGCGTCGAGGGTGGTCTGCTTGATGGTGCCGCGGGTGGGCACCTGGGCCTGGGCGCGCAGGGCCTTGGGGCTGAGGGGCTGGTAGGCCGACTCGTTGGTCGGGTCGAGATAGAGGATGGTGCCGAGGGGGCCGCGCAGCTTGACGGGGCGTTCCACGTCACGGGCGTGGGCGAGGGCCCGTGCCAGCGTGCCCTGCAGGAAGTTTTCGGGGAGGTAGTAGATGCGTTCGCGCTGGCGGGGGTCGTCCAGGTCCACGTCGGGTGCCGAGCCCACGTAGCGGGTGGCGAAGATCGTCTCGGCTTCGACGGCGTCGGTGAAGGCCGGCAGGTCGTCGGGCGGGGCGCCCAGATCGCCGTAGAAGGGCGGCTGGGGGGCGCGGCGACCGTCGTCGCGGCTGCGCGGCAGGAGTTCGTGGACCCGCTGCAGGGCGGCCGAGAATGCGGCGAGCCCCACCGGCTTGGTCACCTGGATGGTGAAGGGGTCGTGGTTGGGTGTGGGACGGCTGGAGGTGACGATCATCGGCCGGCCCGGGTAGAGCAGGCGGTGACCTTCCAGCAGATACTGGCCCAGGTCGCCGTCCGCGTCGATGAAGGCGGCGTCGGCGTGATTCTCGTCGGTGATGCGGCAGGAGAAGGCATCCACGCGGGACAGGAAGATCTGGAAGGCATCCAGGGTGCGGCCCTCCATGCCGGCATGGCACAGGCGCAGGGCGGAACGGGCAGAGGTCATGACACGCATCCTTCTCGGTTGGGTGCCGTCTGCCGCGAGGGCCGGTGTGACCGGTCCGTCGGAGGAGGCGGGGCGGAGGGAGCGCCCGTGACGGCTTTGCGGGAATGATAGGTGGATCACCGCCGGCCGGATGCCTTCGCATTGGCAACTTCTGTCACGTTAACAGTGTTTTACAAAACCATATTTAATTCATGGGTATTCCGCCGCCTAGGGATGGGCGGCAGAGGGGCGTGAACCGCGGAGCGACGGGTTGTCACGGCCTGCCGGCGAGGGCGCGGCCCTTGACCAGCAGATAGAGCGCCGGGATGACGGCGAGGGTGAGCACCGTGGAGGAGAGCATGCCGCCCACCATGGGCGCAGCGATGCGGCTCATCACCTCGGAGCCGGTGCCACGGCTCCACAGGATGGGCAGCAGGCCGGCCATGATGGCGACGACGGTCATCATCTTGGGGCGCACCCGCTCCACGGCGCCGGAGGTGACGGCGGCGAGGAGGTCGGCGCGGCTCGCCTCGCGGCCCTCGGCGCGGCAGCGGGCGAGGGCGTCGGCCCAGGCGTGGTCCAGGTAGATCAGCATCACCACGCCGGTCTCGGCGGCGACGCCGGCCAGGGCGATGAAGCCCACGCCCACCGCCACCGACAGGTTGTAGCCGAGCGCGGCCAGCAGCCACACCCCGCCCACCAGGGCGAAGGGCACCGACAGCATCACGATGAAGGTCTCGGTGAGGCGGCGGAAGTTGAGATAGAGCAGCATGAAGATGCTCAGCAGGGTGATCGGCACGACCACCTGCAGACGCTCGCGGGCCCGCTCCATGTATTCGAACTGGCCGCTCCAGGTGACGTAGGCGCCGGGCGGAAAGTGTACCTGCTCGGCGACGGCGCGCTGGGCGTCGGCCACGTAGCCGCCGATGTCCCGGTCGCGCAGGTCCACGTAGAGATAGGCGGCGAGCTGGGCGTTCTCGGTGCGGATGCCCGGCGCGCCGCGGGCGATGGACACCGTCGCCACCTGGCCGAGGGGCACCATGGCGCCGCCGTCCACCGGCACCAGCACCTCGCGGGCGATGCGTTCCGGGTCGCTGCGCAGCTCGCGGGGGTAGCGCACGGCCACGGCGTAGCGCTCGCGGCCTTCCACGGTGGTGGTGACGGCCTCGCCGCCGAGGGCGCCGGCGATCACCTCCTGCAGTTCACCCACGGACAGGCCGTAGCGGGCCAGGCGCGCCCGGTCCGGTTCGATGTCCAGATAGAGCCCGCCGGTGAGGCGTTCGGCGAAGGCGCTGGTGGTGCCCGGTACCTGGCGTACGACGGTCTCGATGTCTTTGGCGAGGCGCTCCATCTCGTCCAGGTCGCGGCCGAAGACCTTGATGCCGATGGGCGTGCGGATGCCGGTGGCGAGCATGTCGGTGCGCGCCTTGATGGGCATCGTCCAGGCGTTGGCGACGCCGGGAAACTGAAGCGCCTTGTCCATCTCGGCGACGAGGCCATCGGTGGTGAGGCCGGGCCGCCACTGCTCGTGGGGTTTGAGGGTGATGACCGTCTCGAACATCTCGACGGGTGCCGGATCGGTGGCGGTGCCGGCGCGGCCGGCCTTGCCGAAGACGCTGTCCACCTCCGGGAAGCTCTTGATGATGCGGTCCTGGATCTGGAGCAGCTCGGCGGCCTTGGTGACCGACAGGCCGGGCAGGGAGGTGGGCATGTAGAGCAGGGTGCCTTCGTCCAGGGGCGGCATGAACTCCGCGCCCAGACGGGTGGCGGGGATCGCGGTGAGGGCCAGCACCGCCCCGGCGAGGACGACGGTGAGGCGCGGCCACGCCAGCACGGCGGCGATCACCGGCCGATAGACGCGGATGAGCAGGCGATTGACCGGGTTGCGGGCCTCCGGCAGCACCCGGCCGCGGATGAACAGGCCCATCAGCACCGGCACCAGGGTGACGGAGAGCAGCGCTGCGCCGGCCATGGCGAAGGTCTTGGTCCATGCCAGCGGGGCGAACAGACGGCCTTCCTGGCCTTCCAGGGTGAACACCGGCAGGAAGGACACGGTGACGATCAGCAGGGAGAAGAACAGGGCCGGTCCCACCTCGCGGCAGGCCGCCAGCAGGGCGGCGGCCCGCGCCGCCGGGGTCGCGTCGTCCGGCAGGCGTTCCAGGTGCTTGTGGGCGTTTTCGATCATCACGATGGCGGCGTCGATCATGGCGCCGATGGCGATGGCGATGCCGCCCAGGCTCATGATGTTGGAGTTCATGCCGAGCAGGTGGAGGGCGACGAAGGCGATCAGCACGCCCACCGGCAACATCAGGATCGCCACCAGGGCGCTGCGCACGTGGAGCAGGAAGACCACGCAGACCGCCGCGACGATGAGGGATTCTTCCAGCAGGGTGTGGCGGAGGGTGGCGATGGCGCGCTGGATCAGCTCGGAGCGGTCGTACACCGTCTTCAGCGTGACGCCATCGGGCAGGCCGGGCGCCAGGTCGGCGAGGGTGGCCTTGACGTGGCGGATCACGTCCAGGGCGTTCTGCCCGCTGCGCGCCACGGTGATGCCGCCCACCGCCTCACCTTCGCCGTCCAGCTCGGCCAGGCCGCGGCGCTCGTCCGGCACGAGTTCCACCCGGCCGATGTCGCGGACCAGCACCGGCGTGCCCCGTTCCGCCTTGACCACCAGGCTGGCGATGTCGTCCACGCCGCGCAGGTAGCCGCGCCCGCGCACCATGTATTCGGTCTCGGCCATCTCCACCACGCGGCCGCCCACGTCCCGGTTGGAGGCGCGGATCACCTGGGCGACCCTGGACAGGGGTATGCCGTAGGCGCGCAGCTTCACCGGATCGACGGTGACCTGGTAGGTCTGCACGAAGCCGCCCACCGACGCCACCTCGGCCACGCCGCGGGCCTTGGCGAGGGGATAGCGCAGGGTCCAGTCCTGCAGGCTGCGCAGTTCGGCGAGGGTCTTGTCCCGGGCCAGCACGGCGTACTGGTACACCCAGCCCACGCCGGAGGCGTCCGGGCCGAGCTGGGGCATGATGCCCGCGGGCAGGCGTCCGGCGGCGGCGCTGAGGTATTCCAGCACCCGCGAGCGGGCCCAGTAGAGGTCCGTGCCGTCCTCGAAAATGACATACACGAAGGACACGCCGAAGAAGGAAAACCCCCGCACCACGCGGGATTTTGGCACCGACAGCATGGCAGTGGTGAGGGGGTAGGTGATCTGGTCCTCCACCACCTGGGGCGCCTGGCCGGGGAACTCGGTGTAGACGATGACCTGCACGTCGGAGAGGTCCGGCAGGGCGTCGATGGGCGTGCGCAGCACGGCGTAGACGCCGGCGAGGACCACGCAGAGGGTCGCCAGCAGCACCAGGAAGCGGTTGCGTCCGGACCAGTCGATGAGGGCTGCCAGCATGGTGTCGCCCTCAGCGGCCGGCGGCCGGGCGCACCGCGGTGATGACCCACTCGCCGGGCTTACGCTCGACGAAGTCCACCGCCACCCGCGCGCCGGGCTTGAGCGCCGCCTGCAGGGCCGGGTTGGCGACGGCGAAGTCCATGGTCATGGCCGGCCAGTTGAGGCTGGCCACCGGGCCGTGGCTGAGGGTCACCGTGCCGGCCGCGGCGTCGGCGCCGTCCACCTGCCCTTCGGCACGATGCACCACGCTCGCGGCCTGGGCGGCCGGCGGCGTGCCGCCGGTGGCCGTGAAGGCGCCCAGCGCGGCCTGCAGGTTGCTCTCCGCGTCGATGAGGAAGTTGGCGGCCACCACCACCCGCTCGTCCGCCTTCACGCCGTCGAGTACCTCCACGTAGCGGGCGCTGCGGGCGCCCAGGCGCACCTCGCGGGGTTCGAAGCGGCCTTCACCCCGTTCCACCAGCACCACCCGGCGGGTGCCGCTGTCGAGGACCGCCGCGCTCGGCACGGTGAGGACCGGTGCAGCGCTGCCGGCGGGCAGGCTCACGTGGACGAACATGGCCGGCTTGAGGCGCAGGCTCGGATTGGCCAGTTCGATGCGCACCGGCACGCTGCGGGTGTCGGCGTTGAGGGTCGGGTAGATGTAGCTCACGCGGCCGTCGAAGGTCTCACCGGGGTAGGCGTCCACCCGCAGCTTCACCGGGCTGCCAGGGCGGACTGCGCCGATGTCCTGCTCGTTCACGTCCGCCACCACCCACACGGCGGACAGGTCGGTGACCTGGTACAGGGTCTCGCCGGGCATGAAGCGCATGCCCTGCACGGCCTTCTTCTCGGTGACGATGCCGGCCGCCGGTGAGGTGAAGGTGAGTGTCCGGCGGGCCTCACCGCTGTGGGTGAGGGCGCGGATCTGGGCGTCCGGGATGTCCCAGTTGCGCAGTCGCTGAAGGGCCGCGTCGGCGAGCTGGCGCAGGCCTTTCTGGGCCTCCGGGCCGGCGTCCTTGAGGCTGTCGGCGCCCTGGGCGGCGAGGGCGTATTCGCGCTGGGCGGACACCAGCTCCGGGCTGTACACCTCGAACAGGGCCTGGCCGCGGGCCACCGGCTGGCCGGTGACGCTCACGTGCAGGCGCTCCACGAAGCCTTCGAACTTGGGCGCGATGGCGACCACGCGGCGTTCGTCCGGCTCCACCCGGCCGCTGGCGTCCACGCTGCGGTCCAGGGCGCGCAGGGTGACGGCTTCGGTGCGCACGCCGAGCTTCTGGATCTTTTCAGGGCTGAGGCGGACCTGTCCGGGGGCGGCCTCCGCGTCGGCCTCGCCTTCATAGACCGGGAGGTAGTCCATGCCCATGGGGTCCTTCTTGGGCACCGGCGAGGTGTCGGGCAGGCCCATGGGGTTGCGGTAGTAGAGCAGCTTGCGCGCGGCCGGGGCGGCCGGGGTGGGCGAGGCGGCCGGGGGTTCGGTGCCGTGGCGCTGGCCGAGTCCGTAACCGGCGCCCGCGGCGGCGGCCAGGGCAAGAAGGGCGGCGGCGAGGCGCAGGGCGGGGCGGGGGGCGCTCACAGGTCTTCTCCCACGAGGCGTTCGATGTCGGCAAGGCGCAGTTGCGCCTCGGTCTGGGCCTTGAGGCGGTTCTGGCGGGCCAGGCGGATCTGGCGCTGGGCGTCGAGCAGGGTGGTGAAGTCCACCTTGCCGGTCTCGTAGCCGGCCAGGGCGGCGCGGAAGGTGAGTTCCGCCTGGGGCAGCAGGCTCTGGCTGGCCAGGGCTTCGGTGCGGCGCGCGGCGTCCAGGGCCGACAGGGCCTCGCCCAGCTCGCCGAGGGCCTGCTGGGCGGTGGCCTCGCGGCGGGCGCGGGCGGCGGCGAGCAGGCTGTCGGCTTCCCGCTCCTGGGCGCGGCGCGAGGCCTGCTGCAGCGGCAGGTTGAGTTCCACCATCAGCTCCCATTCGCGCACGGCGTTCTGGTACTGGATCGGCGAGATGCCGACGGTGAAGTCCGGGTAGCGGTTGCGCAGGGTGAGGGCCTGGTTGCGCTCGGCGGCAGCGATGCGCGCCTCGTCGGCGAAGAGCTGGGGATTGCGGGCGCGCAGGCGGTCTTCCAGGGCGGCCGGATCGAGACGCGCCGGGACCGGCAGCGGGCGCAGGCGCTCCGCTGCGGCGAGGGGCGCGGCGGACGGGCGGGCGAGCAGGGCGTTGAGGCGCACCTGGAGCTGGCGGCCTTCGTTGTCGAGGGCGACCAGGTCGGCCTGCAGGCCGGTCAGTTCCACCTGGGCGCGGATGGCGTCCTGCTGCGGGGCGAGGCCGCCGGCGTAGCGCACCTGGGCGATCTGCCCGATGCGTCCGCCGAGGTCCAGCAGTTCGCGGGTGAGGCGGGTGCTCTGGTGAACGTAGTGGAGCTGGGTCCAGGTGATCTTGATGCGCGCGCTCAGGTCGGCCCAGGTGGCGTCGGCGCGGCCGCTGGCGCTGCGGGCGTCCTGTTCGGCGGCGGCCTGCTTCAGGTCGCGCTTGCCGGCCCAGGGCAGATCCTGCATCAGCAGGTAACGGGTGCTGCCGGTGCGGGCGGGGAGCAGGGCGGGGCTCTGCTCGCCCATGCGGGTGATGTCGCGCAGTTCGGTGCGGAAGCGCGGATCGGGCAGGGCGCCGGCGGGGACGACGCGCTCGGCGGCGGCGTCGGCCTCGTGGCGCATCGCGGCGAGTTCCGGGCTGTGGGCGCGGGCCCAGGCGAGCAGCCCCTCCACGTCGCGGCCGAGGGGAGCCTCCTGGGCGCAGGCTGCCGCCGGCAGGGCGACGGCGCATCCGATAAGCAGGAGATGGACGAGGCGCGGAGGCTTCATGGCGGCGGATGATTCAGGGGCGTTCGATCTTCACCACGGTGAGCGCACCGTTGACGGTGTCGGCGGCAAAGCGGATGCGCTCACCGGGCTTGAGCGTGTCCAGCCAGGCCGGGTCCTTCACGGCGAAGGCCATGGTCATGCCGGGCATGCCGTTGAGGGGGCCGTGGGTCAGGGTGACACGGCCGGCGGCCTTGTCGATCTTCTTCACCACGCCGTCGGTGAGGGCCTGGGCGGCAGTCGCGTGGGCCGCGTGGGCGGTGGGCTCGGCGGCAATCGCCGGCAGGGCGGCGAGGAGGACGGCGGCGAGGGGGGCGGCGGGCAGCAGGCGGAGGCGCATGGCAGTATCCGGACGATGGATGACGGGAATGTCGTCATTGTGGGCCATGGGCGCCGACGGGAAGCTGTCTGCCGGATTACAAATCTGTAAGCTTCGTCCGCCCGCACGATCCTGCGGGACACTGGGAGGCAAGGGGCGGCGGGGCGCCCGCGGGAGACGCACGATGAAGATCCTGATTGTCGAGGACGAGAGCAAGACCGGCGACTACCTGCGCCAGGGACTGGTGGAAGCGGGCTTCGTGGCGGACTGGGTGCAGGACGGCCTGGACGGGCTGCACCGCGGCCTGACGGAGGCCTACGACCTGGTGATCCTGGACGTGATGCTGCCCGGCGCGGACGGCTGGCAGGTGCTGCAGGGCCTGCGCCGCGCCGGCAAGGATCTGCCGGTGCTGTTCCTGACCGCCCGCGATCAGGTGGACGACCGGGTCAAGGGGCTGGAGCTGGGCGCCGACGACTACCTGGTCAAGCCTTTCGCCTTCTCGGAGCTGCTCGCCCGGGTGCGCACCCTGCTGCGGCGCGGCGCGCGGGCGCGCGAGCCGGACGTGCTGAAGGTGGCCGACCTGGAGCTGGACCGGCCGCGCCGCCGGGTGACCCGCGCCGGCCGGCGCATCGACCTCACCGCCAAGGAGTTCGCCCTGCTGGAGCTGCTCCTGCGCCGGCGCGGCGAGGTGCTGCCGCGCTCCCTGATCGCCTCCCAGGTGTGGGACATGAACTTCGACAGCGACACCAACGTGATCGAGGTGGCGGTGCGCCGCCTGCGCGCCAAGGTGGACGAGGGCTTCACGCCGCGTCTGATCCGCACCGTGCGGGGCATGGGCTACGTGCTGGAGGAAACGCCGTGGGACTGAACCGGCGCCTGTCCCTGACGGTCCGCCTGACCCTGCTCTTCGCCCTGGCGTCGAGCGCGGTGCTGCTGATCCTCGGCTTCATCGTCGGCGCCTCGGTGGAGCGTCATTTCGAGGAGCTCGACCGGGCCACCCTGTACGGTCAGCTGGCAGATCTGCGCCGCGGGCTGGCCCTCGGCCACCTTCACGGGGAAGCGGGCGGCGAGGGCGGCCTGGTGGAAGGCGCCCACCTGCATCCGCCGATGATGGAGCTGCGCGGTCCGGACGGGCGGGTGCTCGCCGCGTCGCCCGGCGCCGTCTTTCCGTCCGATGTGGTGATCGGCGCGCCCGGGCCTCAGGTGTGGCAGGACGCCTCCGGGCACTGGTTCCGCGGCCTGGCCGCCGAGTTGCCCGCTGCGCCGGCGGGCGCCGGCCCGCTGCGGGCCCGGGTGGCGACGGACATCTCCCATCATCAGGCCTTCATGGACGGCTTCCGGCGCACCCTGTGGGGCGTGGTGGTGGCCAGCGCGCTGGCCACCGGGCTGCTCGGCTGGGCCGCGGCCCGCAGCGGCCTGGCGCCCCTCGAGGCGATGCGCCGCACCGCCGCCCAGGTCAGCGCCCAGCGCCTCGACCCGCGCCTGGCGGTGGATTCGGTGCCGGTCGAGCTGGCGGCCCTGGCGGAATCCCTCAACGCCATGCTGGCGCGGCTGGAGGAGTCCTTCCGGCGCCTGTCGGATTTCTCGTCGGACCTGGCCCACGAGCTGCGCACGCCGGTGAGCAACCTGATGACCCAGACCCAGGTTGCCCTGTCGCGCCCGCGCAGCGCCGCCGAATACCGGGAGGTGCTGGAATCGGGCGCGGAGGAGCTGGAGCGCCTGACCCGCACGATTGCCGACATGCTCTTCCTGGCCAAGGCCGACAACGGCCTCATCGTGCCGGCGCGGGAACCCGTGGAGCTGGCGGACGAGGTGCGTGCCCTCTTCGAGTTCTATGCGGCGCTGGCCGAGGAGGTCGGTGTGAGCCTGTCCCAGGCGGGCGCCGGGCGCGTGGCCGGCGACCGCCTGATGCTGCGCCGTGCGCTGGGCAACCTGCTCTCCAACGCGCTGCGCCACACGCCGGCGGGTGGTGCCGTGCGGGTGACCCTCGGGAACGCGGAGGACCGGGTGGTCGTCGCGGTCGCCAATGACGGCGAACCGATCCCGGCGGAACACCTGCCGCGCCTCTTCGACCGCTTCTACCGGGCAGACCCGGCGCGCCGTCATGGCAGCGACGGAGACGGCGCCGGCCTGGGGCTCGCCATCACCCGCTCCATCGTGCGCGCCCATGGGGGCGAGGTGGTCGTGCGCAGCGGCGTCCATGGCACGGTCTTCCAGATGCGCCTGCCGCCGGCCGGCGGCAGCTGATGGCGGCCCAGACGGGCGTAGGGCGGCGAGACGCCGGGCGGCCGGGTTCGCGCGAGCACCTTGCGATCCACTTATTGCGGGGTCGTGTGCACCTCGCCCGGCTGCCAGCCGCCGCCCAGTGCAAGGAACAGGCGGATTTCATCGGTTGCGAGGCGGCCACGATGCGCGGCGAGGCGCGCGTCCGCGGCGAGCAGGCGGCGCTCGGCGTCCAGGTCGTCCAGCACACCCGTACGGCCCGCCTGATACAAGGTGTGCACCTGGCGGCGCGCAGTTTCAGCGTGGGCGCGGGCCTGCTGCAGTGCTGCGTGGCGGTCCCGGTCGCGGGCCAGGGTGGCGAGGGCGCTCTCGGTTTCCTGGAGGGCGTTCAGGACGACCTGATCGAGGGTCGCCAGTGCGCCGGCCGCGCCCGCATCGGCCTGGGCCACGCGGGCGCGGGCTTCTTCTCCGGGGAGGCTCCAGCTCAGCACGGGGCCCAGGCTCCAGCGCTGGGTGGGGGCTTCGCCCAGGTGGCTGAGGATGCCCGTGCCGCCGGCGCTCAATCCGAAGGACAGGCTGGGGTAGAGGGCCGCCGTGGCCACCCCGATGCGGGCTGATGCCGCGGCAAGCCGGCGTTCTGCCTGGCGCACATCGGGCCGGCGGCGCAGCAGGGCGGCGCCGTCACCCACGGGAATCGGCTGGGCGAGATCGGGCAGGTGCCGGCAGGCCTCAGCGGCAGCGGGCGCGCGGGCGGGGGACTGGCCCGTGAGCGCGGCAAGGCGGTAGGCGGCGCTGCGGCGACGCGCGGCGAAGGCGGGCAGGGCGGCGCGCAGCTGGTCTTCCTGTTCTGCGGCCCGCGGCAGATCCAGCGGGATGCGCCGTCCACCGGCCACCAGGCGGGCGATGGCCTCGCGTTCGCGGACCTGCAGTGCCAGGGCGCGGCGGGCGAGATCGAGCGCCTCGCCGGCCGCGCAGGCGTCCATGTAGGCCAGCGCGGTGTCGGCCACCACACTGATCCGGGCCAGATCGCCGGCGGCTTGCACGGCGCCGGCCTCCGCCTCGGCGACTTCCAGGGCCCGCCGCAGTTGTCCGGCCAGGTCCACCTGGTAGTGGGCCCGCAGACCCGCGTTGCCCAGGTTGAAGACGGGGACCTTGTGTTCGAGCAGATAGGATTCAGCCGAAACCTGAGCGCGCTCGATCGCGACGCCGGCGCCCAGGGACGGATCGCGCAGGCCGTCGACTTCCCGGACCACGGCTTCGCTGCGGGCGAGGTTGGCCGCCGCCGCCCTGAGCCCGGCATTGGCGACCAGCGCGCGCGCGATCAGGTCGTTCAGGGCGGGGTCCTCGTACAGGCGCCACCAGGCGTCGGGCAGATCGTCGCGACCGAAGGGCGGCTGGCCGGCTTCTTGGAAGGCCTGGCGGGCGTCGGGGCTGCGCAGCTGTGCAGCGTCGGGTAGGCGATAGTCGGGCCCGACGGCGCTGCAGGCACTGAGCAGCAGCGCGATGGCGCCCGAGACGAGGGCGGCGCGGGGCGTCATCGCGCGGGGCCGCCGTCGCGTTCGGCGGTCGGCGGGAGGAGCGTCACCGTGGCCGTGCGGCCGGCGATCAGCGCAGGGTCGTGGGGGGCGTCGAGGGCGATGCGTACGGGAATCCGCTGGGCCAGCCGGACCCAGCTGAAGGTCGGGTTGACATTGGGCAGGAGGCTGCTGCCGGACGTCCGGTCCCGGTCCTCGATGCCCGCCGCGATGCTCTGTACGTGCCCCGTCAGGATCCGGTCGTCGCCCATCAGGTGAACGCGGGCTGTCTGCCCGACGTTGATGCGGGGCAGCTTGGTCTCTTCGAAATAGCCTTCGACGCGCAGGGAGCGGGAGTCGATCAGGGCCATCACCGGCTTGCCGGCCGCCACATAGTTGCCGACGCGCAGGGTGAGGTCGGACAGGGTGCCGTCTGCCGGCGCGACGATCCGGGTACGCTTGAGGTTGAGCGCGGCCAGTTCCCGCTGCGCGCGGGCCTGGGCGAGCGCGGCGCGGGCCTCATCCAGGTGGGCCTGGGTCTGTTCGGCCGCTTCGCGGCTGACCAGTTCGCCGAGCGTCTGGTTACGGCGCACCTCCCGCTGCAGCTGGGCCAGGCGGGCTTCCTGGACGCGCTCTGCGGATTCTGCGTCGTGCAAGGCCAGGGCATAACGTTCCGGGTCGAGCTGGAACAGGAACTGGCCGGCCTTGACGGGCTGGTCATGACCGACGGCGAGGTCCGTGACGGTGCCCGAGACGTCGGGCGCAATCTGTACGATGTCGGCGCGGACACGGCCGTCGGGGGTCCACGGCTCGCTGCGGTAGTGGATCCAGAGCTGCCGGCCGGCGATCAGGGCGACCGCCACGATGGCCAGTGTGAGCAGCACGGGAGCGGCTTTGGAGAGGAAGGTCGTGTTCACGGGGGCGATCTCCGCGGAGGGTCTCAGGGTGAGTGCAGCGCCCAGGCGGCCACCACCAGTCGCCAGACGATGATGAACAGCGCGGTCTCGAAGAGCGGTCGATGCCATACGCGGCGGAGCAGTCCGAGCCACACGAGGCCCCGCTGCAGCCCGAAGGTGAGCAGCAGGGCGGCGATGCTGGTGCTCAGTTCGGCGCTGAGATAGACGCCGAACAGTTCGATCTCGCCGTTCATGGGTTCAGTCCTCCGGCGGCATAGGGCGTGTCCGGGAAGAGGTTGCGCCGCAATCCCACGAGGGCGGCAAGGGCGCGGCCCTGACCGGGGGGGCCTGCGAGGTGCCGGATGCAGCCGTCGAGCAGCGCGCAGAGGTCCTGCGGCGGGCGGGCGGTTCCGTCGGGACGCTGCTGGTAGTGGCGGCCGACGGCGTGGAGCAATTCGGTCACCTGCGTCTGTGCGATCCCGGGCAGGGGCGGATGGGCGTCCTGCAGGGTGCTCAGGTCCATGCCGATGCGCAGTTCCCGCAGCACATCGCCGTCGGCGAGCTCGGCGTCTTGATCCCTGAGGGCCGCCAGGCGGGGTGCCAGCAGGCCGATCCGGTCCACCAGCCGGGCCGTGAGGTTCTGGTGAGGCTCGCGGACGTCTCCGTGGGCGAAGCGCGCCAGGTCCTGCCAGGTGGCCCGGGCCAGGCGGCGGGCGCTGGACGCGGTACTCAGGGAGCGGGCCGCGCGGGTGACGTAAATGGCAACGAAGACGCCGAAGAACTGGGACAGGTTGTTGTTGAGGAAGACCGCTAGATCCGGCGTGAAGCGCTCCTGGATGGCCATGAAATTGCAGAAGTTGAGGAGGATGAAGAGGGCCGACGAGGCCAGGCGCGGGTTGAGTGTCGCGGCGCCGATGGCGAGCAGCGGCGGTGCCAGGACAAGGGCGAGGAGCGGGAAGGTGTTGATGGCCGGAAACACCGCAAACTGGTAGAGCGCGGCAAGGCTCACTGCGATACAGATGGCGACGCCGAACTTGCGGATGGCCGGTGCGGGGTCGTCGAGGCTGGCAAACAGACAGCACAGGATCGCGGCGAGCATTGCGCTGGCACCGCCTTCGGACCAGCCGAGTCCGATCCACGCGGCGCAGCAGATGAGGATGGCGGTGGTGGCGACCGCGCCCGACGTGAGCGCCAGCCGCCAGTCACTGTGCAGCGGACGTGCGCCGGCCTGGCCGAGGGCGTCCCGCAGGGCGGGCGCGAGGGGGGCGTCCGGTTCGTGCAGGTGGGCGAGCAGCTGACGGCATTCGGTCTGGATCTGCACCAGATCGAGCAGGCGTGTGGTCAGACCGTTCCGGTTGAGTGCGTACCAGGAGGCGGCGTCAGGCGCCGCTGCCGGTGTGTCCAGGTCTGCGGCCAGCATGGCGCTGAGCGCGCGGCCCTCCGCCGCGGGGCAGTCCGCGCGAATCCAGGCACCGACGCGGGTCAGGCGGTCCTGCGTGGGCGGATCGACGGGGGCACGCATCCCGTGGAGGGCGGCGAGGCGATCCGAGAGGCTGGACAGGACCGGGATCAGCAGCAGGATGTGGTCGTGGAGCGCCCGGACGATGGCGGTGGTTTCGCGCAGATGGGAGGTGTCGAAGGGCAGGTGCGCCGCCAACAGGTGGATATCCGTGGCCGCCGCAGCCAGATGGGCCCGATGCGGAACGCCGGCGCTCGGGTCATCGGCGGCGAAAAGGTCGAGCGCCCAGCGGTCGGCCTCACCGAGCCAGTCCCGGATGCGCTGCTCGAGCACCTCGCCCACCGAGCGGGGAAACCACAGGCTATGGGCCAGCGTGGCGCAGAGGATGCCGATGGAGATCTCCTCGGCACGTGCCACGGCAAGGTCGAAGATCTGCCCGGGTTGATTGACGCTGCTGAAGCCGACGATGGCGGCCGTGTAGCCGGCCAGCATGAGGACATAGCTGCGCGGTGAGCGATCCAGCAGTGAAATGGACAGGCAGGCGCCGACCCACAGGGCCATCGCTGCGCACAGCAGTTCGGGCGTATTGGCGAGGGCGGGCAGCAGCAGCACCGTCATCGCAGCGCCCAGAAGGGTGCCGGCCAGACGGTAGACAGCCTTGGAGCGTACGGCGGCTGCCAGGGGCTGGCTCACCACGTAGGCGGACAGCATCGACCAGTAGGGCTGCTGGAGATCCAGGCTCATGCTCCAGTACAGGGCGGCCAGGGCGGCGGCCAGACTGACCACCGAGAACTGGACGTCCCGCCAGTCGAGGCGCAACAGGGGCTCAGGCCGGATCATCGTGGTGGGATGGCCCGACATCCAACTGATGGAGCAGGCTTTCCAGCACCCGGAGACAGGTGCTCAGGTCCGCCTCGCTCACGGCGGCAAGGAGGCGGCCGCGGATCCCGACCAGCGCAGTCTCGACGCGGGCGGCGAGTGCTTCACCGGCATCAGTGAGGTGAAGGGTGCGGGCGCGGCGGTCCTGGGGGTCGCTGCGTCGCTCCACCAGGCCGTGCGCGCAGAGTTGATCGAGCAGCCGGACCAGCGAAGGCCCCTCGATCCCGATCTCCTCCGCCAGTTCGTGCTGACGCATGCCGCCGCCGTGGCGGGCGATATGCAGGACCGGGATGGCCTGAGCATCCGAGATGCCATAGGTCGTGAGCGCCCGATTGACCTCCTTGCGGTACAGGCGCGCGGCGCGGATCAGGAGGGTCGTGAGCTGGCGGCGCAGGGCGGAAGGTGGAGTCGTCATCGTCGGGCGGGACTGGCAGAGGGAAGGGCAGGACCGGAGCAGGGACCCATGGCAGTAAGCGTTTAAATAATAGATAGCTATCTATCTATTTGCAAGCGGGCGACGCACCACGCCGCTGACGACGGGTTCATCCGACCTGCGGGCCATCGCCCCGCGACGCCAGCGGACCGCCCGCAGAATGGCGGTTTCGCGACACGCTGGGCGCGTCCCCAGGCGTCCCCAGGCGTCCCCAGGCGTCCCCTCGTGCGGCCCCGCGCGACCCTGCGTGGGGCGCAGGCCCGGCCTCGGCGGAGGGGCGAGACGGCGCTCTGTTCTGTGTTTATGGCGCGTTCGATGGGTCGGCATCTTTATTTCCGCATGCCCCACTTGAAATGGCGCCATGCCGCCCCTATTATTAGCACTCGACGGGGGTGAGTGCTAACAGCCGGCTCCCGGTAGCGCCAGCACCGAGGCTGGCCACGAATTGTGGTCGGGCAGGTTTGCCCGGTTTGAATCGAGTAGGAGACCTCTACATGAAAATCCGTCCCTTGCATGATCGCGTCATCGTGAAGCGTATCGAAGCCGAACGCACCACCTCCAGCGGCATCGTCATCCCCGACTCCGCCGGTGAAAAGCCCGATCAGGGCGAAGTGCTGGCCGTCGGCAACGGCAAGGTTCTCGACAACGGCGAGTTCCGCAAGCTGGAAGTGAAGGTTGGCGACCGCGTCCTGTTCGGCAAGTATGCCGGCCAGACCGTCAAGGTCGATGGCCAGGAACTGCTGGTCATGCGCGAAGAAGACATCATGGGTGTGGTCGAGGCCTGAGCCTCCCGCGTTCCGTCTTCCCCGTCCCCCAGAATTCAGGAGTAATCAAGAATGGCAGCCAAAGAAGTCAAGTTCGGTGATTCCGCCCGCGCCCGCATGGTCGAAGGCGTCAACATCCTGGCCGACGCGGTCAAGGTGACCCTCGGCCCCAAGGGCCGCAACGTGGTGCTGGAGCGTTCCTTCGGCGCCCCCACCGTGACCAAGGACGGTGTGTCCGTGGCCAAGGAAATCGA
>DAOQMM010000030.1:0-31701 GCA_035335645.1 Rhodocyclaceae bacterium | reverse complement strand
CTCTCCGACCCCCTGCTGGCCGGCCTCAAGCAGTCGCCGCGGCCCGTCAGCGGGCGCTGCGGGGCCTGCCGTTACCTGGCCATGTGCAATGGCAACACCCGGGTCCGCGCCTGGCAGCTCACCGGCGATCCCTGGCAGGAAGATCCCGGCTGCTACCTGGACAACGCCGAGATCGGCGTGGCCGATGGCGAGCGTCTGGAGGTGAAGCCGTGGGTGCGTCTGCAGCCGGCCTGATCCGCCTGGCGCAAGGGCCCATGACTTTTCCGCTCCGGTGGATGGGCTTCAGCCTCTCGCGAGCGCCGTTCACCGGCGCGCGGGTGACCGTTCCTCGCCGACGACTGCGCCCCATTCGCCCGCGAGGGGCCGTCACTCGCAGACGAATGCTCTTCACCCGCGCGCGAGTGATTTTTACTCGCGGACGAGTGGCCAATACCCACCGGCGAGTGCCGGCCGGTCGTCCGCGACCCGTGTCCATTCGCGCGCGACCGGCGTTCACGCGCCCGCCAGTGAAATTCACCCACGTGCGAGGACTGCTCACTTGCGCGCGGGTGCGCGCCCTTCGCCCGCGGGGCGGACACGATCAAGACCCCGTACCGGAACGGCCCTGGGCACCGGGAGGGATGGAATGAAAAGACTGCTCGCCAGCCTCGCCTTTGCGGCGACGCTCTTGCCCACCGTTGCGGCCGCCGTGGTCGACGCACCGGCCCTGTACACCCAGCACTGCGCCAGCTGTCACGGGCCGGGCCGCCTCGGTGCCATGGGTCCGGCCCTGCTGCCGGAGAGCCTGGAACGCCTGCGCCGCGCCGACGCGATCGCCACCCTTCGCGACGGCCGCACCGCGACCCAGATGCCCGCCTTCGGGGCGACCCTCTCGGCGGCGGAGATCGAGGCCCTGGCGGACTGGGTGCGCACGCCGGTGAGTCCGGCGCCCGCCTGGAGCGAGGACGACATCCGCGCCTCCCGCGTCGAGCCCTTCCCCCGCGGCAGCCTGCCGGATGCGCCCCAGGGCCCGGTGGCCCAGACCGATCCGATGAACCTGTTCATCGTCGTGGAGGCCGGCGATCACCACGTGAGCGTGCTCGACGGCGACCGCATGACGCGCATCCACCGTTTTCCGTCCCGCTATGCCCTGCATGGCGGGCCCAAGTTCACGCCGGACGGGCGCTACGTGTTCTTCGCCTCCCGTGACGGCTGGGTGAGCAAGTTCGACCTGTGGAACCTGAAGGTGGTGGCCGAGGTGCGCGCCGGGCTCAACACCCGCAACGCCGCGGTGTCGGCGGACGGGCGCTTCGTGGCGGTGGCGAACTACCTGCCCGGCAACGTGGCGATCTTCGACGCGGACCTGAAGCTGCTGCGCCTGATCCCGGCGCGCACGCTGAAAGGCGACGCGAGCTCCCGCGTGGCGGCGGTGTACGACGCACCACCGCGGCGCAGCTTCATCGTCGGCCTCAAGGATGTGGCGGAGATCTGGGAAGTGTCCTACGACCCGGACGCCAAGCCCATCTTCGATGGCTACGTGCACGACTACAAGATGGGCGAGGCGATGGCCCTGCCAGGCTTCCTCAATTCCCGTCGCACGGCGCTGGACACGCCCCTGGACGACTTCTTCTTCACCCAGGACTACGCCAACGTGGTGGGCGCCAGCCGCGAAGGCCGCGGCGAGGTGGTCAACCTGGACGTGCGCCGCGCCATCGCCACCCTGGACCTGCCCGGCATGCCCCACCTGGGCTCGGGCATCTCGTGGATGCGCGACGGCCGCCGGGTGGTGGCCAGCACCCACCTGAAGGAGGGGCGCGTCAGTGTGATCGACCTGCAGCGCTGGCAGACCGTGGCGACGATTCCCACCCTGGGGCCCGGCTTCTTCCTGCGCAGCCACGAGAACAGCCCCTACGCGTGGGTCGATTCGATGATGAGCCCCACCGCCAAGGACACCCTGCAGGTCATCGACAAGCAGCGCCTGGCGGTGGTGGCCCAGGTGCGGCCCGAGCCGGGTCGGACCTTCGCCCACGTGGAGTTCGACCGCCACGGGCGCTACGTCATCGCCAGCCTGATGGAGAACGACGGCGCGCTGATCTTCCTCGACGCCACCACCTTCCAGGAGATCAAGCGCCTGCCGGCGAGCAAGCCCATCGGCAAGTACAACCTGTTCAACAAGATCGGAAAATCGGAAGGCACCAGCCACTGAGGTGCCACCCGGAGCAGCGGGCGCGGCTGCGACCGGCGGCCACGGTAGTGGGTGCGGTCCCGCATCGCCGAGGCCGCGACGGCTCGCGGGGGGACGATCCGGCGTCCGCAGTCCGCCAGGCGGCGGCGGTTAACAGCCCTGGGTGAAGCGATCGTTCTGGTAGCGCAGGCGCAGGGCGCGCAGCGTCTCGGCCTGCTGGGGTGGCGTGGGCTGGCGCAGGGCCTCGTCGATCTCCCGGATGTGCAGCCAGAGCTCTTCACACAGGCCGGCTTTCTCCGGGTGATCGGGATCGCGTGGGATGACCAGCGGCTCGGCGGCGCCGGGCGTCACCCTGGGGCGGTTCGCGACCAGATCGGCGTATTGCTCCTGGATGCTGGGGGTCGGTGAGCCGGGCGGCGGCGCCTGGATATTCACGCGCTCGGAGCGCTCGCCGGCGGCGCAGGGGCGGTCGGAATAGCTGCGCTGGCCGTTGGCAATGCACAGGTAGGCGCGGCTGTCCGGCGATGGCGGGGCGACCGGCGGGCTGGCGAGCGGGGGCGCCTCCGCGGACGGTGTCGGCGCGGCCTCCGGGAGGGCGGGTGCCGGGCGGTTCTGCTCCGCCCACAGCCAGAGCGCGGCGGTGGCGGCACAGGACACAAGCAGGACGGTGCCTTCCTTCATGGCGGTGGCGGATGGTCGGATCGGGGCGGAACTGTAGCATCCCTGCGCCGGGCCCGGCGGAGCGTCCGCCGGATCGGAGCGCCTTGACGCGGCTCAATGACCCGCGACGCGCCCGCGCCCAAGCTGCACGGGTCCTTCCTGCGAGCGCCCCCATGAGCGAAACCCTTGCCCCCGTGATCGTCGATGCCCGCGGCCTGATGCCGCCCCAGCCCATGCATCTGACCCTGGAAGCCCTCGACACCCTGCCCGCCGGCGGCGAGGTGATCCTCTTGCTCTACCGGGAACCGACGCCCCTCTACGACGTGCTGATCCGCAACGGCTACGTCTATCGCGCCGAATCCACGCCCGGCGGCGAGTTCGCCATCCACATCCGCCACCGCACGGACTGATCTGTCCGCGTCAGTCGTGCGCGGCGAGGCGTTCGGCGTCGTGGATGACGATCTGCTTGCCGTGCACCGAGATGAGACCGGCGCCGGACAGCTCGTGGAAGATGCGCGACAGGGTTTCCGGCGTCAGGCTCAGGCGTGAGGCGATGACCTGCTTGCTGGTGGGCAGCTCGACGCTCCGTTCGCCCTGGGCGGCGCAGGGCGTGCTTTCGGCCAGCTGCAGCAGGTAGCCGATGACCCGCTGGGTGGAGGAGCGCAGGGCATAGGATTCCACGTCCCGCACCATGGAGTGCAGGCGGATCGACAGGCCGGCGAGCAGCTTGCGGGCGAATTTCGGATCGGCGTCGATGAGGCCGAACACGGCGGCCGAGCCGATATGCAGGATCAAGGCGTCGGCCAGGGCCTCGGCGAGCACCGGATAGGGCTGGTCGAGGAACATCACGGCCTCGCCGAAGCTCTGCAGCGGCCCGAGGATCTCCACCACCTTCTCGTTGCCCTGGGAAGAGGTAAAGGCCAGCTTGACCTGGCCCCACACCACCAGGAAGAAGCCCTTTGGCGCGTCGCCGCGCTGGAACAGGCGTTCGCCCTTGTCGAGGCGACGCTCGCGGGTGGCCGCAGCGATGTGGGCGAGATCGTCCGGCGACAGGGCGCTGAACATGGGCATGCGGCTCAGGAGGCCGGGAATGTCGATCTTGTCGGGGCTCATCGGGGGACTCCACGTTCCGGCGGGGTGCCGGCACTGCATTCTACCCCGCCGGCCCTGCACCAGGTCGGTGCGGCATCCGCGGGAGCGGCGTCCTGCGCCGATCTGTGAAGTCCTGTGAATGACATGCGGAAATCGCGGCGGTGGCGTGAATTTTGTCGCTGAGGCCCGGCGGATCCGTGACTTTCTGCCCGTCGCGGGGGGGACATCCTTCCTTAGCGAAGCGTTGGCCGCGGGGCATCATCGGGGCAACCCATAACGTTCGATGGACACTGCCCATGAAGTCCGCTGCCGATTCCCAGACCGGGCCTGGCGCCTCCCGAGAGGATGCCCTGTCGCCCGACGCCACCCTCTTCGAGGCCCTGTCCCTCTTTCTCGCCGGGGGACCGTCGTACCTGCCGGTGGGTGACGCCGGGCCGGCGCGCCGCTACCTGGGGGCCGCCACCCTGCTCGGCGCCCTCCATGCCGGCCTGTCCGGCGACACGCCGGTGTCGCGTCTGAACCTGGACACCTCGGCCGACAGCGCCACCGCAGCCGGTTCGGCGAAGACCCTGATCGACGCCTTGCCCCTGCTCCTGTGGATGAAGGACGCCGAAGGCCGCTATCTGATCGTCAATCGCAGCTTTGCCGAAGCCTGCGGACGGAGTACATCGGCCGAGGTGATCGGGCGGGCCGACGACGAGCTGTGGCCCGCCGGGCGCGCGGCGCTGCATGCCGCAGCCGACGCCGAGGTGCTGGCGGGCGGCGAGGCCATGCGGGCGGTGGACCAGGTGAGCGGCGGAGCCTCGCCGGTGTGGCTGGAGAGCGTGCGGGCGCCCCTGCGCGGCGCTGAAGGCGGCATCGTCGGCACGGTGGGCTTTGCTGTGGATGTGAGTGAGCGCATCCGTCTGCTGGCCGCCGCCGAGCGCAGCGAGAAGGACCTCAACTTCGTGCTGTCAGCCATCGGTGAAGGCGTGTGGGACCGAGATCTGGCCAGCGGCACGGTGCGTCACAACCGGCGCTGGTGCGAACTGCTGGGACTCGGCCACGCGCAGCTGATCCATTCGGTGGACGACCTGCTGGCGATGATCCACGAGGCCGACCGGCCCCTCTATAACGCCGCCGTGGCCGCCTGCATGGCCCAGCACGGGGCCTACATCTGCGAGTACCGCATGCGTCGCCCCGACGGACGGGTGCTGTGGGTGCGCGATCGGGGCGACGTGGTGGAATTCGACGCCGACGGCCAGCCCTCGCGCATGATGGGCAGCATCGCTGACATCACCGAAGTGAAGGAAAGCCAGCGTCACCTGGAGCACATGGCCTACCACGACACCCTCACCCAGCTGCCCAACCGCAGCCTGTTCTACGATCGCATGCAGATGGCCGTCGCCCAGGCCGAGCGCAATGGCACCCTGGCGGCCATCGCATACCTGGACCTGGACGGCTTCAAGGCGGTGAATGATTCCCTCGGCCACGCCGTGGGCGACCGCCTGCTGGTCGTCATCGCCCGCCGTCTGATGGCCTCCACGCGGGCCGGCGACACCGTGGCGCGCATCGGCGGCGACGAGTTCGCGCTGATCTACAACGGGCTCGAGCGCAGCGAGGAGTGCGAGCAGATCCTGCAACGCCTGCTCGCCAGCATCGGCGAGCCGGTGACCATCGACAACCGGGAGCTGACCGTCACCGCCAGCGTGGGCGTGACCCTCTGCCCGCTGGACGGCTCCGATCCGGAACACCTGCTGCTGCACGCTGACGAGGCCATGTACCTGGCCAAGGAATCCGGCCGCAACGCCTTCCAGCTCTACGATCCGGGCCGCGACCGGCGCCTGCGCGCCCTGCGCGACGCCCAGCACCGGGTCGAGCTGGCCCTCGACGGGGGCGAACTGGAGCTGCACTACCAGCCCAAGGTGGATGTGCTCACCAACGCCCTCACCGGCGTGGAGGCGCTGATCCGCTGGAAGCACCCGGAGCTGGGTCTGCGCATGCCCGGCGAGTTCCTGCCGGCGGTGAAGGATTCCCGTTTCGAGATCGAACTGGGCGACTGGGTGCTGCGTACCGCAGTGAAGCAGCTCGACGCGTGGCACCGGGAAGGCCTGAGCACGCCAATGAGCGTCAATATCGCCGCCCGGCATCTGGTGCACCCGGAGTTCGTCGCCAACCTGCGCCGTCTGCTGGCGGCCTATCCGGCCGTGCACCCGGAGCTGCTCCAGCTGGAGGTGCTGGAAACGGCGACCCTCGGCGACGTGAAGCGGGTGGCCGGCATCATGGCGGCGTGCAACGAACTGGGCGTGAGCTTCGCCATCGACGATTTCGGCACCGGCCAGGGCGCCCTGTCCAGCCTGCGCCGGCTGCCGGTGCGCAGCATCAAGATCGACCGCTCCTTCATCCACAACATGCTGGAGGACGAGGAAGACCTGGCCACGGTGCAGAGCGTGATCGGCCTCGGCGCAGCCTTCCACCGGGAGGTGATCGCCGAGGGCGTGGAGACGCCGGGTCACCGTCAGGCCCTGCTGCGCCTGGGCTGCCGCATGATCCAGGGCCATGGCGTGGCCCGTCCGATGCCGGCGGCGCGCATGCAGCGCTGGATGCAGGAACACCGCACGCAGCACTGATCCCGTCGCCCGTGCCGCCTGCCAGGCGGCTCCGGCGGTCCGGCCGCAGCGTCCGCCGGACGGCCGACCGCCCGTCACGGATTCATGCGACCATGCGCGCCGCGGCTCCCGTGCGGGCCGCATCCGGACAACTGCCGCGAGCCGCCATGGAATTCCTCACCGACCCGCAATTGCTGATCGCCTTTCTGACCCTCACCGCGCTGGAGCTGGTGCTGGGCATCGACAACGTCATCTTCATCTCCATCCTGGTGGACAAGCTGCCGCCGGAACGGCGCGCCTTCACCCGGCGCCTGGGGCTGTTCCTGGCCATGTTCATGCGCATCGGCCTGCTGATGATCCTGTCCTGGCTGGCGGGGCTCACCGAACCCCTGCTGACGGTGCTGGGGCATGGCTTTTCGGGGCGTGACCTGATCCTGCTGGGAGGCGGTCTGTTCCTGGTGTGGAAGAGCACGATGGAGGTCCACCAGCTCATGGAAGGCGAGGAAGGCGAGGCCTCCAGTACCGTTCAGGCCACCTTTGGCGCGGTGCTGCTGCAGATCGTCCTGATCGACATCGTGTTCTCGCTGGATTCCATCATCACCGCCATCGGCATGGTGAACAACCTCACCGTGATGATCGCCGCGGTGATCGCCTCGGTGGGCCTGATGATGGTGGCCTCCGGCCCCATCGGCGACTTCGTGTCGCGCCATCCCACCGTGAAGATGCTGGCCCTGTCCTTTCTGCTGGTGATCGGCGTGGTGCTGATCGCCGACGCCTTCGGCCAGCACGTGCCCAAGGGCTACATCTACTCGGCGATGGCCTTCTCGGTGATGGTCGAGATGCTCAACCTGCGCATGCGCAGCCGCCAGGCGGCCGAGCCGGTGAAGCTGCACGAACCCTACGTGCGCGAACCGGGCCGCGACGCGTGAGCGCCGGGGACGGCGCCGCCGCGCCGGCGCCCTTCGGGCCGCTCACGCCGGATTTCGTGCTGGCGGCGGTGGAATCCGCCGGCCTCTTCTGTGACGGGCGTCTGCTCACGCTCAACAGCTACGAGAACCGGGTCTACCAGGTGGGCATCGAGGACGCGGCACCCCTGGTGGCCAAGTTCTACCGGCCGGGGCGCTGGAGCGACGCGGCGATCCTGGAGGAACACACCTTCCTGGCCGAGCTGGCGGCGGCGGAGATCCCCGCCGTGCCGGCGCTGGAACTGGACGGGCGCACCCTGCACGCCTTCGAGGGCTTTCGCTTCGCGCTGTTTCCGCGCCGTGGCGGGCGCGCGCCGGAGCTGGACGATCCGGCCGTGCTCACCTGGCTCGGGCGCTTCCTGGGGCGCATCCACGCGGTCGGCGCGACCCGTCCCTTCGTCCACCGACCGGACCTGACGCCCCGCAGCTTCGGCGAGGAGGCGCGCGACGCGCTGCTTGAAACCGCCTTCATTCCGGCCGAGCTGCGTGCCACCTGGCAGTCGGTGGTGGATCAGGCCCTGGCGGGCGTGCACGCCTGTTACGCGCGTGCGGGGGAACTGCCGACGATCCGCCTGCACGGCGACTGCCACGGTGGCAACGTGCTGTGGACCGACGCCGGACCGCACTTCGTGGATTTCGACGATGCGCGCAACGGCCCGGCGATCCAGGACCTGTGGATGCTCCTGTCCGGCGACGCGCCGGCCATGGCGCGGCAGCTGGATCACGTGCTGGAAGGCTACGAGGCCTTCGCCGACTTCGATCCGCGCAGCCTGCATCTGGTGGAGGCCCTGCGCACCCTGCGCCTCATCCACTACGCGGCGTGGATTGCCCGCCGCTGGGACGATCCGGCCTTTCCGGCCGCCTTCGGGTGGTTTGACAGCCCGCGCTATTGGCAGGACATGATCCTGGCCCTGCGGGAGCAGGTGGCGCTGATGGACGAATCGCCGCTGACGCGGCAGTTCTGACGCGGTTCCGTGTCGAAGCGGCCGTTCTGGCGCGCTTCACGTACGGGCGGCCGCGCGGCGGCAGGGCTCAGGCGGCGGCCTGCTCCGGGTATTCTCCCCGGCGGAAGCCGTCAAGCATGCGCCGCATGCGGCCGGCGTCCTCTTCGGTGAAGCCGCGCTTGAAATCGGTGAGCACCAGGCGGCTGCGGGTCGGCCAGTTGCCCGGCGCGTCGTCCACCGCCAGCCAGCCGGCGATGTCCGGGTGGCGCGCCAGCCACTGGCGGGCTTCCCGTTCGCGCAGGCCGTAGAGCTCGTTGGCTTCCTTGGGGAAGATGGTGGGCGACACGTCCACCACCCGCGCCCGCAGATCTTCGGCAAAGCGCGCCGTCAGCTTGGGCAGGGAGAACAGCGTGCGCCAGTCGGACGCGATCACCACGCGGACCTCCGGGTAGTCCCGCAACACTGCCTCGAACACCGGCAGACAGCGGAAATCCTCGGATTCGCCCCAGGGATGGGTGACCCCGTCGAAATCCAGGAACACGACCACCGGACCGGGGCCGGCGGCTGCGGGCGGACTGACCTCGGTTTGATGCATCGCAATATCCGTTCAAAAAAGGGGTGGGACTCTGACATCTCTTGCCGATAACTCAACCATAGCAAGCAATCTGGACTATTCTACGGTCAGGTTTTGCTGCAATGCAGTATTTTTTCACGCAAGCTAGGAGAGTCCGTCATGCAACCGATCATCAATCTGGCAGGCAAAGTGGGCCTGATCACCGGCATCGCCAATGAGAAATCCATCTCCACCGGCGTCGCGGAAGCGTGCATCGAGGCCGGGGCAAAGGTGGTCATCACCTACCAGAACGACAAGACCCTGGCCTTCATTGAGCCCATCGTCGCGCGTCTGGGTATTGAGGACGTCTACCTGCTCGACGTGACCAAGCCCGAGACCATGGACGACGTGTTCGCCCAGATCGACGCCAAGCACGGCAAGCTGGACTTCGCCATCCACTCCATGGCCTTCGCCAAGCGTGACGACCTGCATGGCCGCGTCGTGGACACCTCGCCGGACGGCTTCGCCCTGGCCATGGACGTGTCCACCCACTCCTTCGTGCGCCTGGCCCGCAAGGCCGAGCCCCTGTTCGAGAAGGCCGGCGGCGGTTCGCTGATCACCATGACCTACCTGGGCAGCGAAAAGGTCATCGCCAATTACGGCGTGATGGGCCTGTGCAAGGCTGCGCTGGAAGCCGCAACGCGCTACATGGCCTTCGAGTTGGGCCCCAAGAACATCCGCGTCAACGCCATCTCCCCGGGCCCGCTGATGACCCGTGCGGCGTCCGGGATTGCCGGCTTTGACGGGCTGATGGCCGCCGCAGTCGAGCGTTCGCCGCTGCACCGTCTGGTGACGCCGGAGGACATCGGCGCTCTCACCGCCTTCCTGGTCTCGGACGCGGGTCGCAACCTGAGCGGCGGTGTGCATTTCGTGGATGCCGGCTACAACATCATCGCCTGAGCCCGCCGATGGCTGTCCGACCTGATCGCGATGCGGCCAGCTACGACCGCCGCATCGCCGATCCGGTGCCCGACCACCCCCTGCTCGCCGGGCTGGCCGAGCTCGGGCGGGGGGAGTCGTCCATCGTGCTGGACGCCGGCGACGGGGAGCGGGTCTTCAAGGTGGTCAGTTCCCCGGCCGACTATTGTTTCCTCGCGGCCGATGATCGCCCGATCGGCCTGCACTTCCCGCGCCTGATCAAGGATCACGGCGTGGTGGGCAAGGCGAGCAACGGCTATTCCTTCCGCCTGCTCGAACTGGAGCGTCTGCTGCCGGTGGCGGGCGAGGCCGAGGCGCTCGGGCAGCTGCTCTCCGATGCCTATTGGCAGGGCTGCGAGAAGTGGGCCAACCTGGGTGTCAATCGGGGCCGTCTGGCGCTTTACCATATCGCCCAGGAACCGCCGCCGGGTCTGCCGACGAGCCTGGTCAAGGCGGTGGCGGACCTGTCGGATTTCATCGAAGGCTATCCGGTGCAGCCGGACATCCTCAATCCCCACAACCTGATGATGCGTCCCGACGGGACGCTGGTGTTCTCGGATCCGGTGTTCCTGCCCTGAGCCGGCGTGCGGCCTTCATCCCGGCCGGTTCCGGGGCTAAGATGAGGGCGGAGACATCCCTCACGCACAACAACAGGCCCCCGCCATGCTTCCGACGCCATTCGAACGGATCAAGGATCTCATCGGCAAGATCCACGCCCTGGAGGACAAGCTCATGACCACGGGCATCCTGCCCCTGAGCGAACAGGCAAAGATCCACGAGCAGATCCGCCACTACAAGGAAGAGATCGCCCTCCTCGAGCGGCGCACGCGCAAGCATTCCTGAAGCGCGAAACGCCCTGAGGGTGCCCGCCCGGGGCGTCGTGCCGCACGCTGCGGCCTGCATGGGCGTGTGCGGTGGTTTGCGCGGTCACATCCCTGTCCTAGAATGCCGCCCGCCGGGCCGGCGTCCGCCGGCCCATCCCATTGATTTCAGGAGTTGCACATGTCGGGCGATCATTTTCACGTCCATGGCCCCCACGACCACGCGGTCGAGCATGCCGCGGAACATGGCGGGGGCGACCCCTTCGCGTCGCGCATCGCGGCGATGACGGCGATCCTCGCCACCCTGGGTGCGCTGTTCAGCTATGCCGGTGGCGCCACCCAGAACGACGCGCTGATGCACAAGAACGAGGCGGCCATCCGCAAGACGGAGGCGTCCAACCGGTGGGGCTATTACCAGGCCAAGAGCGCCAAGCAGAATCTGGCGGAGCTGGGCGTGAGCCTTACGACGGGGGAAATCCAGACCCGCTACACGGCCGAGATCGAGCGCTACAAGCAGGAGAAGCAGGAGATCAAGAGCGCGGCGGAGGAACTGGAAAAAGCCGCCATCGAGGCCGAGGAAGCCAGCGAACATGCCATGCACGCCCATCACCGCTGGGCCCAGGCCATGACGGCGATGCAGGTGGCGATCTCCCTGGCGGCGATCACGCTGCTGACGCGGCGGCGCTGGATGCAATGGACCTCGGTCGGGGTGGCGACGGCCGGATGCGCCATCGCCGGGCTGGCGCTGGCCGGCATCTGAGGCCGGCGCGGCGCGATGGCGGACGGCTTCGCGGCGTCCGCCGTGGCCGTCAGAACGCGTCCTTCTGCTCGCCGCCGAGGGCCTCCAGCAGGGCCGGGATGAGGCGCGAGAGTTCGCCGGTCATCAGGGCGAAATCCGCTTCCATCTGCAGGTCGGCGGTTTCGGCCTGACGTTCGGCCTCTTCCTTGACCACGTCGAGGAAGGCGATGCGCTTGATCTCCAGCTTTTCGGTGAGGAGCAGGGCGATGCGGTCGTCGAAGGTGAGGGCGAGGCGGGTGGGCAGCTTGCCGGCGGCCAGGTGGTCCTGCACGTCCTTGCCGTCGAGGGCGTGGCGCACGTAGCGCACGGCGGCCTTCTCGTCGGTGACGGCGCGCAGTTCGCAATCCTGGTCGATGGTGAAGGCGCCGGGCGCCTCGCCGCCGGCCAGCCAGCCGGTCATGGCGCTGACAGGCGACTGCTGGGTCTTGAGCAGCTTCACCGGCAGGGCGTCGAGGGTGTCACGCAGGGCGTCGAGGACGTCCTCGGCGCGGGCCGGGCTGGCGGCATCCACGGCGAGCCAGCCGCCCTTCGGGTCGATCCACGCCCACATCGTGCGCCGCCGCGTGAAGGCGCGAGGGAGGAGTTCCTGCAGCACCGCCTCCTTGATCTCCTTCATCTGCTTGCGACCGGGCTTGTAGCCCTGTTCGGCTTCGATCAGCTCGGCCTTGTCGGCCGCCACCTGGTTGACCACCGAGGACGGCAGCAGCTTCTGCTCCACGGCCAGGGCGATCAGGTAGTGGCCGCCCACGGCGAGGACGAAGCGGTCGTCGCGGGTCGGCGAGGTCCACCCGCGGCTCGCCATGTCCTGGCTGCCACAGGGCTGGAAGGGGCGGGCGGCGAGCTTGTCGGCGAGGGTGTCGGCGCTGAGGTCCCAGTTTTCGGGCAGGCGGTAGAGCTGGAGGTTGCGGAACCACATGGGCAAATCGATCCGTACTGAGTCGAAGGGAGCGGCATTGTAGCGGCAGCCGCAGCCGCCGCAGGGGGGAAATCGGCCTGCTCAGGCGGGCAGGCGCAGGGCGGCCAGAAGGACCTGGCGGTTGATGGGCTTGATGAGGATGTCGTCGAAACCCGCGGAGAGGATGTCTTCCCGTTCGCCAGGCATGGCGTGGGCGGTGTAGGCGATGATGCGTACGCCGCCGAATTCAGGGCGGCTGCGCAGCTGTCGGCACAGTTCGGTGCCGCTGATGCCGGGCATGCTCACGTCCAGCAGGATGGCCTGGAAACCGTGGCTGTCGATGAGCCGGAGGGCGTCTTCGCCGGATTCGGCTTCGAGGACCTCGCACCCCTGCTGGCGCAGGAGCACGGCGGGCAGGGTGCGATTGACGCGTTGGTCGTCGACGACGAGGACTTTCATGAGGCATGTCCTAGAGGATCGGGGCGGGCGGGCGTGAAGGGAATGCGGATGATGAATTCGCTGCCCTGGCCAGGGGTGGATTCGAGGGTGACGCTGCCGCCCATGAGGGTGAGGAGTTCCTTGACCAGGGCCAGACCGAGGCCGCTGCCCTGCTGACGGCGGGTGAGGAAGCCTTCGACCTGACGGAAGCGCTCGAAGATGGAGTCCTGCATGTCGGCGGGAATGCCGCAACCGGTGTCCTTGACGGCGACCCGCATCATCTTGCCGTCGCGCCCGGCGGTGACGGTGACCTGCCCCTGGTCGGTGAATTTGATGGCGTTGTTGACCAGATTGTTGAGGACCTGCACCACGCGGGTCCCGTCGCACACGATGTGGTCGGGCAGATCGTCAGCGAATCGGGTCTCGAGCTGGAGTCCCTTGGCCTCGGCGGTGGGCAACTGGGCCCGGACGACCTTGTCGATGAGGCTGCGCGGCATCTCCTCCTGGAATTCGAGGGTCATCTTGCCGGATTCGACGCGGGCCAGATCGAGGATGGAATTGACCAGTTCGAGCAGGTGTTCGCCGCTCTCGTGGATGGTCTGGGCGAATTCCTTGTCCGGGCCTTCGAGGGTGTCACGCAGGTATTCGGCGTAGCCGATGATGCCGTTGAGGGGCGTGCGCAGCTCGTGGGACATGGAGGCGAGGAACTCGGACTTCATGCGGTTGGCGGATTCGGCGCGGACACGGGCCTCGTCGAGGGCATCGCTGATCTGCGTCTGACGGTTGAGGAGCCGGATCGCCACGCCGCCGAAGAACAGCACCAGCAGGCTCATGCCGGCGGCGTAGGCGAGGTAGCCGTCGCGGCGGCCGCGGAATTCCTGCAGGGCCTCGTCTTCGGCCGCGCCGACGATGACGGCCAGGGGATAGTCCTTGAGGGCCCGGTAGCTGTACAGGCGCACGATGCCGTCGGAGATGCTGGTGGAACGGAAGCTCCCCGTCGTGCCCGTGTTGGTCTGGGTGAAGAAGGGGCTGGCGCTGATGTCCTGGCCGACGGAATCGTTGTTGCCGGAGCGGCGGGCGCGCACGATACCGTCCAGGCCCACGAGGGCGACTGCGCCGTGGGTGCCCAGGTCCACGCCCTTGTAGAAATCGGAGAAGTACATCGGATCGAGGGAGATCACCACCACGCCGCCGAAGCTGCCGTCGGGCTTGTTGATCCGCCGCGTCATCTGGATCGACCACTTCTTGGAGGCGCGGCCCAGCACCGGCTTGCTGATGAAGAGCTGGTTGGTGTCCCGCTCCATGTGGACCTTGAAGTGTTCCCGGTCGGAGAGGTCGATCTTCTTGTGATTGGGGAGGTTGCTGAGGATGTAGATCCCGTGTTCGTCGATGACCCCCAGCTGGTTGAAGATGGTGCTGATGATCATGCCTTCCCGCACGTACTCGCCGATGTCGACCTTGTCACCGTACTTCTCGTACTGGAACTTGAGGAAGAGCACCGCCTGATCGACGCTCTTGAGGGTGCGGATGGTGTGTTCCTCAAAGGCACGGGCGAGGTTGAGGTTTTCCACGTTGACCGAGTGGATGACCAGTTCCTCTTCGGTATGGATCTTGTACAGGATCGCCCCCCAGATCAGCACGATCAGGGCGATGACCAGGGCGACGATGGGGCCGTGCAGGCGTCGGCTGGAAGGAGAACCGGGTGGATTGGGGGACGACATGGGCTACCTTGGCTGCGGGCGCGAAAGACCCGTCGCCCTGACGGGTTTCTATAACGTCCCGGTGACGCCGGGCTTGAGGGCTGCGTGTCCGGCCGTGGCGCAGATAGTACGACGTCTTGGGGGCGGCCGCATACCGATGGCGTGGCCATAAAGACGACGGGCTGCCACAGCAGCCCGTCGTCTCCCCTGTGCTCCGGCCGGGGGCGACCGGAGCCTGCTCCACCGAATGCGTCAGCTCTTTTCCGCGGGGGCCGTCGCCGGCGCGGGTGCGGCCGGGGCGGGGTGGAATTCCTCGGGCGTGGCACCCTCCTTGGGCGCGCCGATAGACTGTTCCACCTGGGGAAGCTGGTGGGCGATGCCCTTGTGGCAGTCGATGCAGGTCTTCCCTTCGTTGAGGCCGGTCTGGTGCATCCGCGACGAGCGACGACCCTGCTCGGCATAGTCGAAGCTGTCGTAGTTGTGGCAGTTGCGGCACTCGCGGGAATCCGTCTTCTTCATCCGCTCCCACTCATGCTTGGCCAGCTCCAGGCGCTTGGCGTTGAACTTCTCGGGTGTGTCGATGGAGCCGAGCACCTTGTGCAGGACTTCGTTGGAGGCCTGGATCTTGCGGATGATCTTGGGTATCCAGTCCTTGGGCACGTGGCAATCCGGGCAGGTGGCCCGTACGCCGGAGCGGTTGGACGCGTGAATGGTGTTGCGGTATTCCTGATACACGTTGTCCTTCATCTCGTGGCAGGAGATGCAGAAGGCTTCCCGGTTGGTCAGTTCGAGGACGGTGTTGAAGCCGCCCCAGAACACGATGCCGGCGATGAAGATCAGCGCGGCAAGACCCCAGCCGGTGGTGCGCAGGCGGCCGATGAGGCCGGTCGTATTGTTCATGTCAGGGCTCCCGGTGATGATGGATCAGCGCATGCCCACGCCCGGGCGGAAGGTGTTGCCCACCAGGGGCTTGGCATCGCTCTGGGGCACATGACACTGGCTGCAGAAGTAACGGCGCGGCGACACGCTGGACAGCTCCTGGCCCTCCCGGTCCTTGAAGTGGGTCACCGAGATCTTGGTGGCGCCGGTCTCCTTGGCACGGCTCCAGGCATGGCAGTCCAGGCACTTGTTGAAGTTCTTGGTGATCGTGTAGCCGCGGATGGTGTGCGGGATCAGGGGCGGCTGCTGGACGAAGTCGCGGGGCATGGGCGGTTGGTCGCGGCCGTAGCGGGCACCGTCTCCTTCCGGGTCGGATGCCGGCACTTCGGCGCCGCGCAGGCTCTGCAGCTTGACCGGGGCGTCGGCGGCCTGGGCAGGAGCGCCGAGGATGCCCACGCCCAGGACGTGGACGAGGCACAGGGCCAGGGCAGCGGCCCGCAGGCGGAGGGTTTGGATTTTTGGCGTGTTCATCACTCGCTCCTTTGGTCGAACCGGTGGGTCATCTTGAATACCTGTTTGTCGCAGACGTCGATGCAGCGTCCGCAGGTGGTGCAGTCCGCGGACAGGATGAGGGGGTGGGTCTGGCCGGCCTGCTTGAGGGCCGGGCGGATCACCTGGGGTTCCGGGCACACGGCGAAGCAGTCCATGCAGTCGTCGCAGGCCTTGCGCCGATGGGCCGAGACGCGCACCAGGGCACTCTGGCCGAGCAGGCCGTAGAAGGCGCCCATCGGACACAGGTGGCCGCACCAGCCGCGGCTGGCGACCAGCACGTCATAAAGGAAGATGGCGGCCATCATCCACAGGCCGCCGCCGAGTCCGAAGATCAGGCTGCGGTGCAGCAGGGACACGGGATTGACCCACTCCCAGGCGAGGCGGCCGGTTACCGCGGCCACCCCCAGCACACCGGCTAGCAGCCACAGGCGGGTGGCGGCATCGGGCACGCGGCCGGTCTTGATGCCAAGCCGGCGGCGCGTCCACGCGGCGGCGTCGGTGACGATATTGACCGGGCACACCCAGCCGCAGAACACCCGCCCGCCCACCAGCAGGTAGAAGCCGGTGACCAGGGCGGCGCCGAGGAAGGCGGTGGCTTCCGGCACGTGGCCGGTGACGAGGGTCTGGAGCAACAGCAGTGGATCGGTGAGGGGCAGTACGTCCAGGGTGAGGGAGGAGGACAGGTTGCCCTTGACGAGCCACAGGCCAAACCACGGCCCGGCCAGGAAGAGGAGCAGGATCGACGCCTGACTGAGGCGTCGCAGGATGAGCCAGCGCTGGCGCTGCCACAGGCTGCGCCGGTCGGCGGAGGGGCTCGCGGAAAGCTGGCAGGACGGGGCGGTGGCCATGCTCAGGGTTTCCAGTGGGAGTTGATGCCGCTGCCCGCCGGGGTGCGTGGGCGGGGAAGGTCCGCGGTCGGCGCCGGCAGCGCGGGGGCCGGGGCGGTGGGTGCGACGACCGTCTGGGTCGGCGCGCGGCCGGCAGTGGAGCCTTCGAAGCCGCGGATCGGCAGTTCCACCTGGTCGCCGATCAGGGAGCCGCCGTGGCGGGCCTTTTCCTCCCAGCCCTTGCGGTAGTGGGCAGGCAGCGCGCCCTGGGCGAGCTTACGCGGGAAGACCTTGATGGCCGCTTCGGGCAGGACGCAGGATTTCTCGCACTTGCCGCAGCCGGTGCAGGCGTCCGAATGGACCGTCGGCAGCAGCATGGCGTGACGGTCGGAGCGCGGGTTGTGCTGGGTTTCGAGGGTGATGGCCTTGTCGATGACGGGGCACACCCGGTAGCACACGTCGCAGCGCAGACCGAGGAAGTTCAGGCAGCTCTCGTGATCCACGAGGGCGGCGAGGCCCATGCGGGCCCGGTTGATGTCGGTGAGGCCGTGGTCGAGGGCGCCGGTGGGGCAGGCCTTGACGCAGGGGATGTCCTCGCACATCTCGCAGGCGACGCGGCGGGCGGTGTAGAAGGGCGTGCCCACCGGTACCGCCTCGCCCAGATCGGCGAGACGCAGGGTGCCGTAGGGGCAGTCGCGCACGCACAGGCCGCAGCGCACGCAGGCGGCCAGGAAATCGGCCTCCGCCAGGGCGCCGGGCGGGCGCAGGGCCTGGGCTGGCAGGGCCGACGCGCTGCCGGAATAGAGCCCGGCCCCGAGGGCGAGCAGGCAGCCGCCGCCCGCAGCGGCGGCGATGCCGTTGAGGAATTTGCGTCGCGCTGCGGAGGCCGGCGATTCAGCCGGCCTGCCAGGCGGACGGGCAGCGTTGCGGACGGGGTCCATGATGATTCCGATGTCGGATCAGGCGGCCGGCGTGCGTGGGCAAGGGGGCGTCACGCGGCCGGTCGCCGTAGCCAGCCTCAGGCGCGCACCACCTTGACGGCGCACTTCTTGTAGTCGGTTTCCTTCGAGATCGGGCAGGTGGCGTCGAGGGTGAGCTTGTTCACCAGCTTGGATTCGTCGAAGAAGGGCACGAAGATCAGGCCCACCGGCGGCTTGTTGCGGCCCTTGGTCTCGATGCGGGCGAGCATCTCGCCGCGGCGGGACTGGACCTTGACCTGCATGCCCCGCTGCAGACCGCGCTTCTTGGCGTCGTCCGGGTGCATGAAGACCTGGGCTTCGGGCACGGCCTTGTGGAGTTCGGGCACGCGGCGGGTCATGGTGCCGGTGTGCCAGTGCTCCAGCACGCGGCCGGTGCACAGCCACAGGTCGTAGTCGGCATCGGGCTTTTCGGGCGGATCCTGGTAGGGCAGGGCGAAGATCACGGCCTTGCCGTCCTTGTGGCCGTAGAACTTGATGTCCTCGCCGGCCTTGACGTAGGGGTCGTAGCCTTCACGGAAGCGCCACAGGGTCTCCTTGCCGTCCACCACCGGCCAGCGCAGGCCGCGGGCCTTGTGATAAACGTCGAAGAGGGCCAGGTCGTGGCCGTGGCCGCGGCCGAAGAGGGCGTATTCCTCGAACAGGCCCTTCTGCACGTAGAAGCCGAAGGCTTCGGATTCGTCGTTGGTGTAGTTCTTGATGGCGTGCTCGTTGACCTTGACGGTCTCGGCCTTCTGGAACTTGTTCACCACCTTGTTGGCGTAGAGCACGTCATACAGGGTCTTGCCCTTGTATTCGGGCTTCTTGGCGATGAGCTCGGCGGGCCACACGTCCTCCACCTTGAAGCGCTTGGAGAATTCCATGTACTGCCACAGATCGGAGCGGGCCTCGCCAGGCGCCTTGACCTGCTGCCGCCAGAACTGGGTGCGCCGCTCGGCGTTGCCGAAGGCGCCTTCCTTCTCGGTCCACATGGCGGAGGGCAGGATCAGGTCGGCGGCCAGGGCGGAGACGGTGGGATACACGTCGGACACCACCACGAAGGCGGCCGGGTTGCGCCAGCCGGGGTAGATCTCCTGGTTGACGTTGGGGCCCGCCTGCATGTTGTTGGTGGTGCTGGTCCAGTAGCACTTGAGCTTGCCGTCCTTGAGGGCGCGGCTCTGGGCGACGGCGTGGTAGCCGATCTTCTCGTTGATGGTGCCTTCCGGCAGTTGCCAGATTTCCTCGGTGTGGTGACGGTGATCCGGGTTGGTGACCACCATGTCGGCGGGCAGGCGGTGGGCGAAGGTGCCCACTTCCCGCGCGGTGCCGCAGGCGGAGGGTTGACCGGTGAGGGAGAAGGGGCCGGAGCCCGGGGTGGAGATCTTGCCCACCAGCAGGTGGACGTTGTAGATCATGTTGTTCACCCAGGTGCCGCGGGTGTGCTGGTTGAAGCCCATGGTCCAGAAGCTGACCACCTTCTTCTTCGGGTCGGCGTAGAGCTCGGCGAGCTTCTTGAGGCGCTCGGCCGGCACGCCGGTGAGCTTGGTGGTGTAGTCCAGAGTGTAGGTGGAGACGAACTTCTTGAACTCGTCGAAGGTGATGGGCTTGGCGTCGTTCGGGTTGTTCTTGGGCTTGCCGTCGGCGCCGGGGTAGCCGTTGAACTTGGCGTCCTTCTCCAGCGCATGGGCGGGGCGCAGGCCGAAACCGATGTCGGTCTCGCCGGCCTTGAAGTTCACGTGGGCCTTGACGAAGGCTTCATTGACCTTGCCCGACTGGATGATGTGGTTGCAGATGTAGTTGAGGATGGCCAGGTCGGTCTGGGGCACGAAGATCATGCCGTTGTCGGCCAGCTCGAAGCTGCGGTGTTCGAAGGTGGATAGCACGTGCACCTGCACGTCGGTCTTGGTGAGGCGGCGGTCGGTGATGCGGGTCCACAGGATGGGGTGCATCTCGGCCATGTTGGAGCCCCACAGCACGAAGGCGTCGGCCTGCTCGATGTCGTCGTAGCAGCCCATCGGCTCGTCGATGCCGAAGGTGCGCATGAAGCCGGCGACCGCCGAGGCCATGCAGTGGCGGGCGTTCGGGTCCAGGTTGTTGGAGCGGAAGCCGGCCTTCATCAGCTTGGAGGCGGCGTAGCCTTCCCAGATGGTCCATTGACCCGAGCCGAACATGCCGATCGAGCCGGGGCCTTCGGCCTTCAGGGCGGCCTTCCACTTCTCGGCCATGATGTCGAAGGCCTGGTTCCAGCTGATCGGCGTGAACTCGCCGTTCTTGTCGTACTTGCCGTCCTTCATGCGCAGCAGGGGCTTGGTCAGGCGGTCTTCGCCGTACATGATCTTGGACAGGAAATAGCCCTTGATGCAGTTGAGGCCCCGGTTCACCGGCGCGTCGGGATCCCCCTGGGTGGCCACGACGCGGCCATCCTGCACGCCCACCAGCACCGAGCAGCCGGTACCGCAGAAGCGGCACGCGGCCTTGTCCCAGCGCACCCGGGTGTCGCCGCCCGCGGCGGCGGGCGCCTCCTTGGGGGCCGCCACGACGGGCAGGGAAATGCCGGCGGTGGCCGCGGCGGTGGCGATGGCCTGGGCCTTGATGAAGTCGCGTCGATTGATGGTCATGATTGAGCCTCCTCGCAGGGGGAATTCGAATTCGGGGCGTGGGTCGGAGTGGCGGCGGTGCGGTCGGTGTATTCGTAGGCCAGCGTCGCGGCGAGCACCTGGGGCACCCGGTGCAGGGCGATCAGGGTGTCGGACATGGAAGCACCTTCCGCGTCCTCCACCGTGACGACGAGCTTGCCGTCGTCGGACATGCCGTGACATTCCACGCCGGGAAAGGCGGTGAGCGCGGCTTCCGCCTCGGCGCGGGTGTCGGGATGGATGCGCAGTACCAGGCTGACGATGTTCATGGGGCCTCCGGGGCGGTGGTCAGGGGGATGCGCGTTACGGCCACCACCGGACAGGGCGCAATACAGGCACCGCAACCGGTGCATGAGGTGTTGTCCACCTCGGGTGGGGCGATGCCGCCAGGACGCGGACGGAAGCGGATCGCCCGCGGATCACAGACCTCGCCGCAGATGCGGCATTCCACCTGCTGCAGGGCCAGGCAGCCTTCGCCGATCCGCACACCGAAGGACCAGGGGGCGGCGTCGCCGACGCGCACCAAGGCGCCGGGCGGGCAGACCGGCACGCAGTCGCCGCAGAAGGTGCATTCGGCAGCGCTGAAGTCCGCCACCGGGAAGCCATCGTCCGCACGGCGCAGCAGGCCGGTCGGGCAGGCCTTCACGCAGTCGTCACAGCGTGTACATTGATTGAGGAAGGCGGCCTCGGGGAGGCTCCAGGGGGGGCGGAAGGGCGCGGGGCCCGGGTTCCGTCCGATGCGTCCGCCCAGGAAGCGCCGGCGGGTGATGTCCATGAACAGGAAAAGGTGGATCGAAACAGAGTCAGTCTAGGCACCCGGCCAGGTGGTTTCCTTGATCTGTGCAAAGAATTGCCAGCCCCTTGAAAGCTTACGGACAGACATCTCCCACTCGGTCCGGGACCACCCGCCATCCGGATTTGCTACCATCGCGGCGTGCTGCCGTCATCGTCGAAAGGCCCCGTCATGAGTCCCCCTGCTGCTGTTTCCGCCCTCTTCCAGCCGGTCCGGCTGGGCGATCTCGATCTGGCCAACCGGATCGTCATGGCGCCGCTCACGCGCTGTCGTGTGACCAATGGGGAGGCGGCGCCGGACGCCACTCAGGCGCAGTACTACGCCCAAAGGGCCGGCGCCGGCCTGATCGTTTCGGAAGGCACCATCGTGTCGCCCCAGGGGCGCGGCTACCCCTTTACGCCGGGCCTCTGGTCGGCCGCGCAGGTGGCGGGCTGGCGCCTCGTCACCGACGCGGTGCACGCCGCCGGCGGGCGCATCGTCTGCCAGCTGTGGCACTGCGGCCGCCTGTCCCTGCCGGAATTCCACGGCGGCGCGGCGCCGGTGGCGCCCTCGGCCATCGATCCCCAGTGGAAGATGTTCGGTAGTGCAGGCCTGACGCCCACGGTCACCCCCCGCGCCCTCACCCGCGAGGAGATCGCTGGCATCGTCGCCGACTTCGCCCGCGCCGCCGCCCATGCCCGTGAAGCGGGCTTCGATGGCGTGGAGATCCATTCCTCCAACGGCTACCTGTTCCACCAGTTCTTTGCCCGCTGCAGCAACGTCCGCGACGACGAGTACGGCGGCAGCCACGCGAACCGCGCTCGCCTGCTCTTTGAGGTGCTCGACGCGGTGAGCCGCGAGCTGCCCCTCGGCCGGGTGGGCATCCGCCTCAACCCGATGATGAACACGCTCCACGGCATCGTCGTGGACGAAGACACCGTGCCCTTCTTCGACGATCTGGTGCGCACGGCGGATGGTCTGGGCCTCGCCTACCTGCATCTCACCGAGCCTTTCCAGCCGGGCCAGCTCGACGGCGTGGCCCGACCCCTCGATGCCGTGGCGGCCCACTTCCGCGCCTTCACCCGCACACCCATCCTGGTCAATGGCGGACTGTCGCCGCAGCGTGGGGCCGAGCTGGTGGCGCAGGGCACGGCCGATGGCGCGGTGTTCGGCCGCCTGTTCATCTCCAACCCGGACCTGCCGGCACGCCTGCAGGCCGGCGCGCCGCTGGCGGAGTGGGATATGGACACCTTCTACCAGGGCGGTGAGAAGGGCTATCTGGATTACCCGCGCTGGGAGGCCGCATGAGGGCCTTCGTTCTGGCCGGCCTGCTGGCCACCGGCTTGGCGGCCTGCGGCTTTGGTGATGCCGGCAGCAGCGCGGCCACCGCGGCCAAGCTCAAGGCCCAGGAGGCGCAGCAGGCGGAGGCCGTCAAGGCCCAGGTGGAAAGCCAGCTCGAAGCTGCGCGCCTGCAGGCGGAGCAGCGCCGCAGGGACATCGAGGCGGCGACGCGCTGATGGCTGCGCCCGATCCGACCGCCACGCCGGCCCCTGCGCCCCGGGCCGGCACCCTGCAGTGGGTGCTGCTCTTCGTGGCCATCGTTGCGGAGGTGATCGCCACGTCGACTCTCAAGGCCACCGAAGGCTTCACCCGCCTGTGGCCGTCTGTGGTCGTCGTGGTGTGCTACGAGACGGCCTTCATCCTGCTGTCCCTGAGCCTCAAGAAAATCCCCGTGGGCATCGTGTATGCGGTGTGGTCCGGCGTGGGTGTGGCGCTGATCACCGTGGTGGCGTGGGTCTTTCTGGATCAGACGCTGGATCCGGCGGGGCTGCTGGGCATCGGGCTGATCGTGGCGGGGGTGGTGGTGATCAACGCCTTCTCCGAGACGGTGACCGAATGAACGCGGCGGGAGGCTGACATGGACTGGCTGCTGCTCTTCGTCGCCATCGTCGCGGAGGTCATCGCTACCTCGGCCCTCAAGCTGGCCGACGGTTTCAGGCGCCTGTGGCCCTGGGGCATCGTGGTGAGCTGCTATTCGCTGGCCCTGTATCTCCTGTCCCTCACCCTGGACGTGCTGCCGGTGGGGGTGGTGTACGCGGTGTGGTCCGGCTCCGGGGTGGCGCTGATGACCCTGGTCGGGCGTTATTTCTTCGGTCAGAAGCTGGACCGCCCGGCGCTGATCGGCATCGGCCTGATCGTCGCCGGGGTGGTGGTGCTCCAGCTCTTTTCGGCGGCGGTGGTGCGCGCCTGAGGCTTCAGGCGCGGCGCACGGCGGGCGCATCCACGGTCCGCCGGGCATCCTGCCAGGCGCGGCGCAGGTCGACCGGCAGCCGGCTCACCAGCCAGGCGATGACAAGGGGGACCAGGATCAGGTCATCCACCCAGCCGAGTACCGGCACCAGGTCCGGCAGCAGGTCGATCGGCGACAGGACGTACAGCCCCAGCGCCACGAGGGCTGGCAGCAACCAGACCGGACGCGCCGGATGACGCAGGGCGAAGCCCAGGATGCGCAGGTCTTCGCGGATCAGGGTGTAGAGGGCGGACAGCTTCTTGAACATCGACGCAGGCCTCGCAGAAGGGGATGGCGAGGCCTTCGAGCCTCACGGGCGCCGAAAGTGCCCCCTTAACTGTAAGCAGACGTCAGGACGGGCGGAGGGCGGGATGGCATTCGACGAAGGGCTGGCGGAGCGTCTGCGGGAGGCGTTCGCCGGAATGACGGACGTGGGCGAGCGGCGCATGTTCGGCGGGCTCGCGCTGATGTGGCGGGGTCACATGTGTGTCGGCATCGTCGGCGAGACGCTGATGGTCCGGGTCGGACCGGATGCCTATGCCGCCGCGCTCGCCCGCCCCCATGCCCGGCCGATGGACTTCACCGGACGACCCTTGCGTGGCTATGTCTACGTGGCACCGGACGGCTTCGCCGAGGACGCGGATCTGGCGGCCTGGGTGGAGGCGGCCCGCCTTTATGTGGCCGGCCTGCCCCCCAAGGGGAGCTGAGCGCGGCTGGCCTACAGGATCTCGAGGAGCTTGCTGCGCAGGTGTTCGGCCTCGCGGCGGCCATCCCGGGAGGTGACCAGGGCGTGGTACCACTCGTCGAAGAGGGCGCGCAGGTCGGCATGGGTGCGCGCCGCCTCGAGGCGGTCCTGCAGGGAGCTGGTGCCCACCGCGCCGACGAAGGTGCGCAGGGTGTTGAGCATGAAATTGCGGCTCTGCTGCAGGCGCAGCGGATCTTCCCCCGGCGGATGGAGCCGGAAGGCGCTGATGGACGCCGGTGCAGCCTCCGCGAGCCGTGCGCCGGAGATCAGCTCGATGTAGCCCTCCTCTTCGAGCAGGCCGAGGGTGTGCTGCAGGTCGTCGCTCCGCAGCGCTTCGCGCAGCTCGTCGACGCTGCGCTTGCCGTCGACGACGATGAGGGTGCGACGCACCCGCGGGTGGAGCCCGCCGGAACGGGTCTCGATTTCCTGCTGCCCTTTGCGGGTCTTGGCGAAGATGGCGCCCATGGTGTCTCCTCCTGTGGTCGTGCGCCCTTGTCCCGGGCGCGACGTGTCTGTCACTGCATTGTAAGGTTTCTTTCCCGCAGCCTCCCGCATTGCATGCAGCCTTGCCTGCAGCGGCTACAATGGTGCAATGCGAAATGATTGCAGCGGACTGACGACCGCGTCGTCCGGCCCCCCGGAGCTCGCGTGACGCTGGCCGAGGCGGCCCGCGGGCGGGACAACAATTTCCACCTGATCCGCTTCCTGGCGGCCCTGGCGGTGCTCTATGGGCATTGCTACCCCCTCGCAGGAGGCGGGGCGCCGCCGTTGGCGGACTGGCTGGGCATCGACATCGGCAGCGTCGCCGTGGATGTGTTCTTCGTGACCAGCGGTTTCCTGGTGACGGCCAGCCTGCGTGACCGTCCGGGGGTGAGGGCCTTTGTGTGGGCACGGGTGCTGCGCATCTACCCGGCGCTGTGGGGGGTGGTGGTGCTGACCGTGGCCGTGCTCGGGCCACTGCTCACGACGCGCCCGGCGGCGGCCTACTGGGCCGACCCCGGGGTGGTCGACTACCTGATCAAATGTGCCAGCCTGTGGGGCGGCATCGCGATCCATCTGCCCGGGGTGTTCGAGGCCAATCCCTATCCGGCTGCGGTGAATGGATCCCTGTGGACCCTGCCTTACGAGCTGCGCATGTACGCGATCCTGGCCTTACTGGGCATCGTCGTGCAGCGTCTCGGTCGGCGTCGGCAGGGCGTGCTGACGGGCGCCGTGGCGCTGATTGCGGGGGTGGCGGGCGGGACGATGCTGGTCCGCCATTTCTTTCATACGGATGCGGGCTACTTTGCCCGCTTCGCGTGGATGTTCTTCTGCGGTGCGTGCCTGCAGATGGCGGCGGCACGGGTACCCCTGGGGTGGTCCGGCCTGTTGGCCGGAGGCGGGGTGCTGGCGCTGGCGAGTCTGCAGCGGGACGTGTTCTTCGTGGCCTACGTGCTGCTGCTGGGCTATCTGGTGGTGGCGCTGGCGCATGTGCCGGGCGGCGTGATCCGACGCTTCAACCGCGTCGGAGACTGCTCCTACGGGGTCTACCTGTACGCCTTTCCCGTGCAGCAGACCGTCGTGGCGCTGTTGCCAGGGATCACGCCGGTGGGGCTGCTGGCAGTCTCGGCACCGCTGACGGTGGCGCTGGCGGGTCTGTCGTGGATCTGTGTGGAGCGGCGTGCGCTGGCTTTCAAGGGGCGCATGGACGTGGAGAGGGGTATGGCGACAGAAGGGAGCATGCGGTGAACGGTCCGACAGTACGCTGGGAGGGCCTGCGCGGCGAGGCCTACGTGATGATCCAGGTGGCGCTGCTGGTCATGCTCGTGTTCGGACCGCGCACCGTGGCGGGTCTGCCCCCCTGGCCGGCGGAGGCGGCGCTGCCGGCGCTGATCGGCGGAATTGCGCTGATGGCGGCAGGTGGTCTCATCGCCGCCCTGGGGGCCCTGCGCCTGGGTTCGAACCTCACCCCCCTGCCCCATCCCAAGGACGGCGCGACGCTGGTGGTGAGCGGCCTGTACGCGCGCGTCCGGCACCCCATCTATCTGGGGCTGATCCTCTCGGCCTTCGGTTGGGCCCTCTTCCACCAGGGCTGGCTGACCCTCGGCTGGGCGGCCCTGCTGTTCGTGCTGCTGGATGTGAAGTCACGCCGGGAGGAGCGCTGGCTGGCGGATCGCTTTCCGGCCTACGCCGACTATCGTCGGCGCACCCGGCGGCTGATTCCGTGGCTCTATTGACGGGCCGGCAGGGACGTCAGTCCAGTACGGCCCGGTTGCGGCCCAGATCCTTGGCCCGGTAGAGGTTGGCGTCTGCTTCCCGGAAGCGCAGGGCGACGCGGCCTTCCGCCTGCGCGGCGTAGGCGCCGCCGACCGATGCCGTGACGATGCCCCATTCCGCGTTGCGTTCATGGGGAATCGCGAGTGTGCGGATGGCCGTACAGATCGCGTCGGCGAGGGCCCGGAACGTGTCCCGCGTGCAGCGGGGCATCAGCACCGCGAATTCCTCTCCGCCGTAGCGGGCGGCCAGGGCGCCATGCACGTCGCCCCGCACGTTGGCGGCTTCGACGGTCTCGGAGATGGCCCGCGCAACGGCCTTGAGGCAGTCGTCACCGGCCTGGTGGCCGTAGTGGTCGTTGTATTTCTTGAAGTGGTCCACGTCCAGCATGAGCAGCCCGAAGGGCTCACGCGCATCGCAGCAGCCGGCCCACTGGCTGTCCAGGCGCAGGTCCATGTAGCGACGGTTGCACAGGCCGGTGAGACCGTCCTGGCTGGCTTGCTCGGTGAGCTTGCGATTGGCGGCGGAGAGCTGATCGCGCAGGCGGGCGATGCGCGCCATGGCCTTCATCTTGGCTTCCAGCACGGCTTCCGGAAGGATCTTGGCGATGAAGTCGTCGCCTCCGGCCTCAATGGCAGTGACCAGGTTTTCGGGGGTGTCGGAGGCGGTCAGGAAAATGATCGGGGTCCACGCCCATTCGCCGGTGGCTTCCAGTTCGCGGATCGCCTGGGCCGCCTGGAAGCCGTTCATGACCGGCATCTCGATGTCCATCAGCACCAGATCGGGTGCGCTGGCGCGGAACTGCTCCACCGCCACCTTGCCGTTCTCGGCGAGGATCACCTCGTAACCGGCACCGCTCAGACGCGCGCCCATCACGGCGGCCACCGCCCGGGAATCGTCCACAAGAAGAATTTTCATCGGCGCGCCTCCGCGCGAGGGGTCCAAGAATCTCCCTGCCATAACGACATCTACGACTAAAGCTATAGATCAGCGGGGGGCGTGTGACAGGAATTTACGACGCCGGGAGAGTGCGCGTCTTATGCCAGATCAAGGCTCCGGTGGCACGCTCCGGCGACACTGCCGGGCATGAGCACATCTGCCCGCCCCGCGCCTGCCGCGGCGCCGCCCGGCGACCTGGCGATCTGGTTCTTCATCCTGGCCGAGCTGCTGGCCTTCGGCGTGTTCTTCGCCGCCTACGCCTTTGCCCGCGCCCGTCATCCCGATCTCTTCGATTCCATGCAGGCCACCCTGGACCGGCGCGCCGGCGCGGTGAACACCCTGCTCCTGATCACCGGCAGCTTCTGCGTGGCGCGCGCCGTGGAGGCGGCCGGTCGCGATCGTTCCGCCACGGCCGCGCGCTGGCTGGCGGGCGGTCTGGTCTGCGGCGCCGGCTTCCTGGGCGTGAAGGGCGTGGAATACGCGGCCAAGTTCGGGGCGGGCATCAACCTGTCCACCAACACCTTCTACATGTTCTACCTGTCCCTCACCTTCTTTCACTTCATGCACGTGATCCTGGGGCTGGTGATCCTCGCCGTGCTGTGGGTGCAGACCCGTCGCGGGGCCTACGGCGCGGGGCGCATGAACGGCCTGGAGAGCGGCGCGGCCTACTGGCACATGGTGGATCTGGTGTGGATCGTGCTGTTTCCGCTGGTGTACGTGATGCGATGAACGTCCGCCAGCTCAACTTCGCGTGGGTCGTCCTCGCGGTGGCCACCGCGCTCACCTGGGAACTGGGCGAGCACGGCGCTGCCGGTCCCGCGGCCATGGCGGCGCTGCTGGCCATCAGCTTCGTCAAGGGGCGCCTGGTGGTGCTCGATTTCATGGGTTTGCGCGGGGTCAAGTTCTTCTGGCGCGCACTCCTGTTAGGCTGGCTGCTCGTCGTCGCGGGGCTGATCGCCCTCGCCTACTGGATCGCACTCCGATGAACGCACCCATGACTGCCAATCTTCCTTTCTACGAAGCGGCCGGCAACGAGATCCAGGTCTTCGAACAGGCCTGGAAGAACCGTCTGCCCCTCCTCATCAAGGGCCCCACCGGCGTGGGCAAGACCCGCTTCGTCGCGCACATGGCGGCGCGCCTGGGCCTGCCCCTGTTCACCGTGGCCTGTCACGACGACCTCACCGCCGCCGACCTGGTGGGCCGCCACCTGCTGGGCGACGGTCAGACCGTGTGGTGTGACGGTCCCCTGACCCGTGCCGTGCGCCAGGGCGGCATCTGCTACCTGGATGAAGTGGTGGAAGCCCGCCGTGACACCACCGTGGTGATCCACCCGCTGGCCGATGACCGCCGCGTGCTGCCCATCGAGCGCACCGGCGAGACCCTCCACGCGCCGGATGCCTTCATGCTGGTGATGTCCTACAACCCGGGCTACCAGAACTTTCTCAAGGGCCTCAAGCCGTCCACCCGCCAGCGCTTCGTCAGCCTGCGTTTCGAATTCCCCGCGGCGGCGCGGGAAGAGGCCATCGTCATCGGCGAGACCGGCTGCGACCCGATGCTGGCCAAGCGCCTGGTGTCCATCGCCGGCCGCCTGCGGGCGCTGAAGGACGTGGATCTGGAGGAGGTGGTGTCCACCCGCCTGCTGGTTTACGCCGCCAAGCTGGTGAAGGTGGGCCTGGATCCGGTGGAGGCCTGCCGCTCGGCACTGGTGGAAAGCCTCACCGACGATGCCGACGTGGCCGACGCGCTGCTCGAGGTGGTGCAGGCCACCTTCGGGCGCTGAACGCGGCACGCACTGCCCGCGGGCGCCGCACATGCTCCCCGTCGATCCCGCCGATGCGGACGTGGCCGGACGCGAGCTGGCGGTGGCCGCCGAGGCCCTCTACCTGGCCAATCTGATGCTGATCCCCGGCCTCGGCTTCATCGTCCTGGCCGTGCTGTGGAGCCTGCGTCATCGGGACGCGCCGCCCCTGGCGCGCAGCCACCTGCGTCAGACGATGGCGGCGAGCCTGTGGGCCGTGGCCCTGCTGATCGTCGCCAACGGGGCGATCCTGCTTTTGGGCGGCTACCGCGCCGCGTCTACCTGGGTGGTGCTCATCCTCTATTTCACGCTGGTCCATTCGTCCCTGATCCTGTGCGGCGCGGTGGGCCTGTCCCGGGCGCTGGCGGGGCGGTCCTTCCGCTTTCCGGTGGTGGGCCCGCGGGAGGTCGCGTGAACCCGGCCCGCGTGATCCCGATCCACGCCGTGCCCGCGATGCAACCGGACGGCGGGCGTCAGGCCCAGCGCCGCCTCGCCCAAGGCGCCTTCTTCGTGCTGTTCGTGCTGGCGCCGGTGTTCGACCTGCTGCGCTATGACCTGGTGGCCGGCCACGCCTGGTTCCTGGGGATGCCCTGGCATGCCGGGCTGGAAGACTTCTCGGCCGGGCGCATCGGTGCCCTGGAGGCCGGCCTGCGGGTGCTGGTGCGCGTCCTGCTGCCGATTCTGGCGGCCGGCGCGGTGCTGATCGGCGTGGCCTGGCGCTGGGGCCGGCTGTACTGCGGCTGGCTGTGTCCGCACTTCTCGGTGGTGGAGACGATCAACGGGCTGATGCGCCGCGCCAGCGGCAAGCCCAGCGTGTGGGAGCCCCACGCCCTGCCGGCACGGGCGCCGGACGGCTCGCCCCTGCCGGTGGATCCGCGCTGGTGGGGCGCCACCGTGCCCCTGGCGGTGGCCTTCGCCTTCGTCTGGGCGGTGGTGCTGCTCACCTATCTGCTGCCGCCCTTCCAGGTGTATGGCCACCTGCTGGCGGGTACGCCGACCCGTAACGAGGCGCTCTTCATCGGCGCCGGCACGGTGCTGCTGAGCGCCGAGTTCCTCTTCGCGCGGCATTTATTCTGCCGTTTCGCCTGCGCGGTGGGGATGTTCCAGAGCGTGGCCTGGATGGGTAACCGGGACGCCATGGTGGTGGGCTTCGAGCGCGCCCGCGCGGCCCAGTGCGTCGGGTGCGACGCCGCCTGCGAGCACGTCTGCCCGATGCGCCTCAAGCCGCGGGCGATCAAGCGCGCCATGTTCACCTGCACCCAGTGCGCCCAGTGCGTGAGCGCCTGCGCCACCACCCAGCGGGATCACCCGTCCGGCCCCCTGCTGCACTGGGTGAGCGGCGCGGCGGCGCGCCACAACGAGGCGGCATTCCGCGCGCCCCGTGCCGAAGAATGGAGGAAGCATCCGTGAGCGGTTTAAACGACTTTGCCCTGGCCCGCGCCCTGCACGTGCTGGCCGTGCTGATCTGGATCGGCGGCGTCGCCTTCGTCACCTGGGTGCTGCTGCCGGCCTGCCGCGATCTGGCCGAGCCGGCCGCGCGCATCGACCTGTTCGAGCGTCTGGAGCATCGTTTCGCCGCCATCGCCCGCGCTGCGGTGCTGCTGGCGGGCGCGTCCGGCCTCTACCTGGTGTGGCGGCTCGATCTGTGGAGCCGCTTCGCCCAGCCCGCCGAGTGGTGGTGGATGCACGCCATGGTGGCGGTGTGGACGGTCTTCGCGCTGATGCTCTTCGTGCTGGAGCCCTTCGTGCTCCACAAGCTGTTCCGCCAGCTCGCCCAGGCCGATCCGGACGCCACCTTCGCGCGCATCCGGCGGCTGCATGGGGTGCTCCTCGCGGCCAGCCTGGTCACCGTGCTGGGCGCGGTGGCGGGCAGTCATGGCGGGTGGATCTTCGGATAGGACGGGTCATGGAAGAGTTCATCGGCGGGCTATGGCACCGCTTCATCACCCGCGCCGCGTCCCGCAGCCATCCCGAGGCAGCGGTCAGGCTCAGCGAGATCGAACGCACCGCGGGCATCCTGTTCCGCGCCCTGGGCGGCGATTCCGGCCTGCGTGTGGCCGCCGCCGCCGAGGTGGAGCATGGCGCCCGGCGCAGCTGGCTGGCGCGCATCGCCCACGCGGGTGAAAAGGTCGCCCACGCGGCCCGCGACGACGAGACCCTGCGCCTGCCGGCGGAGATCGCCCTGTTCCCGGAGCGCCGCCTCAACCGCGACCTGTACCTGTGGCTGATCGCCCAGGGCGCCGCGCTGCCCGAGCTGCCGGGCAACTGGATCGTCGCCAACCAGACCGCCAGCGCCGCCACCCTGGCGCGCTTTCCGGGCCTGGCCGCGCGCTACCGCCGGCTGGTGGCGGCGGTGCTCGCCGAGCGCCCCGACCCGGCGCGGCTGCCTGCCGACGAGGCCGCCGCCGAAGCCGCCATCCGCCAGGCCCTCACCGACCCCGGCAGCGTGATGACCCT